>NZ_CP133018.1:1286683-1608353 GCF_030866785.1 Agromyces protaetiae | reverse complement strand
TGCCGGCACGCTTCTGCTGGTCGGGACCCTTGAACCCGAAGGTGGAGACGTAGGCCCGGCTCGGCACCTCGGACTTGCCGACCTGGATGTAGTCGAGACCGTCGGAGACGACCTCCCAGAGCGTCTTGTTCGGGTCGATGCCCGTGCGCGACTGGTCGACGTAGGAGATCTTCACGGTCTCACCGACCTTGAGCGTGCCGCCGTCGAGCTCTTCGAACCCGACGATGGTCTTGAACAGCGTCGACTTGCCGACGCCGTTCGGGCCGATGATGCCCACGATGCCGTTGCGGGGCAGCGAGAAGCTCAGCCCGTCGATCAGCATTCGGTCGCCGAAGCCCTTCTCGAGCTGCTTCGCCTCGAGCACGACGTCACCGAGGCGCGGCCCCGGCGGGATCTGGATCTCCTCGAAGTCGAGCTTCTTGGTGCGCTCCGCCTCGGCGGCCATCTCTTCATACCGCGAGAGACGGGCCTTCGACTTGGCCTGACGGCCCTTCGCGTTCGAGCGGACCCACTCGAGTTCGTCTTTCAGTCGCTTCTGGAGCTTCTGGTCCTTCTTGCCCTGCACCTCGAGGCGCTCGGCCTTCTTCTCGAGGTACGTCGAGTAGTTGCCCTCATACGGGTACAGGCGGCCGCGGTCGACCTCGCAGATCCACTCCGCGACGTGGTCGAGGAAGTACCGGTCGTGCGTGACGGCGAGCACGGCGCCGGGGTACTTCGCGAGGTGCTGCTCGAGCCAGAGCACGCTCTCGGCGTCGAGGTGGTTGGTGGGCTCGTCGAGGAGCAGCAGGTCGGGCTTCTGCAGCAGCAGCTTGCAGAGCGCGACGCGTCGCTTCTCACCGCCGGAGAGGACGGAGACCGGCGTGTCGCTCGGCGGTGTGCGCAGCGCGTCCATCGCCTGCTCGAGCTGCGAGTCGAGGTCCCACGCGTCGGCGGCGTCGATCTCTTCCTGCAGCGTGCCCATCTCGGCGAGCAGCGTGTCGAAGTCGGCGTCGGGGTCGGCCATCGCGAGCGAGATCTCATTGAACCGGTCGAGCTTGCCCTTGATCGGGCCCACGCCCTCCTGCACGTTCTCGAGCACGGTCTTCGACTCATCGAGCACGGGCTCCTGCATGAGGATGCCCACCGAGAACCCCGGGCTCAGCCGCGCCTCGCCGTTGGAGGGCTGGTCGAGCCCCGCCATGATCTTCAGGATCGTGGACTTTCCAGCGCCGTTCGGCCCGACGACGCCGATCTTCGCTCCGGGAAGGAACGCCATCGTGACGTCGTCGAGGATCACCTTGTCGCCGACCGCCTTGCGGGCGCGAACCATCGAATAGATGTACTCAGCCATATTGCTACCAGTCTATGGGGCGGGTCTGACCGACCAGGCAGGTCCCGGTGCCGAGGATCGGACGCACCGCACCGTGGTACCCGCCGGATTTCGGCCCGTACTGGCCGACGAGGCACTCGCCCTGGAACGCCACCGAGAACTGCACCGAGTCGGCGGCCTCGTCGATCGTCGTGCGATCGGCCGTGACCTGCATGGCGGCCTTGTCGAAGCCGGCCGCGACGAGCGCATCGATGAATGCCCGGCCACCGGCGTTCGGATCGGCCGCGACGACCGACTGATTGACGGAGTCGAAGAACGGGAGGTTCTCGGTGGCCGACAGGTCGGGATGGAACTCGGGCGGCGCCGGAGGCGCCTCGGTGGGCGCCGCGGTCTGCGTCGGGCTGGGGCTCGGTTGGGCGTCGCCGAAGCTGCACCCCGTGAGCCCGATCATGAGCGTGGCCCCGGCGAAAGCCAGAGCCACCGACGTGCGGTACCGCCTCGACATGTCTCCCCTGTTCCGGCGGCAGCCCACCGCCCGTGCCGAGTCTAGGCGGTCGAACCCGACGGGCGATGGACGGCCGGCGGCCGGATCAGGACGCGAACGCGGCGATGCCCGGTGACGTCGAGTGCGGCTCGTCGGCTTCCGCCTCGTCGTCCTCGTCCTCCGCGTCGCCCTCGAACTCGTCCTCGTCGTCGAACTCGTCGAGGTGGACCGCGAGGTCGTCGGTCGTCTCAGGCGTGTCGGCGGCGGCATCGGGCGCGACCGCTCCCCCCTCGGGGGTGGTCGTGGTCGCATCGCCGCCCTCGCCGCCCTCGCCGCCCTCGCGGCGCGGCTCATGCTCGAGCCGGCGCAGCTGGGTCATGCCCCAGGACAGGTCATGACCGATGGCGTCGGCCTCGATCTCGATCGCGACGCCGGCCCTGTCGCCGGCCTGCCACGGGCGCTGCTTCAAGCGTCCGTGCACGAGGACGTGCTCGCCCTTCCGGAGTGACGCGTTCGCGTTGAAGGCGAGCTGTCGGAACGCCGACACGGTGTACCAGTTGGTGCCCGCATCCTCCCAGCTGTTGGTGGTGCGGTTGAAATAGCGTCGAGTCGATGCCAGCCGGAATGAGGTGATGGGCAGCTGCTGGCCCGTGACGATGGCTCGCGGGTCGCTGCCCACGATGCCGGTGACGGTGATGAGGTCGGTCATTGTTCGCTCCTTGGGATGGACGGCCGCCGAGCTGACGGTCCGCGACACCCGGAGCGCTCGTGCCGGATCGCCCCGGGTGTCGTGCGTCGAGGATCCCGTGCCGACGAGGCATCCGCTCGCCCGCCGGGCGCATCCGTGGAACGTGCCGGATCGCGCCTGGCTGTGGAGGAAGGTCAGGCGACGAGGTACTCCGCGTACGAGCGGCGGATCTTGTTCACCTTGGGGAGCGCGACGGCGAGACAGTAGCCCTGGCCCGGATTCTTGGCGAAGAAGTCCTGGTGGTACTCCTCGGCCGGGAAGAACTCGCCGAGCGGCTCGATCGTCGTGACGATCTCGCCGTCCCACCACGAGGCGGCGCGCTCGCGCGCCCGCTCGAACCGCTCGCGCTGGTCGTCGCCGACGAAGAACATCGCCGAGCGGTACTGGGTGCCGATGTCGTTGCCCTGCCGGTTGAGCTGGCGGGGGTCGTGGAGCGTGAAGAAGACATCGAGGATGACGTCTGCCGGGATCGCCTCCGGGTCGAAGTCGACGCGCACGACCTCGGCGTGACCGGTCGCGCCCGTGCAGACCTCCTCATACGACGGATGCGGCGTGGTACCGCCCGTGTACCCCGAGACGACCTCGTGCACACCGCGGAGCGTGCGGTACACGGCGTCGAGGCACCAGAAGCAGCCACCGGCGAGAACGAAGCTCTGCATCGTCCCAGGCTACCTCCGCCATAGAGTGGCGGTATGACGTATGCCCCCAGCCCCGACCGGTACGAACGTATGCGCTACAACCGAGTCGGACGGAGCGGACTCCGGCTGCCGGCGCTCTCGCTGGGGCTCTGGCACAATTTCGGTCACGACCGCGCGCTCGACACCCAGCGTGCGATCGTGCGCCGCGCGTTCGACCTCGGCATCACGCACTTCGACCTGGCGAACAATTACGGGCCGCCGCCCGGCAGTGCGGAGGAGAACTTCGGCCGGCTCCTTGCCTCCGACCTCAGGCCCTATCGCGACGAGCTCATCGTCTCCACGAAGGCCGGCTACCTCATGTGGCCGGGCCCCTACGGCGAGTGGGGCTCGCGGAAGTCGCTGCTCGCCTCACTCGACCAGAGCCTCGGCCGTCTCGGGCTCGAGTACGTGGACGTGTTCTACTCGCACCGGCCCGACCCCGGCACGCCGATCGAGGAGACCATGGGCGCGCTCGCGACCGCGGTCCGTCAGGGCAAGGCGCTGTACGTCGGCATCTCGAACTACTCGCCGGAACAGACTCGCCGCGCCGCCGAAGCGCTCGCCGCCGAAGGCGTGCCGCTCACGATCCATCAGCCGCGGTACTCCATGTTCGACCGGCATATCGAGGACGGCCTCTTCGAAGCGCTCGACGAGGTGGGTGCCGCGAGCATCGTGTTCTCGCCGCTCGCACAGGGCCTGCTCACCGACCGGTACCTGTCCGGCCAGGTGCCCGCCGACTCGCGCGCGGCCACCAGCCGATTCCTCTCGGTCGAGCAGATCAGCGAGTCGTACCTCGAGCGGGCCCGCGCCCTGTCCGCGATCGCCGAGGAACGCGGTCAGTCGCTCGCGCAGCTCGCGCTGAGCTGGGTGCTCAGGCAGCCGCTCGTGGCGAGCGCCCTCATCGGCGCGTCGAGCGTCGCGCAGCTCGAGCAGAACGTGGCCGCGCTCGACGCTCCCCCACTGACGACCGAGGAGATCGACCGGATCGAGCCGTTCGCCGCGCACGGCACGGCGCTGGCCTGAGCTCGCGGACGACGGTCGCCCCACACTCGGGGTGATCCGTTCCGTGCCCGCGCCCTCGGCGATGTCGGTGGCCGGCCCTAGCGTGATCGTGAACGCAGGGCCGGCTGCCGTCGACGAGAGGAGCGATCACCATGTCCGAGACCATGTTCCACCCGCGTACGAGCAGCGCGACGACGCCGGGGCGAGAGCGGTTCCCGGCCGACGTCCCCGGGTTGCGGTTCGCATCCGCACGCTCGAACCTGTGGCGCGTCGCCGCACCCGACGGCACGGTGCTGGGGCACATCGAGCGCGTCGCGGCGGAAGACGGGGAGCGGTTCCTCGCGCGCCGCGCGCGTCCGGGTCTCGCACGCGCGATCGAGCTCGGCGGGTTCACCACGTCGCGCGACGCCGCCGAGGTGTTCCGCTGACCGGATGCCTCGGCGTGCCGAACCCGGGTCCGGCACGCCGAGCGCGGTTGCGGGCGCAGCGTGGCTCCGCGGGTAGCCTGCGCTCATGCAGTGGCTGAACGACCTCATCTCCTGGCTCGGCTCGAGCGCGGCCCGTCCCGCGATCTTCGCCGCAATCGTGCTGTTCGTGGCCGTCATCGTCGCCGGCCTGCTCGCCGCGTGGATCTCCAGCGCGGCGATCAAGCGCATGGTCACCCAGCGCGACCGTGAACTGAAGAGCGCGGCGATCGCCGCGCTCGTCGATGCCGCGACCGAGGCATCCGTCTGGAACTCGCTCACCCCGCAAGAGCAGGTACTGGCGGACCGCGCGGTCGGTCAGGCCGACATCCACGTACGACTCCTGCCGATCCGAGGCTCGGACGTCGCCGCCAACTGGGCCGCACATCAGCTGCACGAGCTGAAGCGGTCCTCGGCGACGTTCGGCTACCAGCTCGAGCCGGCGGTCGCCGACTTCCGCGACCGCATGCTCGAGTGGCAGCGCCACCCTGGGCGCGCGAAGAAGCAGTTCCAGAACGACCTCGCCGGCTGGCGCGCCGAGCGGGCTCGGCCCGAGCAGGCCCTCGCCGCCGAGCAGGACAGCTGGGTCGCCGAACAGCACCACGAACGCTACCGCGAGGAGCGGCTGGTGCCCGAACCCGCGCCGCTGAGCGACGTCGACGCGAGCGCACCCACCGCGGTGAACCTGCGGCCGGCGCAGGCGTCCGTCGACGCTGAGCGCTGACACCTGTGCACTGATCGAACGCCGAACACCCGCAGACGAACGGCCGCGGGCATCGCCCGCGGCCGTTCGTCGCGATCGCCGATCAGCGCGGCACGATCTCAGCCGATCGTGTCGGCACGCCACCACCCGTCGAACGGCGAAGCCGGCACCGTTCGCTTGTGCCTCGTCGACAGGAAGCGGTGCTCGATGCGCTCGGCGACCGCATCGTCGATCTCACGCCCCTCGAGGTAGTCATCGATGTCGACATACGTGAGTCCCAGGTTCGCCTCGTCCGACTGACCGGGGTCGTCATCGAGCAGGTCCGCCGTCGGCGTCTTCGCGGAGAGCCGCTCGGGCGCCTCGAGGTACTCCAGTAACGCTCGCCCCTGCCGCTTCGTGAGGCCGGTCAGCGGCAGCACGTCGGCGCCGCCGTCGCCGAACTTCGTGAAGAAGCCCGTCACCGCCTCGGCCGCATGGTCGGTGCCCACCACCAACAGTCCACCCTCACCCGCGATGGCGTACTGGGCCACCATGCGCAGCCGGGCCTTCACATTGCCCTTGCCGAAGTCGCTGATCGCAGCGCCGGTTGCCTCCTCGTAGGCCTCGGCCACGCCGTCGACGCCGGCCTTGATGTTCACCGTCACCGTCTCGGGTGGCTGGATGTAGGTCAGCGCCAGTTGCGCATCGTCCTCATCATGCTGAACACCGTAGGGCAGGCGCACCGCGACGAATCGCGCCGGCACCCCCTCCTCCGCGAGTTCGGCGACCGCGAGCGAGCAGAGCCGCCCGGCGAGAGTCGAGTCCTGACCACCGCTGATGCCGAGCACCAAGCCGCGCGCGCCTGAACGCCGGAGGTAGTCCTTCAGGAAATCGATGCGCCGACGCACCTCCTCCGCCGGAACGATGGTCGGGCTCACGTTGAGTTCGGCGATGATCGCCGCCTGTTGCTCGCGCATGGACCGACCCTACCCCCGCGATGTTTCGGTCATGCGACGCGTGGGAGGGGGTTGCGCGCCGCTACGATCAGCGCAAGTGGGCGGCCTTCGACGGGCCGCCCTCCGCCAGAAAGGGGAGGAAGATGCCACTCGACCTCTCGCTCGCCACACTCGTCCTCTTCCCGGCCATCGCGGTCGTCGCGCCGATCATCGCGCGCTTCGTCGGAAGGCTCCTCCCGGTGCCGCTCGTCGTCTTCGAGATCCTGCTCGGACTCCTCTTCGGGCCCGCGATCCTCGGCTGGATCCAACCGGGCGAAGTGTCGTCCGCGCTCGCCGACTTCGGCCTCGCCATGCTCTTCTTCCTCGCCGGGAACGAGATCGACTTCCGTGCCATCCGCGGCCGTCCGCTCACCCGCGCCACCCTGGGCTGGCTGGTCTCACTCGCCGCAGGCATCGGCCTCGCCGCGCTGCTCGCACCGCACCTGTCCGCGGCCGTCTTCATCGGCATCGCGCTCGCCTCGACCGCGCTCGGCACGATCATGCCCATGCTGCGAGACGCGGGCGACCTGCGGACCCCCTTCGGGATCGGTGTGCTCGCGATCGGCGCGGTCGGCGAGTTCGGGCCGCTCCTCGCGATCTCGCTCTTCTTGAGCGGCAGGTCGCCCATGGCGGCGGCATCCGTCCTCGTCCTCTTCGTCATCGTCGCCGGACTCGCGATCTGGCTCGCGGCCCGCGGTGCCGGGAAGCGGATGCACCGCGTCATCACCGCGACGCTGCACACCAGCGGGCAGTTCGCCGTGCGCCTCGTCGTGTTCATCCTGCTCGCCCTCGCCGCGCTCAGCGCGCTGCTCGGCCTCGACATGCTGCTCGGTGCGTTCGTCGCCGGCGTGCTGTACCGACTCCTCCTCTCCGGCGCCCCCGAGCGCGACATCGAGTCCGTCGAAGGCAAGCTCGAAGGCGTCGGCTACGGCCTGCTCGTGCCGATCTTCTTCATCTCCACCGGCGTCACCTTCGACCTCGAAGCCCTCGTCACCGACCCCGCCACGCTGCTGCTCATCCCGGTCTTCGCCGTCGCCCTCATCCTCGTCCGAGGCATCCCGTCGACGATCGCGGCACCACCCGGATCGTCGTCGCGCGACCGGCTGGCGACCGGCCTGTTCGGGGCGACGGGACTGCCGATCATCGTGGCCGTGACCGCGATCGGCGTCGAACAGGGGGACCTCACCACGGGAACGGCAGCCGCGCTCGTCGCAGCCGGCATGTGCTCCGTGCTGGTCTTCCCCGCCGTCGGGCTCGCCATCCGCGGCCGCCCGGCGCGACCCGCCGGGGCGACGGACGCGACCCATGTGCCCACGGAAGCCTGAGGGACCGCCGCCGACGCGGTTCGCTAAGCTTGACGGGCCGGCCCCCGTAGCTCAGCGGATAGAGCAGCAGCCTTCTAATCTGTCGGTCGCAGGTTCGATTCCTGCCGGGGGCACCACCAGCACCAGGTTCGATTCCTGCCGGGGGCACCAACCAGCCGCGAGGTCGTGTCGGCCGCGCCCGGTAGACTCGCGGCCATGACCTCCTCGAGTGACCGCCTGGTCTGGATCGACTGCGAGATGACCGGGCTCGACCTCGAGGTCGACGAATTGGTCGAGATCGCCGTCGTCATCACCGACTACGACCTGAAGCCGGTCGACGCGGGCCTCAGCATCGTCATCAAGCCCGACGCCAGCGCCCTCGAGTCGATGGGCGACTTCGTACGCGCCATGCACACCCAGTCGGGCCTCATCGAAGAGATCCCGAATGGCGTCAGCGTCGCCGATGCCGAGTACCAGGTGCTCGAGTACGTGCTGCGTCACGTGCCCGACGAGCAGAAGGCCCCGCTCGCGGGCAACACGATCGGCACCGACCGCGCGTTCATCTCGAAGTTCATGCCTCGTCTCGACGCGCATCTGCACTATCGCAACGTCGACGTCTCCTCCATCAAAGAGCTCGCAAAACGCTGGTTCCCGCGCGCCTACTTCAACGCACCGAGCAAGAACGGCGGCCATCGAGCCCTGGCCGACATCCTCGAATCCATCCGTGAGCTCGAGTACTACCGCCGCGGTCTGTTCGTCGCCGAGCCCGGCCCGACCTCGCAGGAATTCCAAGAGCTGGCCGCCTCGGTCGTGAACGAGTTCGACGGCAAGGTGGTGTAAGATCGTGGAGTTGTCTCGATCGTGAGATCGAGCACATGGTGGGTATAGCTCAGTCGGTAGAGCGCCTGGTTGTGGTCCAGGAGGTCGCGGGTTCAAGCCCCGTTACTCACCCCAAACAGCTCTTCAGCGATCCGAACACACGTGTCAGGTTCCCGCCTTCGCGAGAATCCGGCACAGCAATCCGAGAACTCAACAAGCAAGTCAGGATTTTCCACCTACTTGAGAGGGCTCGATGGTCAGGGAGAAGCGCCTTCCGCCGCGCAGTCACTCCCCTGCTCGGGAAGACGAGGACTGGCTCGTTGTGCCGCTCGATGACCCGAGCGCAGAGGTCGCCGCCTGAACGCGTTTGAACTCAAGAAGGCCATCGACGGTCGGCCCTACCGGCAGATCGCCGAGGCCGCCGGCCTCACGCACCCCGCGTTGCTGAAGATCCTCGGCGGGAAGGCCTACCCGAACGTCGACACAATCGTCCGACTCGAACAGTCACTCAAAGTCCAGCTGTGGCCGGAAGAATACTGATTCAGCTGCCTGGCTCGGCGGTGAGTGAGGTTGCAGACCCCATCCTCTTCCTGTTCCACAGCTACGCCGATGACAGGAGGGACGATGAATCCGACGGCGGCAACGTCGAAGGCGATGAAGCCATCATTGGTCTGATCCGGCGCGGCCAAGAGCGCGGCCAGTTCACAACTGACCTCGACGCGAAGTGGATCGAGAACGCGCTTGGTCCCTCGTCTTCGCGGGATGCGAGGAGGTCGCAAGCGGCACGACACCCCGTACAACTGTTGCCTCGAACATCAAGCGCACCATCGAGGGCGGCATCTCGGCGCGGACCTAGCCGTGCCCTGTCGTGCTCATCGGCAGATCGCCGTGTGGGTACTTGCCTGCGGGTTCATGTCGATCCAGGCTTGGGACTTGACTCACGATTTCACCCGCATCGGCATCGTCGGACACGGCGCCATGGGTGCAGCGCTCGCGGCAGCGCAGCTGCACGCCGGCACCTCGACCACCGTCTGGAACAGCCGTCTCGCCGACCTCATGGTGTCCGTCGCGCAGGAGGCGGTCGACGACGGGCACGGCGATGATGGCTTCTCGCGCGATGTGGAGGTGCTGCAGCGCGCCCGACCGCTCGCCGACGCGGCCTGATCACCGACCGAGCACGCATCGGCCCCGACCGAAGCATGTCGGCCGTCGCGTGGTCCCCATCGTCACCCACATCGACCGGCGGTGAACCGCCCGGATTGCGTCAGCGGCGCCCGGACCGAGCGGCGAGGTGGGCGCGCGCGGTGATCTCCACTGAGGGGTCGGGATCTGCGGCGAGAGTGTGCAACGTCGAATCGATGTCCGGGCCGGGGATCGTAGCGAGCATTCCCGCGAGGCGCCTGCGCCCGTCGGCGTCTGTGTCGGTGATCGCCTCCGAAGCCTTCTGTGCAATCGCCCTTATGGTCACGTCATCCTTCGCAAGGGCCTCGAGTGCGTCGCCTGCTTCCATGTCGAGGTCGCCCGATGCGACCAGGGCGACGAGCGCGGCGATGACCGAGACGTCCCCGCTCGCACCCGCCGTGATCGTGGCCCTCGCGCGCACAAGCTCGTCGTTGTGCCCCGTCTGTGCGGCCACGACGCGCAGCGACGTCGGCGTGCCGATCTTCACAAGCGCTTCGAGTGCCCGATGGCGCCGCTGCCGCTGGGTGGAGTCGAGCGCATCGGCGAGAGCAGGTATCGCCGCATCCCCCGTCCGTGCGAGCGCCCAGAGGAGCGCGCCCGCGGTGTTCGGCTCGTCTTCGCGCAGGAGAGCGTCGATGAGAACAGTCGTGTCGCGTTCATCGACCTCCTCGAGCGCGAGAGCTGCTCGCTGGCGGTCGGAAGCGCTGGCCGCGTCGAACCCGCGGATGAGTTCGATGACGCGCAGGATGTCCGACCAGTTTCGCGGTTCGCTCGATCGCACCCGCTCGATGCGGGCGAGGAGCTCCGTGGTCGCTTCGAGTTTGACCCGCATGCGCTCGGCGAGACGCGTGACGAGCTCCGCCGGCGCGAAATCCTCGGCTTCCAGGATGTTCGCGATCTCGGCAAGGCTGAAGCCGAGCGTTCGCAGGCTCTCAACGTGGAACAGTCGCTCGATGTCGGCGGCGGTGTACCGCCGGTAGTCGCCGCTGGTGCGCTCGGCCGGCGTGACCAGGCCGATGCGGTCGTAGTGCCGAAGCATGCGCGCGCTCACACCGCTTCGGCGGGCGACCTCGCCGATCAGCATGTCAGACGTCCTCACCTGCGGGCGCGGCACGCAACGCGACCACGCGTCGAGCTTCCTCGACGGCGGCATCGAAGCTGTCATTCGGGTTCGCCATGACATGCGCGGTCATGAGCGCATGCGCGCGAACCTCGGGTTCGCTCGATCGGGAGGCCGCGGCGACGATCGGCTCGGCGTAACTGCCGAGCATGGCGATCGCGCGGCTGAGGCTGCGCTGCAGCTCCCGGTCGCCGCATCCGAAATTGCGTCCCAGCTCGCGAGCCAGCCCGAGGCGTTCGTCCTCGGGCGCGAGGCCCGCTGCAGTGCGCCACGCGGCCTTCATGACCTCGACATCTTCGTCTCGCAGCAGATCGAGGGTGATCGCCGGCCACGCGCGCGTGTCGCCCAGCTTCGACAGACTGTGCAACGCCTGGCTGCGCGCCTGAGGCGTCGCTGAAGCAAGCTCGAGGAGCAGCAGATCGACGGCTCGGGCGCGGTCGTGTCGGGTGATCGCCCACGTGAGCATGTCGCGCACGTAGAAATCGGGCTCTACGGCACACCGAGCGATGAGCACCGGAAGAAATGCGTTGTCCGCGTGGATTCCCGAGGTCATTGCCGCCTGCAGTCGAGCGGACGCGTCGGCCGATTGCAACGCGATGCGAAGCCGCGTCACCAGGGTTGTCGTGATGTCGTCGGTCATGAAGACCACCTCCTCATCACACACCACACCTTGTCACTGTGTCACGGTCAAGCGGCCTCACGCCGGGGGCGTGCACGAACTCGCCCTCCGAGGCATCACTGACCAGACCGCGCCGCCCCGTGTGCGTGGCAGCGTCGAAATCGACCTCTCACCTGATGCCGTCTTCGACGCACTGGCCGAGGTCTCCAACCGGCCGAGCTTCCGCGCGGACGTGACGGACGCCCACGCAGAGGGTCCGGCGGCATCCGGGCAGGCGTTCTCGTGGCGTGCGAACGACGCGATCGTCACGTCACGCTTCGCGCTCGTCGACCGCCCCGCTCGGCTCACGTGGATTTGGCGCTCAGGAAATTTCCTCAGATAGTTTGAAAGAGTGGCACTCGGCTCCGAGTCGGCATCCAGCGTCATTCCTGCTCTCATATATCTGAAATCTCACCCGGTGGATGGGAACCTGACAGCACGCCTCGTAGATGCGGTTCCTTCGCCTATGGGTCAGTGGCGCTCAGGTAGGCGTGGCCGCGTTCGGACAGCTCGTAGCCGACCCGCAGACTGCGGGTCAGGCCGTGTTCTTTGAGTGAGCGGATGCGTCGTTTGAGCGACTCCTTTCCGACCGGCAAGCCACCGGCGAGCGCGCCCGCCGTAATGCCGGGCTCACGTCGGATGCGGGCGAGGGTGCTTCGCGCCCAAGGGGTGCGCGCGTCGAGCCGGTCGAGGAGCGCGTCGATGCTCGCAACGTCCTCGGCTGTGAGGTTCGCATCGGCCGCAAGCGCATCCCGAGCATCTGCCGCGACCCAGGACAGACCGATGCGGAAGACCGGATCGGAGGCGCCTCCGGAGAACGTCGCCGTCAGGTCGTCGAGCGAGGCGTACCCGGCCCGGCGGGCGTCTGCGTCGGTGAGCTCCGCGGCCGACACAGGTTCGATCGTCTCGACCCGCACACGTCCTGCGACGGTGCGGAACTCCGAGCCGGACTTCACCCGCGGCCGTGTCCAGCGTCGATAGGCCACAGTGACCTCGCCCGCCGCAACCGCGTGCGCGATGCGTTCGGTGAGGATCATGTGCACACCCGACCCGGCCGGACGGACCCGCGGGCCGTCATGCTGAGCCCATGGCACGGCGCGTACGACCAGCCACCGACTGACTCATCGTCACACCGTATCGCAACACGGTCCTGCGGTACGCGTCAGGCCAGATGCTCGACGATGCGTTGCATGGCCCGCCGCTGAGCCGAGTTCATGTACTCGGTGATGACCTCCGAGAGGACGCCGGCGTCGCTCAGTTCAGGACGCCCTCCGACGGGGTCGGGAATCGCACCGTCGTGGACGTCGAGAAACGCGGTGAGGGTCGTAGCCGCGTGGTCGGCGAGGTCGGCGATCGCAGCATCGTCGGCATCTGCGGGTAGCGCCATGAGGGCCTCGTTGATGCGCAGGAACTCCTCCGGCGCATCCCTGAGGGCCTCGACGAACGCGAGCGTGTCCTCCCTCGGCATCAGGTGCGCCAGCACGATCGCGACGTTCCGTGATGCGGTGTCGCGTCCGAGGACTTCCATGGCGAGCAGCGCTTCGGGCGAGACGTCGGGTGAGATGCCCAGGCCGAGCAGGTCATCGACTTCTGACCGGATGCGTTCGAGCGCCGCGATCCTGGTGTCGAGCTCGGTGCGTAGCACTCGAAGGGATTCCTCGCCGTGCTCCTCCGACCGGAGCATCCGCGCGACCTGCTCCAGACTGAACCCGAGCCCCGTCAGGCGTGCGATGCGCAGCGCGAGCACGAGGTGGCTGGAGGTGTACTGCTTGTAGCCGTTCGAACGGCGTTCGGGTTCGGGCAGCAGCCCGATGTCGTGCCAGTGCCGGATCGAGCGCAGCGTGACGCCCGTCAGATCCGCCAGTTGTCTGGTGCTCCACGCCACCGTCTCACCCCGCCTCCGCCGTCTCGGGACCTCCCATTGTGTCAAGCGACCGGAACGCGGGGGCGCACAGCGCGACGACGACGGTCACCATGATCACAACCGCGATCCCGATCCCGGCGGCCGGGAGCCCATACCCCGCTGCCAGCGCGGCGATGGGTGCCGAGGTCAGCGCAGGCGCTGCGAGCAGCAGCGCGTTCTGCGCACCGAGGACGCGTCCGCGCAGCGGATCGGGCGTCGCCTCGATGGTCGCCACGCCGAGCACGGCCGACATCGGCCCGTTCGTCAGGCCGATGAGCACCGCCGCGGCCAGGACCAGCCAGGGCGCGGCCATCGTGCCGATCGCGATGAACCCGATCCCGATGCCGATCATGCCGATCACGAACCAGGTCCGTCGCGACACCCTTCCGACGGTCGCCGCGTAGACGCCGGCGCTGAGCAGCCCGCCCAACGCGATCCCGGTCGCCGCGAACCCGCTGAGCTCGGGCAGGTTCTCGGCCGTGAAGTAGGCCGGCATGATCGTCGCCTGCAGCGACGCGATCACGGCGACGAACACGGCCGAGAGCAGGCTCACGCCCAGGACCAGCCGGTGCCGGAGCAGGAACGTCCACCCGACGACGAGATCGGTGAACACCCCGCGGATCCCGGCTCGCGCGGCGGTCGCTTCCGCCGGCGGGATGTCTCCAGCGCGGCGAGAGATCGCGAACGAGAGCGCCGCGGCAGCGAGGCTCATGCCAGCCGTGATGAACAACGCGGCCGAGCTCACCCCGAACAGCCAGACGAGGAGACCACCGAGACCGGGGCCGATCAGCATCAACGCACCCGCCAGCGACTCGCGGATCCCCACCAGCCGGTCCAGGCCGCCGCGCTTCCCACCGTCGAGTTGTACGAGCCGCGGAAGCATGGTCTCCCGCGCCGTCATCCCCGGCATGTCGCCGAACGAGCCGATCACGCCCAGCACGATGAACCACGTGAGGTTCAACCCCCAGAGCGCGTCGACGAGCGGCACCGCGGCGATCGAGGCCGCCGACAACACGTCGCTGACGATCGATACTGTCCGGCGATTCACCCGGTCGACGACCACACCGGCGAGCACGCCCACCACCGCGGCCACGCCCGCCGTCACCGACGCGAGAATGCCCGCTGCGAGGATGTCGCCCGTCGTCGCGAGCACCAGCAACGGGAACAGCACTGCGGCGACCCCGTTCCCGAGCAGCGACAGACTGTACGACCCCAGATACACCCATGTGCTTCGGCCCATGGCTCCATGACAAACTATGCCGCCGCGGCACAGTCAAGTCGGCCGCCATTGCTACGCTCGGAGGTCTGGTACGGCACCTGGTCCGACCGTGCACCCTGGTCAGGGACCGCACCGTGTCCGGCACCATGAGCCCCACCCGACCCCGATGCGAACGGAGCCCCCTCGTGCACCTCGACGCCGACGCCTTCGAGGCCATCGTGGTCGACGAGCTCGACCAGCTGCCCGACGAGATGGTCGACGGGCTCGAGAATGTGGTGTTCGTGGTCGAGGACCGGCCCGAGGACGGCTCACTCGACCTGCTCGGGCTCTACGACGGCACCTCGCTCACCGAACGCGACCGCTACGGCTTCGGCGAGATGCCCGACCGCATCATCCTGTACCGCGAGTCGCTGCTCGCGATCTGCGACGACGAGGACGCGCTGCGCGACGAGATCCACGTCACGCTCGTGCATGAGATCGCCCATTTCTACGGCATCGACGACGAGCGTCTGCACGAACTGGGCTGGGCCTGAGGCCCCCGGCGCAGTGTCCACAACCACCCGGCACGTGCGCGGGTATGCACCGGCCTCCGCGCGGGCGCGGCCGGCACGGATGAGGCACTCCCCCGAGTTAGCCTTGATCACATGACCGTCACCCCCGGCCGCATCGTCGGCATCGCCGTCGGTGCCCTCGCGATTCTCGGCATCGGGGTCTACGGTCCGGCCATGCTGCTCGGCCCGCTGCCCGCCGTCGCCGTCGCAACCGACAGCGGCGCCGTGCCCGCCCCGCCCGCCTCGCAGATCCCGATGCCCGCCGAAGGTGCGAGTGTCCTCGCCGTCATCGACGACGCCGGCGCCGCGAACCCCGTCGCGACCGGCGGCGAGCAAGGCGTCGTCCCGATCGGCGCGGCGGCCAAGCTCGTGACACTGCTCGTCACGCTCAATTCGTTGCCGCTCGCGGCGGGCAGCTCCGGCCCCGACATTCCGATCGGGCCGGAGGACTACACCGACTACGCGCGCTACCAGGCCGAGGGGACACGCGTCTTGCAGGTCTCCCCCGGTGAGACGTGGTCGCAGCGAGACGTGCTGCGTGCGGTGTTGCTGGCGTCGAGCAACAATCACGCCGACACGCTGGCCCGCTGGGCGTTCGGTAGCGTCGGCCAGTACACCGATGCGGCCAACGAATGGCTCGCCGCGAACGGATTCCCGGACACGCGCGTCGCCGACGCGACCGGGCTCTCGGGTGACAATGTCGGCACGGCGACCGATCTCGCCGGGCTCGCGGCCCGCGTCGTCGGCGATCCGGCGCTCGCGGCCATGCTCGACGGCGAGGTCACGGGCGGCGTGGGGGTGCGTCAGGTGCCCGACGTCGCATCGCGCCTCGGCGATCAGGGCGTGCGCGCGATTACGCGGGGCTTCACCGACCAGGCGCTGATCTCGTTCGTCTTCACGACGACCACGACCGCGGCGGGCGGCTCCGAGCCGGTCCGGCTCGTCGGCGCCATGACCCTCATCCCCGACTATGAGACCCTCGACGCCGCGGTCACCGCGGCCGTCGGCGCGGCTGGCGAAGCCGCCGTGCCGGTCGACGTGATCACCGCCGGCGACGCATACGGCTCAGCGGTCGCGGTCTGGGGCGACCGCGCCGACCTCGTCGCTGCCGCGACGCGGACGAGCCTCGGCTGGAGCGCGGCCGCCGGTGAGCCGAGCGTCGAGGTCGAACCGTTCACGACCGCGAACGCCGGCCGTGACGTCGGCCGAGTGGTCGTGCCGACGCCCACGGGTGAGCTTGCATCACCACTCACGCTCTCGACGGACATCGGCGACCCCGGCCCGATCTGGCGACTGACGAACCCGCTGCCGATCATCGGCGCCTACTTCGCGGACTCCTGAGACCGAGGCTCCTCGGCCCGGCGTACCGCGTGAGCGAGGGGTCAGTCGTTGTCGTCCTCGTCGAACTCGACGGGGTCGGAGTCGCTCGGGTCGAAGCGGAACTGCACACGCATCTCGCCGTTCAGCTCGCGCTCCTCGACCGCGTTGTACCAGAAGAGCGACTCGAGGCCGTCGACCGCGGCGACCTGCCCGATGCGTGATTCCGGCTTGCCGTCGACGAGGGCGCGCTGTTCGAAGTTGCCCTCGAGCGGTCCGTCGAGGAATTCGGCGAGGTACTCTCCGGTGGTCTCTGCACTCATGACTCCACCGTAGTCCCGCGCCTCGGCGCGGGAGGAACCGAGCGGGTCAGGTTGACAGACCGCGCACGATCAGGTCGGCGCCGGCCGCGGATGCCCCGGTGCGCGCGGCGTGCCGCCGCCACTGCGCATCCCACATGTCCCAGTACGGGTCGAACGCGCCGCGGTCGCGCGTGAGCGCGGCGCGTCTCCGTTCGGCCTCACCGGCGTGCACCCAGATGCGCAGAGCGGATGCCCCGGACACGGCGTCGAACGCGCCACAGCCCTCGATGACGAGATCGAGACCCGGTGCGATCGCTCGGATCGGGCCCGGAGCGTCGGCACGCCAGTCCCAGCAGCGCACACGGGCGACCGCGCCTCTCGCCCAGGGCGCGACGACCGAGTCGGCGATCAGCGCGGCTCCGCGGTCGAGGCCGTGCCAGCCCGGATAGACCTCGTCCAGACGCACCAGCGCGACCGGCCCGGGCCAGGCGGCCACCATCGCGTCCGCGAGCGTCGACTTCCCGGCCCCGCTCGGTCCGTCGATCGCCACGAGCCGACGCCCGCGGACCGTCGACGCTCCCCGCGCCGCCGATGCCGGCGAGTCCCGCAGGCACCGCACCGTCCGCAGCGCGAACCCGGCGCGGTCGCGGGAGCCCGGCGCGTCCGTCGCCCGGCTCACGACCAGACCAGGTTCCATGAGCCCGCCGCCACCGCGGCGGTGACGGAGATCGCCGCGACGAGGCATCCGATCGCGATGACCGCCCATTCCACGCCGCCGAACCGCGCCTCGCGAGCCCAGGTGCGCCGACCCGGCGCACCGAACCCGCGCGCCTCCATGGCGGTCGCAAGCGTGCTCGCGCGGCGGATCGAGAGCACGAGGAGGGCGAACGCCTGCCCGACCCCCCGGCGCAGCACGGCGCGATCGGCGACACCGCGCGCGCGTCGCGCGAGGCTGATCGTGCGCCAGTCGTCGATCGACGTCCCGGCGAGCCGCAGTGCGGCGAGTCCGCCGAGCACGAACCGTGCGGGCAGCCGCAGCGTCTGCGCGAGACCGTCGGCGAGATCCGTCGGATCGATCGTGAGGAAGAGCACCACGGCGGGCAGCGCGATCGCCACGACGCGCGCCGTCGTGGCGAGCCCGATCGCGACCGACCCCTCGGTGATGTGGATCAGCCCGGCGTCGAAGTAGACCTGTCCGGACGGTGCCCCGTAGAGCACCATGCTGATGCCGGTGAGCGGTGCGGCGATCCAGACCGGGAGCGTGCGCGCCGACCACAGCAGCGGGCCGAGCCCGATCGCCGTGAAGAGCACGATCTCGCAGAGGATCGCGATACCCGCCGAGACGGGGTCGAGCGTGAGCAGCAGCGCGATGCTGAGCGGCACGGTCGCCGCGATCTTCGCGACCGGGTTCACCCGGGCGAGGGGCAGGCCGGGGCGTACTTCGGCGATGCTCACACCGCGACCTCGGCCCTCGCATCGATGGGGACACCCAGCATGAGCCGCACATCGGCGAGCGCGTCGACGAACGCGGCATCGTGCGTGACGGCCACGATGCCGGCGCCCGCCTCGCGCAGCTCGCGCACCAGCCGCACGAGCTCGCGCCACGTCACCGCATCCTGGCCGAACGTCGGTTCGTCGAGCACGAGCATGCGCGGCCGGGTCGCGAGCGCCGTGGCCACCGAGAGCCGGCGCTTCTCGCCGCCCGACAGGGTGAACGGGTTGGCGTCCGCGAGATGCGCGAGCCGCAACGCGTCGAGCAGCGGGTCGACGCGCTCGTGTACCTCGGCCGCACGCAGCCGCAGCGCCCGCGGGCCGACCTCGAGCTCGGCACGCACGGTGCCCGCGAGGAACTGGTGCTCGGGGTTCTGGAACACCGTCCCGATGCGTGTGAGCAGCTGCCGCGACTTCCAGCGCCACGGCTCGGTGGCCGCGCCGTCGGCGAGCCGGGCGGATGCCACGAGCGAGCCGTCGTCCGGCCGGAGGAGGCCTGCGAGGGTGAGCGCGAGGGTCGACTTGCCTGCGCCGTTCGGCCCGGTGACGGCGAGCACGGATGCCTCGTGGACGGCGGTGTGCACGCCGGTCTGCACGGGCCGACCAGAGATGCGTGCGACGCTGAGATCCGTCGCGGTGAGCAGCTCTGGGGTGCCGGCCGTCGACGCAGGGGTTCCGAGCGCGGGGTGGACCGGGCGTGCGGCCATCGCCGCGGCCTCGCCGGGAAGCCACACGCCCGCGGCGCGCAGCTCGTCGGCCTGTTCGGTGAGCACGCGTTCGGCCGGCCCGTCGGCGATGAGGCGGCCTTCGCGGCCGACGACGATCACGCGATCGACGACGGGCAGCCAGACGGGCACCCGGTGTTCGACCACGATGAGCGTCGCGCCGGTGCGCTCCGCGACTCGGGCGACGGCGTCACGGACCTCGGTCACCCCGTCGGGGTCGAGATTCGCGGTGGGCTCGTCGAGCAGCAGGACGCCTGGGCGCATCGCGATCACCCCCGCGAGCGCGAGCCGCTGACGCTGCCCGCCCGAGAGCGCCGCAGTCGACCGGTCGACCGCGAGGTCGAGCCCAACGGCGGCGAGCGCCTCGCGCACGCGCGGGGCGATCTCCTCCCGCGGCACGCCGAGGTTCTCGAGCCCGAATGCGACGTCGTCACCGAGTCTCGCCATCACGAGCTGGGCGTCGGGATCCTGGAGCACGAGCCCGGTGCGGCCGCGCGCCGCCGAGGCATCCACCCCGTCGACCAGCAGCCGGCCCGTCGCCTCGCCCTCGTCGTCGCCGCCGAGCACACCGGCGAGCCCGTGCAGGATGGTCGACTTGCCCGAGCCCGACGGACCGAGCAGCAGCACGCGCTCCCCGGGCTCGATGGTGAACTCGACGCCCTCGACCGCGGGCCTCGCGCGCGAGCCGTGCCGCCAGCCCCACCCGCGCGCCTCGACGCGCGCCGGCCGTTGCAGCTCGTTGGCGGTCACCTCAGCTCGTGACCCTGACCGCGTCCCGCCCGGATGCGAACCGGCTGAGCGCCCCGGTCCGGGCGAGACCGCGCACCGCCAGCCAGCCGAGACCACCGGCGATGACCGCACCGCCGACGATTGCCGACACGATGTAGATCGTCGCGAACGCGGGCGCCGAGCCCGCGTACCAGAGCACGAGGTCGTTGACGGCCATCGCGAGCCCGGCCACCGCGCCCGCGAGCACCGCGACGGGGAAGCCCCAACGGCGGTACAGGAAGATCGCGAAGACGAGCTCGGCGCCGAGGCCCTGGACGAGCCCGGCCTCGATCGTGAGCAGGCCGCCCCACTGGCTGCCGATCAGCGCAGATACGATCGCGGCGACGAGCTCCGTGTACATCGCGGCACCCGGCTTGCGGATGACGAGTCCGCCGATGACGCCCGCGACGAGCCAGAGCGCCGCAGGCGCGGCCTGCAGGCCGGGCAGGAAGGTCGAGATGGGGGCCGAGATCGGACCCCAGATAACGCCGTACGCCCAGAAGACGACGCCGACCGCGACGCCGATGACGCTCGCGACGACGATGTCGACCACCCGCCATCTGAGGCGACGGCCGCCAGGCGTGCGCGTCGATGCCGGCGTGGTTGCGGATGTGGTTGCGTGCACTGTCGTGCCCTTTCGTTCGAAGGAAAGCGGCACGGGAATGAGATGCGATGCCCTCCCTGCGCTGGCATGACCCAGATCAGGTTCGACGGTCGAAGGTTTGGAACCTTCCTCTCAGCCCGGTTCACCGGACTCCCGTGTTCACGCATGAGTATACGCCCGCACCGATCCGGTGCGGGCTTCGCCCATGCGTCGGGCGTCGACCGCGGTCAGGCGCTCAGTGCTTCAGGGCGCGGATGATCCAGCGCAGCGACTTGCCGATGACCCAGACGAGCGGGGTCGCGGCCAGCAGCAGCCCGATGAGGTTCGGCTCGAACCGCACATCGCCACCTCGGCCGATGTATGCCCCGAGCGGAATCGACACGCCGCCGCCCCCGCCGCCGCTGCCTTCGCCGGTGCCGCCCTTCTCATCCATCGACCCGGACCCGCTGCCGCCGCCGAAGCCGTAATATCCGAGGGCGACCGGCACGATCGTGGACCCCCCGATGTCGACCGCATCGCCGTACGAGGTCTTCACGCCGACGCCGCCGACCTTGTCCGCCAGTTCCACCACGAGTTCCGTCATGGGGCCAGGCTACCTACGCCGACTGGATGCGGCCAGCCCTTGCGCTCGCTCCGCTCGGCGCGGTCAGCGGGGCCTGATGAGTTTGGCGAGCGAGCGGATGACCCGGTCAGCGGCGGTGCCGAACGGGTTGTCCTCGATCATGTATGTCCACGTGGAGGTCGGTCGTCGCATGCCGAGCTCGGCGATGGTCCCCGGGCGCCGGTCGAGGTCGAGGTCGAGGAGCGTCGACAGGACTGCCTCGGCGGCGTGATCCGTGAAGCCTGCGAAGGCCGTGCGGGCCTCGACCGTGAACTCCACGAGCGGCACCGCGTTGGCGAGTGCGCGGAGGTGGATGCCCTCTTTCACGTCACTCATATGCGCGAGGTGATCGGCCCACCCCTCGTCGATCCGATACAGCACGATCTGACGGACGAACTCGATCCACTCCGGATGCCTGAGCCGCCTAGCACGATCGCGCTCCAGGCCAGCCCGCTGCAGTTCGGTCAGCAGCTCAACGATTCGCCCGTCATCGGCAAGGTAACCGTCCCTCACGGCAAGCGTCGCCGCTCGCTGATGCTCGAGAACCTGGTTGTACGCGCTGGTCTTCCGATGGGCCTGCAGTACCTTTCCCTCGGCGACTCGCTGTGCACGCCGGTACAGGCGCAGGGCACGTGGAGACGGCACGGCCTCGAGAGCGACCACCTCAGCGATCTCGACTGGATCGATGTGATGCACGACGACATCGTCCTCCAGGCTCGTGAAGAAGGTGGAGGTGCCCGGGTCGCCCTGGCGACCCGACCGCCCTCGCAGCTGATGATCCAGCCGCACGCTCTCATGACGGCCGAGCCCGATAACGAGGAGGCCGCCCCGTTCACGCGCGGCATCGTCGAGCCGGATGTCCACACCGCGTCCGGCCATCTGAGTCGAGATCGTGACCGCGCCGGACATCCCCGCACGCGCGATGATCGCCGCCTCGTCAGCGTCGTGCTTTGCGTTGAGAACTTCGCACGTCACCCCCGCGTGCTCCAGGAGAGTGGCGAATCGCTCCGAATCGGCAACACTCGACGTTCCGACGAGCACGGGCTGACCCACGGCATGAGCCTCGGTGATCCGCTCGACGACCGATCGGTCGCGCGCCGATGCAGTTGCGAACAGCCGGTCGGCTTCATCGATCCGTGCGCAGGGGACGTTCGTCGACACCGCAGCGATACGGAGGCCATGGTCTTCAGCGAGGCGTTCTGCGCCTTCGACGGCCGTCCCGCTCATGCCCACCAGCGTTCGGTACGTGTGAGCGACCGTCTGCACGAGGGTCTGATCGAGGATGCGTGACTGCGACGACGGCGCGAGCCCCTCCTTCATCTCGACTGCGGCGTGCAGCCCATCGGGCCATCGCTGCAGGTGTGCGATGCGCCCTCGCGTCTCGTTCACCAACGAGATACCGCGTTCGCTCACGAGGTAATGAACGTCGCGCTCGAGCAGCACCTCTGCGTGCAACGCGAGGTGAGCCGCGCCCAGAAGGTCGGTGTGCGCAAACAGATTCTCGACATGGAAGAAGCGTTCGAGCTTGGCGATACCGCTGTCGGACAGGATCACGTTCCGGCGCTCCTCATCGACGGTGAAGTCGACGGTCGCCCGGAGCGAAGCCACGAGCTTCGCCAGGCCCGGCACCACGACATCATCCTCAGCATCGCCCGCGAGCACCAGAGGGACGAGGGCTTCGTCGATGAGCACCGCGTCGAGTTCATCGACGATCGCGACGTCCAGCTCACGTAGGCGCCGCTCATCGTGGCGAGTGACTTGGCGGTCACGCAGCTGGTCGAACCCCAGTTGCTGAATCGTCGAGAACACGACATCGGCGCGGTAGGCCACCCGACGCTCGTCGCCGGTCATCGGCGCGGTCACGACTGCCGATGTCACCCCCAAGGCGTCGAACAGCACAGCACCGGATCGAGCGTCCCGGACCGCGAGGTACTCGTTGGCGGAGAGGACATGAACGCAACGGTCTTGCAGCGCGAACGCGGCCGCGACCATACTGCCTACCAGGGTCTTGCCTTCTCCGGTGGCCATGTCGATCGCGATACCGCGCAACATGCTCATAGCGCCCAGAAGCTGAACTGGGTGCGGTTCGATCGAGGTCAACCGTCGAAGCAGCTCGGAGATCGCCGCGCAGAAGGCAATGAGGGTGCTGTCGGCTTGCCAGTCCGCCGTTCGCAACGCATCGATGTCATCGAGGAGACCGAAAGTCGGCGTATCTTGCAAATCCCCCCGACGGTCGCAGGCGGCCTTCACGAGCGGCTCGAACCGCCGCAAAGACTCTGTGCCCGGCTCCTGGCGGAACTGGGCGAGCGCTCGCACCCACCGCTCACGCCAGCCGCGCGTCTCGCCGCGGATTGCGACCATCGCAGTATTCTACCATTCATCACGAGATCGTCAGCCCGACACGGCGCTGCGCTCGGACCCGCGATCGCTGGAAAGAGTTATATAATGATTCTGTCCGATCTATATAAGCAAGGTGGTGAGATGCCGATTACATCTGTCAACATCGACTCGGACCTGCTCGAAGACGCGAAAGCGACGTATCACGTTCGAACCAACCGTGAGGCGATCACGCTCGCGCTCGAGGACGCGGTGCAACGGGCCAGGCAGCTCGAGGCGGTGCGAGTGCTTTCGGGCATCCCTGTCGAGCCGCATGCGAGTCGCATCGACTATGAGTGATATCCTCACCGTCGATCCAACGTCAGAGACTGAGTCAGCGGCGGCGCCGTTCATCATCGACACGTCGGTCTGGGCGCGACTTCCGAGCAAACCCGAAGTGCGAATCGCGCTCGAGGCCCTCATCGGCGCGCACCGGCCGTCATCGGTTCTCGTCTGTCCGCCGGTCGTGGCCGAGTACGGATTCGGCGCGCGGACAGCCGCCGAACACCGCGCGATCAGCGAGGCTCTGAGCGCATTCGTCGAGTGTCGGATCGCTCCGGACTCGCCGATCACGCTCGACATCCAGCTGCGAGTATGGCGCGCGGGCCTCGTGCGGGGCGCAGGGGCGCTCGATACCGTCATCGCCGCGTACGCGCTGGCCAACGACGCGTCGGTGGTGCACTACGACCGTGACTTCGAGCTCATCGCTCGAGCGGTCCCCGAGCTCAAGCAGCGTTGGATCGTTCCGCGAGGCAGCGTGGATTGACGGCCTAGGCGTCGTCTTCGGTGCGCCGCTTGGTGAGGTCGGGGGCGCGGCGGGCCCGGCCGACGAGGGAGGCGGGGCGCACGGTGCCGCGGCCGAACCGGGCGGAGACCTCGTCGATGGTGCGTTCCGCCTCGCGCCACTCCTCGTCGGGGTCCCAGAGGGTCGGGCCGCCGGCGGAGCCGAGCTGTTCGGCGCGGACGCCGATCAGGCGGATTCGAGCGCCTTCGGTGAGCAGGGCGTCGAGTGAGGCCGCTGCCTCTTCGTAGATACGGCGGGCGACGTCGGTGGGCTCGGACAGGGTGCGCGAGCGCGTCACGGTGCGGAAGTCTCCGTAGCGGAGCTTCAGCACCACGGTGCGGCCGACCATGTCGGCGCGGCGCAGGCGCACGGCGACGCTGTCGGCGAGGTCGAGCAACGCCCGCCGGATCTGCTCGGGGTCGGTGAGGTCGTGGCCGAAGGTCGTCTCGTGGCCGATGCTCTTCTCGGCCCGGTGCACCGTGACGTCGCGCGGGTCGTCGCCGTTCGCCAGTGCACTCAGGCGATGCGCGAGCGACGGGCCGACCGCACGCTCGAGCGCGTCGGCCGGCATGGCCGCGACATCGCCGACGGTGCGCAGTCCGAGCCGCTGCAGCGATTCTTCGGTCACCCGCCCGACGCCCCACAGCGCCGACACCGGCAGCGGATGCAGGAAGGCCACCGTGTCGGTGGCCGGGACGACGAGCATGCCATCGGGCTTCGCACGGCCGGATGCCACCTTCGCCACGTACTTCGTCGCGGCGACGCCGATTGAGCAGGTGAGCCCCGTCTCGCCCTCCACCCGCTTGCGGATGGTCCAGGCGATCTGCGCCGGGCTGCCGTGCAACCGCCTCGCACCGCCCACATCGAGGAACGCTTCGTCGATCGAGAGCGGTTCGACGAGCGGGGTCATCTCCTCGAAGATCGTCATCACCCGGTCGGAGTACTCCCGATACTTGCGGTAGTCGCCGCGCAGCACGACCGCGTTCGGGCATCGCTGCAGCGCCACCGACATCGGCATCGCCGAGTTCACACCGAACCGACGTGCCTCGTAGCTCGCGGCCGACACGACGCCTCGGCCCGCCGTACCGCCGACGAGTACGGGCTTGCCGCGAAGATCAGGACGCGAGAGCAACTCGACGGAGACGAAGAACGCATCCATGTCCACGTGCAGGATCGGGGTCGCCGAATCATCGACCGGACCGGTCGTGACCTGCCGTGACGAGCCGTCTTGCTTGCTCACGCATGAACCCTACCCGCGACCGCCGACACGCTCGTGTTCACGTGCGCCGGTCAGACGCGTTCGGGCCCGGCTCGAGACGGCCACGCGCGAACGGCAACGCGGGAGCCCGGTACACCAATGCCGGAGCATGATGCGGTTCGAGTGCGAACTCGGCGCGGCCGAACCGCCACACCCGGTTGAACAGGTAGACGCCCACGACCACGGTCTGACCGACCGGCACCTGCCAGGTGCCGATCCCCCACTGCACGGGCTGACCGCGCCCGGCGATCACGACCGTCGGTCGAACACCCGCGTAGAACGCGAACCGCGGCTTCTGCAGTGTGAATTCGAGTCGGCGGGTGGCCCGGTCGTCAGTGTTCATCGGGTGGGAGAAGTGGGTCAGAAGCCGAAGTCGCCACCGAAGTCGCCGCCTCCGAAGTCGCTAAACCCGCCGTCGCCACCACCGAAGTCACCGCCGTAGCCGGCGTCGGCGCCGGACGCTTCGACGCTTCCTGCGTCGGCGCCCGCGTCACCGGCCCCCGCGTCGCCTGCTCCGGCGTCGCCGCCCGCGTCGAACGAGCTCGGGTCGGGAAGAAATGCCTGCGCGATCGCCGACCCGACGACGACACCGGCCACTGTGCCGAGCAGCGATCCAGCGAACATGGTGCCCATCGACGGCCCGCCCCGACGACCGTCGGGTCCACCGGGCCCACCCGCGAACGCCCGCTCCATGCTTCCGGGCTGCCGCATCTCTTGACGGGTCGCCGCGCGCGCGAGCGTCTGCGGCTCGTCATCGGCGGGTCGTTCGCCAGCGGGCGCTTGTTCGGCGAGCGAGGTGTAGACCAGTTCGCGCTGCTCGGGCGTCAGCTTCGCGAACGCCTCGGCGTGCACCTGCTCGATCGTCTGGGGCGGCGCGGTACGCAGCAGATAGCGGTAGCGCTCGACCGCGAGCTCGTCGTCGCTCAGCTGTCGCTGCGGCCGTGCCTGCGGCGCCGGCTGCCGCTGGGAAACCGGCCGGCGCTGGGGCTCGGGCTCGGGGGCACCGAAGAGTCGGTCGAAGAATCCCATGGTGTGCTCCTCAATCGCGGGGTCTCGACGCTATCGAGCCCGGCCATGAACCGGCTGTGAGCCGCCCCTACTCCGCCGAGGCGCGCTCCAGCACGAGCTCGCGCACGCGCGCGGCGTCGGCCTTGCCCTGCATGGCCTTCATGACCGCGCCGATCACCGCGCCGGCAGCCTGCACCTTGCCGTCGCGGATCTTCGCGAGGACATCGGGCTGCGCAGCGAGCGCCTGATCGATCGCGGCGATGAGCGCGCCGTCGTCGGAGACGACCGCGAGTCCGCGAGCATCGACGATCTGCTGCGGTGAGCCCTCCCCCGCGACGACGCCCTCGAGCACCTGGCGGGCCAGCCGGTCGGTCAGCGTACCGGCGTCGACCAGGGCGGCGAGCTCGGCGACGTGTTCGGGCGACGCGAGCGCCGAGGCATCCGTATCGCCCTGGTTCGCCAGCCGGGTGAGCTCACCCGTCCACCATTTGCGCGCCGCCTGCGGCGACGCCCCCGCGGCGACCGTGGCCGCGATCTCGTTCAGCAGACCGCCGTTCGCGACGTCCTGGAACTCGAGGTCCGTGAAGCCCCACTCCGCCTTGAGCCGTCGCCGTCTCGCGGCGGGCGGCTCGGGCAGCGCGGCCCGCAGCTCCTCGATCAGCTCGTCGGACGGCGCGACCGGGAGCAGGTCGGGCTCGGGGAAGTACCGGTAGTCGTCGGCGTCGGACTTCGGCCGGCCCGGGCTCGTGGTGCCCGTGTCCTCGTGCCAGTGCCGCGTCTCCTGCGTGATCGTGCCGCCCTTCGCGAGGATGGCCGCCTGCCGCTGGATCTCGTAGCGCACCGCGCGCTCGATCGAGCGGAACGAGTTCACGTTCTTCGTCTCGGTGCGCGTGCCGAATCTCTCGGCGCCGCGCGGGCGCAGCGACACGTTCGCGTCGCAGCGCAGGTTGCCGCGCTCCATGCGGGCCTCGGAGATGCCGAGCGCGAGCGCGATGTCGCGGATCGCCGCGACGTAGGCGCGCGCCAGCGCGGGAGCATCCGCCTCCGCGCCCACGATCGGGCGCGTGACGATCTCGACCAGCGGCACACCCGCCCGGTTGTAGTCGACGAGCGAGTACTCGGCGCCCTGGATGCGGCCCGTCGAGCCGCCCACGTGCGTGAGCTTGCCCGCGTCCTCCTCCATGTGCGCGCGCTCGATGTCGACCTGGAAGACCCGGCCGTTCTCGAGCTCGACCTCGACGACGCCGTCGAACGCGATCGGCTCGTCGTACTGCGAGATCTGATAGTTCTTCGCGAGGTCGGGGTAGAAGTAGTTCTTCCGCGCGAACCGGCTCGACGGCGCGATCTGGCAGCCGAGCGCGAGGCCGAGCGAGATCGACGAGCGGATCGCCGTGGCGTTCACGACCGGCAGCGAGCCCGGCAGGCCGAGGTCGACCGGCGAGATGAGGGTGTTCGGCGCGGCGTCGTGGAACGCGGAGTTCGCCGGGTTCGGCGCGCCCGAGAACATCTTCGTGGTGGTGTTCAGCTCGACGTGCACCTCGAGCCCGATCACGGGCTCGAACTGGGCCAGGGCTTCGTCGAAGTCCATCAGGTCGACACGGGCCATCAGACGGCGCCCTCCTCGGTCGCGAGCAGCTCATGGGTCGAAAGGTCGGGTGCGCGGTCGAGCAGCGGGCCGCCCCACTCGGCGACGAGCAGCTGTTCGAGCGCGCCGCCCACGTTGTAGAGGCGCGCATCCTCGCGCGCGGGCGCGAGGAACTGGATGCCGACCGGCAGGCCGTCTTCGGGCGCGAGACCCGCGGGCAGCGAGATGCCGGGCACACCCGCGAGGTTCGCCGGGATCGTCGCGACATCGTTGAGGTACATCGCGAGCGGGTCGTCGAGCTTCTCGCCGAGCCGGAACGCGGTCGTCGGCGCAGTCGGCGTCGCGAGCACGTCGACCTGGCCGAAGGCGGCCGCGAAGTCCTGCTGCACCAGGGTGCGCACCTTCTGGGCGCTGCCGTAGTAGGCGTCGTAGTACCCGGCGGAGAGCGCGTAGGTGCCGAGGATGATGCGGCGCTTGACCTCCGGCCCGAAGCCGGCCTCACGCGTCGCCGACATGACCTGCTCGACCGTGCCGCCACCATCGGGCGTGACCCGCAGCCCGAAGCGCACCGAGTCGAACTTCGCGAGGTTCGACGATGCCTCGGCCGGCAGGATCAGGTAGTACGCGGCGATCGCGTGCTCGAAGTTCGGGGTCGAGACCTCGACGATCTCGGCCCCCTGCTTCGCGAGCAGCTCGAGCGCCTCGTGGAAGCGCTGCCGCACGCCTGGCTGGAAGCCCTCGGTGTCGAGCTCCTTCACGACGCCGATGCGCAGCCCTTGCACGTCGGCGCGGCGCACCGCGTCGGCCATCGACGGCCAGGCGTCGGGGATCGACGTCGAGTCGTGCGGGTCGTGGCCCGCGATCAGGTCTTGCAGCAGCGCCGCGTCGAGCACCGTGCGCGTCACCGGGCCGATCTGGTCGAGCGACGACGCGAGCGCGATCGAGCCGTAGCGGCTCACCGCGCCGTAGGTCGGCTTCACGCCGACCGTACCCGTGACGTGCGCGGGCTGGCGGATCGAGCCGCCCGTGTCGCTGCCGAGCGCGAACGGCGCCTCGAAGGCCGCGACCGCGGCGGCGGAGCCGCCGCCGGAGCCGCCGGGGATGCGCTCGAGGTCCCACGGGTTGTGCGTCGGGCCGTAGGCGGAGTGCTCGGTCGACGAGCCCATCGCGAACTCGTCCATGTTGGTCTTGCCGAGCGGCACGAGGCCGGCCTCCAGCACCTTGCGCACCGGCGTCGCGTCGTAAGGCGGGATCCAGCCCTCGAGGATGCGCGAGCCGGCCGTCGAGGGCATGCCCTCGGTGACGAGCACGTCTTTGATCGCGATCGGCACGCCCGCGAGCTCGCCGAGCGGCTCGCCGGCCGCGCGGCGCGCGTCGATGTCGGCCGCGGCCTGGAGCGCACGATCGGATGCCACGTGCAGGAATGCGTGCACGGCGCCGTCGACCGCTTCGATGCGGTCGAGGTGGGCGCGCGTGGCCTCGACACTCGTGACGTCGCCGGAGGCGAGCTTGCCCGCGAGGTCGGCGGCGGTCAGGCGGATGAGGTCGTCGCCGTGGCTCACTGCTCCTCCCCCAGGATCGCGGAGACGACGAACCGGTCGCCGTCACGCTCGGGTGCGCCGGCAAGCGCCTGCGCGGGCGTGAGCACGTTGTCGCCCACGACGTCCTCGCGGAACACGTTCTGCATGGGGATCGGGTGGCTCGTGGGCTCGACGTCGGGCGTCGCGACCCGGCTCACCTGCTCGACGGCCTGCATGATCTGGCCGAGTTCGGTCGTGAGGTGCGCGATCTCTTCCTCGGTGAGCGCGATGCGGGCGAGGTTCGCGAGGTGCGCGACCTGCTCCGCACTGATTTCAGACATGCTGCTCCGAATGGGTCGTGGTGGGGATGTGTCGAGTCTACTTGGGCGCCCCGAAGAGTCCTTCGCCGTACGTGTGCAGCAGATTGTAGGCATCGGCGTACGTCTCGGGCTCGGGTTCGCCGTGCCCGTACTTCGCGATGAGCAGGCCCAGCAGGCCCTTCGCGGGCGGGCTGAGCGGCTTGTCCTTGTGGGCGTGCGCCGGGTGCGGCGCCTCGGCCTGCGGATTCGGCGGCAGGTACTGCGGGCTGGTCTGGGGCCAGGTCGACGGATGCCTCGCCTCGTCGCTGTTGATCACGGTGAAGAGCGTGTTGGCGCCCTCGTCGCGACGCGTGAGCGGCTTCAGGCCGTGCAGCCGGCTGAGGGTCGCGATGACCGCGGCGTGGTGCATCTCGTCGTGGATGACGGTGCCGGCCCGGGTGTACGCCGAGACCGCGATCGCGGGCACGCGCAGCCCCAGCCGGTCGAACGTGAAGCCCATCTCGCCGGCGGGTGCGTCCACCTCGGGCGGCGTCGCCGCGGGCGGCGGCACGTGGTCGTAGGTGCCCCCGTGCTCGTCGAAGGTGATGAGCAGCATGGTGTTCATGGCGTTCGAGCCCGAGTCGCTCGCACTCGTGCGGATGGCGTCGTAGACCTGGTGGATGAGCAGCTCGCCGGCACGCACGTCGGAGATCGCGCTGTCGATGACCTCTTCGCCGTCGACGTCGGACTCCTTGAGCTTTCCGACCGGCGGGTGGAAGTCGTTGTGGTTGTAGACGAGACGCGGTTCGACGAACGCGTAGGCGGGCAGCGTGCCGCCCTGCACGTCGGCGTAGAACTGCTCCATGGTCGCGAACCGTTCGGTGCGCCAGTACTGCTCGAGCGCGGGCGCGTGCAGCACGCCCGTGAGGGAGACGAGCTGCAGCTGGTCGAAGTAGATGCGCCAGCTGATGCCGGCCTCTTCGAGCCGGTTGAAGATCGTGGGCGACGCGGGCGCGTCGAGCCACTTCTTGTGGCCGCCGTTCTCGCGGTTGGTGACGAAGCCGTGCGACGTCGAGGCGTGGAAGAACGAGCGATTGCAGAACGTCTGCGACGGCACGCCGCAGTGCCAGGCGTCGAACACGGTGAAGTTCTTCGCGAGCGTGGAGAGCACGGGCATCATGTCGGGTGAGAACGCGCCCATGATCCGCTTCGCCTCGTCGGCCGTCGGCTGTTTGCCCTTCTTCAGACGCTCGAAGTTGATGATGTAGTCGCGCAGGAAGCCGTCCATCTTGGGCTTCTGACCGGGCGCGGGCGCGTTGTACGGCGCGGCCATGTCGCCGACCTCGACGGAGGCGTTGTCGGGCGGGTCGACGATGCCGAACAGCTGGGTGTTGACGTGCGGATACTCCTCGCCCGGGTCGGGGTCGGGCGCGCGCATGATCGAGTCGGTCGCTCCGTCGTAGACGTGCACGGGCACCACGGTGCCGTCGGGTGCGGTGTTCGAGTAGTCGCCGAACGCGAGCCCGTCGAAGGTCTGCCCGGCGGGGAGCGTGTCGGCCGTGTAGAGCCAACCGAGCAGGTTGTCGAACGAACGGTTCTCGCCCATGACGACCACGAGGTGGTCGAACCCGGGCTCGCTGCGCGCCGCGAGCGCCGTGAAGTCATCAGCCCCCTCGGCGAATCCGCTCGCGTGGCCGACCGCGGCGCCGATGGCCGCCCCCGCGCCCCCGCCGACCACGGCGCCGGCGGCCGCGACGCCGCCGAACTTCAGGAAGTCACGGCGCGATGCGCCTGGCTGGGGCGCTGGCTGGGCCGACGCGGTCTCGGCCTCGCCCGCGCCTGCTGCGGATGTCTCGCCCGGCTCCCCCGCCGGCTTCCTCGATCGACCCCTCACCATGGGGCGCCTCCTGAGCTCTGGTTCCGCCGGGCCCGTCGCTCAGCGGTCGAGCGCGTCCGGGCCCTCGGTGACGAGCAGGGCGAACTGCGCTGCGTCGATGATACGGACTCCGAGCTCCTCGGCCTTCGCGAGCTTCGAGCCGGCGCCGGGCCCGGCGGCGACGAAGTCCGTCTTCTTCGATACGCTCGACGCCGATTTGCCCCCCGCCGCGATGATCGCCTCCTGCGCGCCTTCGCGCGAGAAGCCCTCGAGCGAGCCGGTCGCGACCACGGTCAGCCCGGCGAGCACGCCGCCCGCGTCGCCGGCGGCGCCGGGCCCCGGATGCCCCGGGGTCGACCACTGCACGCCTGCCGCGGTCCACCGGTCGACGATGTCGCGATGCCAGTCGACGTCGAACCAGTCGATGACCGCGTCGGCGATGATGCCGCCGACCCCGTCGACCGCGGCGAGCTCGTCGCGGCTCGCGGCGCGGATGGCGTCGAGCGAGCCGAACCAGTCGGCGAGCGCCCGCGCCGCGACCGGGCCGACGTGCCGGATGTTGAGCGAGACGATGAGCCGCCACAACGGCTTGGTCTTCGCCTTCTCGATCTCGTCGATCAGCTTGGTCGCTCCGGCGGCCGGCTGCGGCCCGGTGGCGCCCGCCTTCTTCTCGGCCGCATTCGGGTTCCGCCGGAACGGCGCTCGCACACGCTCGGCGCCGTCGTCGTCGAGCTTGGGCAGGCCGGTCTCGGCGTCTTTCACGACGACCTCGATCGGCAGCAGATCGTCGATCGTGAGGTCGAACATGCGCGCCTCGGTGACGAGCGGCGGCGTCTCGGGCCGGAGCGGCTGGGTCAGCGCCGCGGCCGACACCTCGCCGAGCGCTTCGATGTCGAGCGCGCCGCGCGAGCCGATGTGCTCGACCCTGCCGCGCACCTGTGCGGGGCAGGACTGCGCGTTCGGGCAGCGCAGGTCGATGTCGCCCTCTTTCATGGGGCGCAGCGGCGTGCCGCATTCGGGGCAGCGCTCGGGCATCACGAACTCGCGCTCGCTGCCGTCGCGGAGCTCGAGCACGGGGCCGAGCACCTCGGGGATGACGTCGCCCGCCTTCCGCAGCACGACGGTGTCGCCGATCAGCACGCCCTTCGCCTTCACGACGTCCTGGTTGTGCAGGGTGGCCTGGCGCACCGTGCTGCCGGCGACCTTGACGGGCGCCATGATCGCGAAGGGCGTCGCACGACCGGTGCGGCCGACGGCGACCGCGATGTCGAGCAGCTTCGTGTAGACCTCTTCGGGCGGGTACTTGTAGGCGATCGCCCAGCGTGGGGCGCGGCTGGTCGCGCCGAGCTCGTCGTGCAGTGCCAGCTCGTCGATCTTGACGACGATGCCGTCGATCTCGTGCTCGACGTCGTGCCGGTGCTCGCCCCAGTGCGCGATGAACTCGGTCACCTCGTCGATCGAATCGAAGACGCGCGTGTGCGGCGACACGGGCAGACCCCACCGGGCCAGCAGGTCGTAGATGCCCGACTGGGAATCGACCGGCGGGTTCTCCCACGCACCGATGCCGTGCAGGTACAGCGCGAGCCGGCCGAGGCGATCGCGCATGAGCTCGAGCTGCTCCGCGGTCTTGTTCTCGCGCCGCTGCCGCAGGCTGCCGGCGGCCGTATTGCGCGCGTTCGCGAACTCGGGGAACTTCACCGTGATCTCGGCCTCGGTTTTGCCACGTGCGAGCTGCTGCGCGACGTACGCGGCCTGCAGCTCGTGCTGCCGCTCGTTCAGCGCCTCGAAGTCTGCGGTCGAGAGGAACACCTCGCCGCGCACCTCGAAGAACGGCGGGAAGCCCTCGCCCCCGAGGCGGCGCGGGATCGCGGGGATGAACTCGACGTTTTCGGTGATGTCTTCGCCGACCCGACCGTCGCCGCGCGTGGTGGCCGTCTCGAGCACCCCGTCGCGGTAGGCGAGGCTGATCGCGAGCCCATCGATCTTCAACTCGCTGAGCCAGCGCACCTGCCGCCCCGCCTGGCCTTGCGCCTTGTTGGCCCAGTCGCGGAACTCCTCGAGATCGAACACGTTGTCGAGGCTGAGCATGCGTTCGGCGTGCTCATGCGGCGGGAACCCGCCGGCGACCGTCGCCGCGCCGACCTGCTGCGTCGGGCTGTCCTGCCCGGCCAGCTCGGGGAACTCACGCTCGAGCGCCTCGAGCCGGTGGAAGTCCACGTCGTACTCGGCGTCGCTCACGAGGCTCACGCCCTCGTTGTAGTACGTCGCGCGGTACCGCTCGATGCGCTCCGTCAGCTCGGCGGCCTCGGCGCGCGCGGACTCGAAATCGATGGGGGTGTCGCTCACGTCCCCATCCTACGAGCGCCCTCCGACGCCCCTCAGCCTTCGTCGGGGGTGATCACGGGCGGTCGTCCATCCGCGACCCGCAAGAGCGAGAAGCGCCGTCGGTCGAGCGTCGCCTTCGAGCGGGTTTGATACGCATCCGCCAACACGACGTTGGAGGCGTCGGCGAGACCGATCGGCTGATCGGAGTACCGCTCGACGATGGCCCGCGCGGACTCGAGTCGTGCGAGTGACATCTCGGCGAGCTCCCAGGCGACCGACGTGAGCTGAGCGAGCACGGCGTGTTCTGCGGCACTCCCATGCCGGGAGAACACAAGGTAGTCCAGCTCGGCGAGAATGTACGGAGAGACGACCAGCATCTCGTTCGAGCGATCGATCGCCTCACTCACCCCGGTCGTGAGCGGGCTCGTTCGCGTCGAAGTACGCCAGCAGGGCGCTGGTGTCGACGATCACGCGCCGAAGCCGTCGAGAAGCTCGTCGACGCGATCGGCGATCGGCTCACGACCGGCGAACACGCCGCCTTGGGGTCGCGGCACGTTCTTGCACAGCGTGAGACGGAGGGCGTGCCTGATGACCTCCGCTTCAGACGTTCCCTTCCGGATGGCCTCGTGTTCGATGGCGCGCTTCAGCTCGTCCGGGAGATTGAGCGTCGTCTTGGCCATGCCACATATGGTGCCACTGCTATACAACTCGACCGGGAACGCGACCCGACAGAGGCCCGTCGGCGCCGCGATGTCGGTGGGTGCGTGGATACTACTCGACATGAAGAATTCGTCCCTTGATCGGCTCCGGGCCGGGCTCGGCGCGCTCGCGGAGACCTGGGCCGGGGGCCTGCCCGCGTTCGGTGCTGGCGCGGTCGGTGCTGATGCCGTGGGTGACGAGTTCGAGGCGTTGAGCGGACCGGGTCTGGTCCGGGTGGTCGAAGAGGTGGCGGGGCTGCGGCGTTCGCTGGACGCGGTGCTCGCGCGCGCCGCAGACGAGGTCGCGAAGCGGTCCGCGCCCGGGTTCGGCGCCGACGGGCTCGCGAAACAGCACGGGTACGCGTCGCCCGCACGGCTGGTCGCCGCGGCGACCGGTGGTGCGCCGGCTGAGGCGTCCCGGTTGCTGGCCGTGGGTGAGGCGACCCGGGCGCGCGCATCGTTCACGGGCGAGCTGCTCCCGGCGAAGTTCGCCGCGGTGCGCCGCGCGCTCGATGACGGCGCGCTGAGCGTGGATGCGGCGGCCGCGATCACGGGCATGCTGCGCCGGGTCGAGGTCCGCGCCGAGGCGAGCCTGCTCGAACCGTACGAGCAGAAACTGGTCGAGTTCGCAGACGGGCAACCGTTCTCGCTCATCCAGCGCGCAGTCAAGGCCGCCGAGGCGCGGCTCGACGAAGACGGTGCCCAGCCGGCCGATGAACGCATGTTCGCCGCGCGTGCGCTGACGCTCCACGAAGACGGCCACGGCATGTTCCAGCTCCGCGGACGGCTCGACCCCGTCACCGCGGCACCGATCAAGGCCGCACTCGACGCGCTCGTCAGCGACGCGCTCGCCCGACGCCGCTCTCACGAGCCCGGCACGACCGGGCTCGACGGCACGACCGGTGCGACCGGGCTCGACGGGACGAGCGGTACGACCGGGCTCGACGGCACGACCGGTACGACCGGGCTCGACGACACGAGCGATGCGACCGGGCTCGACGGCACGACCGGTACGACCGGGCTCGACAGCACGACCGGTACGACCGGGCTCGACGGCACGAGCGATGCGACCGGGCTCGACGGGCCGGGTGGTGCGACCGGCGGGCCGGTCGTGCCGGATCAACGATCGATCCCGCAACTCCAGGCCGACGCCCTCGCCGAACTCGCCAAGCACGCGCTCGGCTGCACGGCCGCGCCCGGCACCGCACCCAAGACCACGATCGTCGTGCGGATGAGCCTCGACGCACTCCGCACCGGCACCGGGCTCGCCGAGATCGACGGCATCGACCGCCCCATCGCCGCGGCCACCGCCCGCAAACTCGCCGCCGACGCCGAGCTGATTCCCATCGTGCTCGGCGCCGACAGCGCCCCGCTCGACCTCGGTCGCGCGACCCGCCTATTCACGAAACCACAACGCATCGCGCTCATGGAACGCGACGGCGGATGCGCCTGCTGCGGAGCGAACATCACCTACGCCGAAGCCCACCACATCCAATGGTGGGCCAGAGACCACGGCCGCACCGACCTCGCAAACGGCGTCATGCTCTGCACCAGCTGCCACCACCGCATCCACGACCAAGGCTGGCGCATCCACACCGACGGACCCCGAATCTGGTTCATCCCACCACCCCACATCGACCCATCCCAACACCCCCGACTCGGCGGCCGAGCCCGATTCGACCCCACCTCACCAGCCTGGTCAGCGCGCGCAGCACGTCCGCCCGCCACACCAGAGACGGCCGCGGCGTGAACCCTGACGTGTGAGTATGTGGCGCCCGCGACACTCGCGCTCACCACGCCCCGCAGCGAGGACCGTGCACGGCGACCCACACGTGGGCGGAGACGCTCGCTCGTCCCGGCGACCCCGCTCCCCGGCGACCCCGCGACCCGGCGACCCCGCGTCCCGTCGACCCGGCGAGGCGACCTGGCGAGAATGACGTGCACTCGCATCTGAGCGGACTGGGTCGCTTCGGGTCCGGGCGAGTATCTCTATCAATACCCGATGCCGTCAGGAGCCTCCAGCAGCCGGCGTTGATCTACGCGCCGACCGGCACCGCGCTCACGGTGCGGTCGATCGTGCACTGGCCGAGCACCCGCGTACCGACATAGATGACCGCGGTCTGGCCGGGGGCGACACCGTCGAGCGGTGATTCGGGTCGCACCACGAGCTCGCCGTCATGAACCCACGCGACCGCGGGCACCGGATCCGCGTGCGCACGGATCTGCACCTCGCAGTCGAAGGACTCCCCCGCCTCGGCGACGAGACCGGACTCGACCGGGTCGGCCCCTGCCCACGAGAACCGCGACCCCGCGATCTCGGCGGTCGCGAGCGCCTCCTTCGGGCCCACCACGACGGTCCGCTCCTTGGGCCGCACCTCGAGCACGAATCGCGGCTTGCCGTCGGGCGCGGGCGTGCCGAGCCGCAGGCCGCGACGCTGGCCGACGGTGTACGCGTGCGCGCCCTCGTGCGAGCCGACGACGGCGCCGCTGCGATCGATCACGTCACCCGGCGCCTCGCCCACCTTCTCGGCGAGCCAGCCCTTGGTGTCCCCGTCGGAGATGAAGCAGATGTCGTACGAGTCGGGCTTCTGCGCGACCGAGAGACCGCGCCGCTCGGCCTCGGCGCGCACGAGCGCCTTCGAGGGTGTGTCGCCGAGCGGGAAGTACGCGTGCGCGAGCTGCTCGGTCGTGAGCACCCCGAGCACGTACGACTGGTCCTTCGCCTCGGCGCTCGCGCGGTGCAGCTCGCGCCGCCCCGAGGCATCCGTCGTGATCTTCGCGTAGTGGCCCGTCGCGACCGCGTCGAATCCGAGCGCGAGCGCCTTCTCGAGGAGGGCCGCGAACTTGATGCGCTCATTGCAGCGCATGCAGGGGTTCGGCGTGCGGCCGGCGGCGTACTCGTTGATGAAGTCGTCGACGACGTCGGCCTTGAACCGCTCGGAGAAGTCCCACACGTAGTACGGGATGCCGAGCGCGTTGGCCGCGCGCTGCGCGTCCATCGAATCCTCGATGGTGCAGCAGCCGCGGCTGCCGGTGCGCAGCGTGCCCGGCATGCGACTGAGCGCGAGGTGCACGCCGACGACGTCGTGACCGGCCTCGACGGCGCGCGCCGCGGCGACGGCGCTGTCGACGCCGCCTGACATGGCTGCAAGCACTCGCATGCGTTCCAGTCTACGAGCGTCGGCTGGGCGGATGCCTCGGGCGAACCTCGGCCTCCGCGCCAGTTCGTTCGGGTCTGCGCCAGTCGTGCGGGCGCGCAGGGGGGCGAAGTGGCGCGGAGCGGATGCCCCGGGGCGGCGTCAGCGGTCGAACGAGGTCGCGCGGGCGGCGAGTCCCGCGCGCGACGCGCGCTCGTAGGCGTCGGGGAGCGCCGCGAGGAAGGCGTCGACGTCGGCCTCGGTGGACGCGTGCCCGAGCGTGATCCGCAGCGCGCCACGTGCATCGGGCTCGCTGCGGCCCATGGCCAGCAGCACATGACTCGGCTCCGGCACGCCGGCCTGGCACGCCGAACCGGTCGACACGTTGACGCCGGCCGCATCGAGCAGGAAGAGCAGCGAGTCGCCCTCGCAGCCCGGGAACGAGAAGTGCGCGTTCGCCGGCAGCCGGCCGGCCGGGTCGGGATCGCCCGACAACCGTGCGTCGGGGACGAGTCGCGCGACGCCCGCCACGAGCCGGTCGCGGAGCGCCGCCATGCGTGCCGCGTCGCGATCGAGTCGCGCCGCCACGGCCGTCGCCGCAGCCGCGAACGCGGCGGCCGCCGCCACATCCTGCGTGCCCGAGCGGATTCGACGCTGCTGGCCACCACCGTGCAGCAGCGGTTCGATCTGCGCCGACCGGTCGAGCACCAGCGCACCGATGCCGGCGGGCCCGCCGATCTTGTGCGCGGACACGCTCACGGCGACGAGTCCGGCGCCACCCGGAGCATCCGTCGCCCGCCTGATGGCGCGCACGTCGATCGGGACCTGCCCGAACGCTGCGATCGCGTCGGCGTGCAACGGCACGCCGCCGCGTGCCGCGAGGGCGGCGGCCTCGGCGACCGGCTGGAGCGTGCCGACCTCATTGCTCGCCCACAGCATGGTCGCGAGCGCGACGGATGCCTCGTCGCGGCCCAGTTCCTCGGCGAGCGCGCCGAGCCGCAGCCGTCCGACGCCGTCGAGCGGCAGGTCGACCGGCGACGCGCCCTCGTGCGTCGCGAGCCACTCGACCGTGTCGATCGTGGCGTGATGCTCGCCGAGCGGCACGAGCACGCGAGGCCGCGAGGCATCCGCCTGACGCCGCCAGTAGAGGCCCTTGATCGCGAGGTTCACGGCCTCGGTGCCGCTGCCCGTGAACACGACCTCGATGGGGTCCGCACCGAGCGTCGCGGCCACCTGCTCACGCGATTCCTCGAGCAGGCGCTTCGCGCGCTGCCCGGCGCTGTGGATGGACGACGGGTTGCCGGTCACGGCGAGTGCGGCCGTGAGGGCGTCGATCGCCTCGGGGAGCATCGGCGTCGTCGCGGCGTGGTCGAGATACGCCATGGAACTACTCTAGAGCGCATGCCTGCCGCCGATCCGCTCCACGACCTGGGCGTCCGCGCGGACGCGGACGGCGGTCGGCTGCGGCTCTGGTCAGAACACGCGACCTCGGTCGAGCTCGTCGTGTTCGACGCGAACGATCTCGAATGGGCGGTCGACCGGGTGGCGGCCGAGCGCGACGGGTACGGCGTGTGGCAGGCGGACTCGCGGGCGCTCGTTCCCGGGGCGCGGTACGCCGTGCACGTCGACGGGCCTGCCGGTGTCGAGCACGCGTTCAACCCGGTGCACGCCCTGCTCGACCCATACGCTCGCGGGCTCGCGCGCGCCGACGACGGCTCCTGGCGCGGCGTCGCCACCGACACGCTCGTCGCCGAGGGATTCGACTGGGCCGGCAGCGCGCTGCCGCGGGTGCCGCTCGATCGCACTGTCGTGTACGAGGCGCACGTCAAGGGCTTCAGCCGCCGGAACGAGCGCATCCCCGCCGCGCTGCGCGGCACGTATGCCGGGCTCGCGCACGACGCCTCGCTCGAATATCTGACGGACCTCGGCGTGACGAGCGTCGAGCTGCTGCCCGTGCAGGCCTTCGTGCCCGAGGAGCGACTCGTCCGGCAGGGCAAGGTGAACTACTGGGGGTACAACACGCTCGGGTTCTTCGCCCCGCACGCACCCTGGGCGACCGCGGCGGCGCAGGCCGAAGGTCCGGCTGCGGTCCGTCGCGAGTTCGCCGGCATGGTGAAGCGCCTGCACGAGGCCGGGCTCGAGGTGATCCTCGACGTGGTCTACAACCACACGGCCGAAGAGGGGCGCACCGGGCCGACCTACAGCTTCCGGGGCATCGACAATGCGAGCTACTACCGCCATGACGCGCACGGCCGGTACGTCGACACCACGGGCTGCGGCAACACGCTCGACTTCGGGCGCGAGGCCCCGGTGCGACTCGTGCTCGACTCGCTGCGGTACTGGGCGGGCGAGCTCGGCGTCGACGGGTTCCGCCTCGACCTCGCGGCGACCCTCGGACGCGGTGACCACGGCGACTTCGAGACGGGGCACCCGCTGCTGCTTGGCATGCTCGAGGACCCCGTCATCGGGCAGACCAAGCTCATCGCGGAGCCATGGGACGTCGGCTTCGGCGGGTGGCAGACCGGCCGGTTCCCGACCGGCTTCAGCGAGTGGAACGACCGCTACCGCGACCGCATGCGCGAGTTCTGGCTCGAAGACCGGCGGTACGAGCGCGAGCACCGCCGCATCCCGGGCGGCATGGGGCGGTTCGCGGGCCGGCTCACGGGATCGGCGCACACGTTCGCGCACGAGCGCGGGCCGCTCGCGAGCCTGAACTTCGTCACCGCGCACGACGGCTTCACCCTGGCCGACCTCACGTCGTACGACGTGAAGCACAACGAGGGCAACGGCGAGGACAACCGCGACGGCACGGACGCGAACCGGTCGTACAACCACGGCGTCGAGGGGTTCACCGACGATGTCGAGATCCTCGCGGCCCGGCGCCGGAGCATCCGCAACCTGCTCGGCACCCTCCTGCTCTCGGCCGGCGTGCCCATGCTCACCGCCGGCGACGAGGCGGGGCGCACGCAGCGCGGCAACAACAATGCGTACTGTCTCGACTCCGAGGCCACCTGGATCGACTGGGACCGCACGGCCGAGCAGCGTGCGCTGTTCGAGACGGCGAGACACCTCATCCGGCTGCGAGCGGAGAACCCCGCGCTGCGTCCGGTGCGCTACGGCGTTCTCGGCACGTCAACGCCCGGCGCGAGCCGCATGGATTGGTACAACGCCGACGGCATCCCGATGACCATCGACGACTGGGACTCCCCCACCGAGCGCACGCTGCAGTATCTCGCCGCGTCGACGCCGGACCTCGAGCCGCCGAACCGCGTGCTGCTCGTCGTGCACGCGCAGACCGAGCCGACCGAGGTCGTGCTCCCCGAGCCGCGCGGCCCGGCCGTCGCACGGTACATCCAGCTCTGGGACTCGGCGCACGAGGTCCCGGGCGCGGCCCCGGCCGTGCTGCAGCCGGGCGACGAGGTGGACGTCGCCGGCTGGTCGATGCAGCTCTACCTGGCGGAGGGCTGATGGCGAAGCGAGCGGATGCCTCGGCGGGCACGCCCGCCACCGTCGCCCTCACCCGCGACGGCATCGCCTTCACCGCGCACACCTACGATCACGATCCGCGTGCGGCCGCCTACGGGCTCGAAGCGGCGGAGAAGCTGGGCGTCGACGCCGACCGGGTCTTCAAGACCCTGCTCGCGATGGTCGACGGGTCGCTCGCCGTCGCCATCGTCCCCGTCGCGCGGCAGCTCGACCTCAAGGCGTTCGCGTCCGCGCTCGGCGGCAAGCGCGCCGAGATGGCCGATCCACGGGTCGCCGAGCGGAAGACCGGGTACGTCGTCGGCGGGATCAGCCCGATCGGCCAGAAGACGCCGTTGCCGACGGTCCTCGACGAGTCCGCGATCCTGTGCGAGACCGTGCTGGTCTCCGGCGGCCGGCGCGGCCTCGATCTCGAACTCGCCCCCGACGACCTGGTCGCGGCGACCGGTGGCCGCTACGCGCCGATCGCCCGGTGACCGCGCGTCGTGCCATCGCGCGGCGACCGCGTCAGCGGGCGACCGCGACGAGCCCCAGCTCCGCCGTGCTCAACAGCAACGGATGCTTCGGGACGACGCGCACCGTGTAGCCGAAGGCGCCGGCCCGGTCGAGGACCACGCGGCCCTCGTACATGCGCGGCGACGAGGCATCCGCCTCGCCCGTCCCGGTCACGGGAGCCAGCGGCTCGCGCCGGCCGTCGCGGATCGTGTCGTCGCCGCCGGCGCGACCGTAGACGACCTCGACCTCGACGTCGTCGGGTGACAGCTCGCCGAGCGCGACATACGCGCGAAGCTTGAGCTCGTCGCCGACGTGCGGCGCCTCGACGCCGCCCGACTCGACGTGCACGACCGCGACGCCGGACCACGCCGCACGGACCCGGGCGCCGTACGCCGCGAGTTCGCGCGCTCCGCGCGCGTGATCGGCGGTCACCGCCCGAGCGTGCCGCCACGCGTGCCGGTACAACCGGTCGACGTACTCGCGCACCATGCGGTCGGCGCCGAGCTCGGGGACGAGCCTCGTGAGGGTCTTGCGCAGCATGCCGACCCACTCCCGCGGCACGCCGTCGGCGTCGCGGGCGAAGTATGCCGGCGCGATCCGGTGCTCGAGCAGGTCGTACAGCGCGGCTGCCTCGAGCGCGTCGCGTTCCGCGGCGTCACCGGCGCGGTCGGCCGACGGGATGACCCAGCCGAAGTCGTCGCCCGCGAACTCGGCCCACCAGCCGTCGAGGATCGAAAGGTTCAGCGCTCCGTTCATCGCGGCCTTCATGCCCGACGTCCCGCACGCCTCGAGCGGCCTGAGCGGGTTGTTCAGCCACACGTCGCAGCCCGGGTAGAGCGTCGCGGCCATGCCCATGTCGTAGTCGGGCAGGAACACGATGCGGCCGCGCAGCTCCGGCTGCTGCGCGAACCGGACCAGCTCCTGGATGAGACGCTTGCCCTCGTCGTCGGCCGGGTGCGACTTGCCCGCGATCACGAACTGCACCGGGCGCTCGGGGTTCGTGAGGATCGCCTTCAGCCGGTCGGGGTCTTGCAACATGAGCGTGAGCCGCTTGTACGTGGGCACGCGGCGGGCGAAGCCTACGGTCAAAGCCTCGGGGTCGAGCACGTCGTCGATCCAGCCGGGGGCCGCGGCGCCGTCGTTCTGCGCCGACCAGGCCGACGCGAGCCGGCGCCGCGCATCTTCGACGAGCTGCGTGCGCATGCGTCGCTTCACCGACCACAGCTCGCCGTCGGCGAGCGCCGCGCTCAGCCAGTCGGCGTGCTCGGCGTCCTCGGTGCCGAGCCGGTCGGCGCTCAGCTCGAGCAGCGCGGGATCCGTCCAGGTCGGCGCGTGCACGCCGTTCGTGACCGACGTGATCGGCACCTCATCGTCGCTGAAGCCCGGCCACAGCGACGAGAACATGCGGCGGCTCACCTCACCGTGCAGGCGCGAGACGCCGTTGGCGTGCTGGGCGAGCCGCAGCCCCATCATCGCCATGTTGAACGCGCTCGTCGCGGGATCGGCACCGGGCTCGACGCCGAGCGCCAGGGCGTCCGCCGGATCGATGCCCGGCAGCAGCGCGTTCGTGAGGTACCGCTCGACGAGCCCCCGGTCGAACCGGTCGATGCCGGCCGGGACGGGCGTATGGGTCGTGAAGACCGTGCTCGCCCGCACGACCTGCAGCGCCTCGCTGAAGGCGAGCCCGTCGGCGATGAGCGACGAGATCCGCTCGAGCCCGAGGAATCCGGCGTGACCCTCGTTCAGATGGAACACCTCGGGACCTGCGCCGCCGTGCAGGTCGGTCCATGCGGCGAGCGCGCGGGCGCCACCGACGCCGAGCAGCAGCTCCTGCAGGAGCCGGTGCTCCCCGCTGCCGCCGTAGAGCCGGTCGGTCACCGACCGCAGATCGTCGTCGTTCGCGGGCACGTCCGTGTCGAGCAGCAGCAGCGGGACCCGGCCGACCTTGGCCAGCCAGACCCGCGCCACGAGCGCCCGACCGTCTGGCAGCCCGAGCGTGATCTGCACCGCGGACCCGTCGGGGTTGCGGACGAGCGACAGCGGCAGGCCGTCGGGGTCCTGCGCCGGATACCGTTCCTGCTGCCAGCCGTCGGCCGAGATCGACTGCGAGAAGTACCCCGCCTTGTAGAACAAGCCGACGGCGGTGATCGGCACACCGAGATCGCTCGCCGCCTTCAGGTGGTCGCCCGCGAGGATGCCGAGCCCGCCCGAATACTGCGGCAGGGCCTCGGCGATGCCGAACTCGGGCGAGAAGTACGCGATGCCGTTCGGTGCGTCGTCCCCGATCGACTGGTACCACCGGGGGTCGCTCAGGTACGTGCGCAGACCGGCGCGTTCGCGTTCGGCCCAGGCCACGTACCCCTCGTCGCCGGCCAGCTCGTCGAGCCGGGACGGCGCGACCTCGCCGAGGAGTGCGCCCGGGTCCCGACCCGACCGGAGCCACGCCTCGGGATCGATGTGCTCGAACACGCGCCGGGTCGGCTCGTGCCAGGCCCATCTGAGGTTGCCGGCGAGCTCGTCGAGCGCCTCGAGCGCTGGCGGCACGACCGCACGGACGGTGAATCTCCGGATCGGCTTCACACCGACACCCTATGCGCCCCGAGATGACGGCGATGTGAACAGTCCCCATGCGGTGACCGATCGCCGGGCGGTCACCGACGCGACGAGTCCGGCCCCGTCCGCGTCAACCCGTGCCGCTCGGCGGGCCGAGGCGATACGGTCGAGACGTGATCTCACCTGACCCGCTCGTGCACCGCATCCCGGTGATCCAGTTGAGTCCGGCCGCCCCCGATCCGAGATGGCGGCCGAAGGCGTATTCGGGAGAGGTCGTACCGTTCCGCGCGACGGTGTTCCGCGAGGGCCACGACGTCGTCGGCGCGATGCTGTCGCTCGTCTCGCCGTCTGGCGAGACCCAGCGTCACCGCATGCGTGCGCTGGCGGCCGGGACCGACCGCTGGGAGGCCCTCGTCCAGGTCGGCGAGCAGGGTGTCTGGCGCTGGCAGGTCGAGGGATTCGGCGACGAGGTCGCGACGTGGCGCCACGATGCGGCGCTCAAGATCGACGCGGGCGTCGACGTCGAGCTCATGTACGAGATCGGCGCACGACTGCTCGAACGCGCGGCGGCCGAACGCACCCGCCCCGCCGCCGTCCGCAAGCGGCTCACCACCCTGGCCGCTGACCTGCGGGCGCCCGGTACCCCGCCTGTCGCGCGCCGCCTGCTCGTCGACGACCCCGCGCTCCAGGAGTTCGACGCCCGACCCCTCGCGGCCCTCGTGAGCCTGACCGAGGAGCACGAGCTCCTCGTCGAGCGGCGCCGTGCCGGCGTCGGCAGCTGGTACGAGTTCTTCCCACGCTCGGAGGGCGCCAAGCGCCTGAAGGACGGCACCTGGAAGAGCGGCACCTTCAAGACCGCCGCGAAGCGGCTCGACGGCGTCGCGGCGATGGGCTTCGATGTGCTCTACCTCCCGCCGATCCATCCGATCGGGCAGACCAATCGCAAGGGACGCAACAACACGCTCGATCCGGGACCCGGGGATCCGGGATCGCCCTGGGCGATCGGCGGCCCGCTCGCCGACGGCAGCGCAGGCGGCCATGACACGATCCACCCCGACCTCGGCACGCTCGCCGATTTCCGCGCGTTCGTGCGTCGGGCGAACGCCCTCGGCATCGAGGTGGCGCTCGATCTGGCGCTGCAGGCCTCACCCGACCATCCGTGGGTGGCCGAGCATCCGGAGTGGTTCACGGTGCTGCCCGACGGCACCATCCGCTACGCGGAGAACCCGCCGAAGAAGTACCAGGACATCTACCCCGTCAACTTCGACGACGACCCCGAGGGCATCTACGCCGAAGTGCTCAGGATCGTGCGGCACTGGATCGCACAGGGTGTGCGCATCTTCCGCGTCGACAACCCGCACACGAAGCCGCTGGCCTTCTGGGAACGACTCATCGCCGCCGTGAACGCCGACGACCCCGACGTGGTGTTCCTCGCGGAGGCGTTCACCCGGCCCGCGATGATGCGTTCGCTCGCGGCCGCCGGCTTCCAGCAGTCGTACACGTACTTCACCTGGCGCAACACGAAGCAGGAGCTCGAGGAGTTCCTCACCTCGCTGGCCGAGGAGACCGCCGACTACCTGCGACCGAACCTGTTCGTGAACACGCCGGACATCCTCACCGAATACCTGCAGTTCGGCGGCCCGGCGGCCTTCACCGTGCGCGCGACGATCGCGGCGACCGCGGCGCCCACCTGGGGCGTGTACGCCGGGTTCGAGCTCTTCGAGTCGGTGGCCCGCCCGGGCGCCGAGGAAGCGATCGACAACGAGAAGTACGAGTACAAACCCCGCGACTTCGCCCTCGCCGAACGCGAAGGTCGGTCACTCGCGCTCTACCTCGGCATTCTGAACCGCATCAGGGCGGAGCATCCGGCCCTCCAGCAGTTGCGCAACCTGCACGTGCACCGCACCGACGACGACCAGGTGCTGGCCTTCTCGAAGCACCTCGATGCGCGGTTCACCGGCACCGGCCTCGACGACACGATCATCGTGGTCGCGAACGTCGATCCGCACTCCGTGCGCGAGACCACCGTGCACCTCGACCTCGACGCGCTCGGGCTCGAGCCCGGCGCGACCTTCACCGTCGAGGACCTCGTCGATGGCGAGCGCTGGGAGTGGGGCGCCTCGAACTACGTCCGGTTGGACGCGTTCACCCGTCCCGCGCACGTCCTGCACATCGTCCGGCAGCGACCGGCGACCGCACAGCCGCCGAAGCATCGGAGACCGCATGCCTGACGTCACGCCCGGCCCGGCCCGGCCCGGCCCCCCGGTCGCCGACGACCTGCTCGGCGCGGTCGCCGAGGGGCGCTCATCCGATCCGCACGCGGTGCTCGGCCTGCACGGGTTCGACGTCCCGGGCGATGCCGGCCCGCACACCGTGATCCGCGCGCGACGCCCGCTCGCCGAGTCGGTCGACGCGGTACTCGACGACGGCAGCCGGGTGCCCATGGCCCACCTCGGTCACGGCATCTGGGCCGGAGCCGGCGACTTCGGCCCGACCGGCTACCGGCTGCTCGCGCGCTACGCCGACGGCGGCGAATGGGTGAGCGACGACCCCTACCGGTTCGGGCCCACGATCGGCGAGCTCGACCTGCACCTCATCCACGAGGGCCGGCACGAGGAGCTCTGGAACGCGCTCGGCGCGCACCACCGCGAGCACTGGGGCGCCGGCGGTCACGTCGCCGGCACCGCGTTCACCGTCTGGGCGCCGCGCGCACGAGCCGTGCGCGTCGTGGGCGACTTCAACCGCTGGGACGGCCAGGGCCACGCCATGCGCAGCATGGGCGGCAGCGGCGTCTGGGAGCTGTTCGTCCCCGACCTCGAGCCCGGCACGACCTACAAGTTCGAGCTGCTCACGCAGTGGGGCGAGTGGATCATGAAGGCCGACCCGATGGCCCGGCAGGCCGAGATCGCTCCGGCGACCGCGTCGGTCGTCTCCGAGAGCCATCACGACTGGCAGGACGGCGAATGGATGTCTCGCCGGGCGGCCACGAACCTGCACGAGCGCCCCATGAGCATCTACGAGCTCCACCTCGGCTCGTGGCGGCCCGGTCGCGGGTACCGCGAGGTCGCCGACGAGCTCATCGAATACGTGCACTGGCTCGGCTACACCCATGTCGAGTTCATGCCCCTGGCGGAGCATCCGTTCGGCGGCTCGTGGGGCTATCAGGTGACCGGCTACTACGCGGCGACCAGCCGCTTCGGCACGCCCGACGACCTGCGCTACCTGATCGACCGCCTGCACCAGGCCGGCATCGGCGTCATCATGGACTGGGTCCCAGGGCACTTCCCGAAGGATGACTGGGCCCTCGCACGATTCGACGGCGAACCGCTCTACGAGCACCCCGATCCACGCCGCGGCGAGCAGAAGGACTGGGGCACCTACGTCTTCGACTACGGCAACCCGCGCGTGCGGAACTTCCTGGTCGCCAACGCCCTGTTCTGGCTCGAGGAGTTCCACGTCGACGGGCTGCGGGTCGACGCGGTCGCCTCGATGCTCTACCTGGACTACTCGCGCAACGAGGGCGAGTGGGTGCCGAACATCCACGGCGGGCGCGAGAACCTCGAGGCGATCGGCTTCCTCCAGGAGGTCACCGCCACGGCGTACAAACGCCGCCCCGGCGTGGTCATGATCGCCGAGGAGTCGACGAGCTGGCCGGGCGTCACCGGGCCCACGAGCTCGGGCGGACTCGGGTTCGGGTACAAGTGGAACATGGGCTGGATGCACGACACCCTGCAGTACATCCAGAAGGACCCGATGTACCGCTCGCACCACCATCACGACCTGACGTTCTCGTTCCTCTACGCGTTCAGCGAGCACTTCATCCTGCCGATCAGCCACGACGAGGTCGTGCACGGCAAGGGCTCGCTCGTGCGCAAGATGCCGGGCGACCACTGGCAGCAGCTCGCCAACACCCGCGCCTACCTCGCGTACATGTGGGCGCACCCCGGCAAGCAGCTGCTGTTCATGGGCCAGGAGTTCGGGCAGCTCTCCGAGTGGAGCGAGGAACGCGGGCTGGACTGGTGGATCCTCGACCAGCCGTCCCACCACCAGCTCGCCGAGTTCGTGGCCGCGCTGAACCGCGTGTACCGCGACCTGCCGGCGCTCTGGCAGCTCGACGACGACTCGGCCGGGTTCGAATGGGTCGAGGGCGGTGCCGCCGCCGAGAACGTCATCGCGTTCCTGCGCTACGACCGCGAGCGTACGCCGGTGCTGTGCGTCGTGAACTTCTCGGGCGCGCCGCACCACGGCTTCCGGCTCGGCCTCCCGGCCGAGGGCCGCTGGACCGAGATCCTCAACTCCGATGCGGCCGAGTTCGGCGGTTCAGGCGTCGGCAACCTCGGCGCGGTCGAGGCGACGGATGTCCCGTGGGCGGGTCGTCCGGCCTCCGCCGAGTTCACGCTGCCGCCACTCGGCGCGGTCTGGTTCAGGTACTCGGCGGGTCAGTAGAGCAGGTTCGCGAGCCGTCGCCGCGCGGCGGCCACGCGGGGATCGTCGGTGCCGACGACCTCGAACAGCTCGATCAGACGCTCACGCACCCGGCCCTTGCCCTCGGCATCGAGCGTCGGGAACAGGTCGAGCAGACGCGCGAACGCGTCGTCGACGTGCCCGCCGGACAGGTCGAGGTCGGCGACGTCGAGCTGCGCGTCGAGGCTGCCGGGGTTCGCCGCGGCCGCATTGCGGATCTCGTCGAGCGATTTCCCCTGCAGCCGGCCCAGCAGATTCGCCTGCGCGAGCCCGGCCACGGCGAGCGCGTCGCGCGGGTCCTGCGCGATCGCCGTGCGGTACGCCGCCGCAGCGGCGTCGTAGTCGCCCTGTGCGATCGCGTCGTACGCCTCCTGGTGCAGCGGCGGCAGCGGCGCTTCGGCCGGCTCCTGAGTCTCGGCTCCCTCGGGCGCCTCGACCGTGCCCGTGACGCCGTGCTGCGCGGCGAGCTGGAGCAGCTGGTCGAAGACCTCGTCGATCACCTCGTCGGGCTGCGGACCCTGGAAGAGCGGCACCGGCTGGCCGGCGACCAACGCGACCACCGTGGGCACCGACTGGGCCTGCAACGCCTGCACCAGCTGAGGGCTGCGGTCGGCGTCGGCGGTCGCGAGGACCAGCCGCCCGCTGCGCGCACGGACCAGCCGCTCGAGCGTCGCGACGAGCTCGGTGGACGGCTCGCTCCACGACGCCCAGAGCACGATGACGACGGGGACGCTGCGTGAGCGCTCGAGCGTCTCGGTGAACGCCTGGTCGTCGGTCGGGAAGACGAGCGCGTCGCCCGCGGGCGCCGAGGCGCCCCCGGCGGGCGGCGGACCCTGGACGAGGGATGACAGGTCGACCGCTCCGCGCAGACCGGCCGACGGCGGGATGGGATTCGTCACGGGACCTCCGATGCTCCGATCAAGCTTTCCGACCAGCCGAGGACGCGGATCTTCTCGTCCGAGCCGACCGCGGGAACGTAGAAGAGCACCTGGATGCCGATCTCGCGTTGCACGCCCTTGGCGCTCTTCCCGGTGAATCCGCTGAGCGCACCGCCGGGCTGGCCATCGCCGAATCCGAGCGTACCGCCATCGTTCGGCGTCACCTTCTCGGTCTGCGTGACCGACACCGAGACCATCGCACCGGAGTCGTTCGTCGCGAGCGCGATGGGCGGGCTCGATCCGGCCTGGGTGGTGTACGTCGCATCCGCCGTCGCCGGGAGGGTCTCGTTGGTCGCGGTCTGACCCTCGGGGCCGAGCTGCTGGAGCAGCACATCCCCCTCGGTCTCGAACAGCTCGGCGTACTGTGATGCGGTGCCCTGGATGAGCACGTCGGCGTACGCCGCCGCCACCTGGTCGGGCGCGAGGACGAGCAGCTTGGACTGCGGGGAGACGAGCGGCGCACCGATGGAGGCGGGCGCGACCTCCGGCGGGTCGGCGTCGGGGACGAGCGACATCGCGTAGAGGATCTTGAAGTTGTCGCGCGGCGACTGCTGGACGAGCACGAGCGACGAGGGCGCGACGGTCGGGTCGTCGCCGTTCTTCACGATCGTGAGCACCGTTCGCGGCCAGATGCCGGCCTTCGACTGTTGCGGCAGGGTGATCTCGAGCGGCGCGGCCGGGATCGCCGTCGCCGCCGGATGTTCGGGCAGCACGCCGCGGATGGCGTAGTTCGCCTCGCGCGCGGTGAGTGCGGGCCCGGTGAACCGCTCGGCGGCGAGCGCCGGGTCGCGCGCCTCGTCGGCCGCCGCGGCCGAGTCGGAGAGCTTCCGCATGATGAGCTCCATCTGCGGAACCGTCACGGCCGGCTCGACGGATTCGGCCTCCTCGGCGTCGCTCCCGGCCTCGGCGTCGGCATCGGCCTCTTCGGGCGCGACCGTCGCCGGAACCGTGGCCGGAGCGGTCGTCGCCGGCGCCTGCTCGAACGTCGGCCAGTACTCGGCCGAGCACGCCGTGAGGCTCAACGCGGGCACGAGCACCACGCCGGCGATCAGTGCGCGTCGCCCGGCCGATCGCGACTCGCCCGTCGCGCCGCCTCGTTCGCCGGCGGCCGGGGTGTCCTCGACGACCGGCGTCGGCTGCGCCCGCGTGCGGCGGGCCCGTCTGGGGCCGCCCTTCGGCAGATTGCGTCGAGGCCCGCGTGAACGCCGGTGATGGATGATCCCGGAGATCATGAGAGCGAACCCGACGAGGAAGGCGATCGCGCCACCCGTGAGCAGCGGGCCGAACCACGGCGTCGAGTTGTCCAGCGGCCACGTGATGGCGACCTCATCGGGTACCGGGTCGTCGCTGCCGGACGCCACCAGCATCGAGACGCCCGCGGGAACGTCGACCGTGGTGGTCAGCGTGCCCTCCTCGCTCAGCTCATCGAGCCAGAGGTCGGAGCCGGCGGGCGAGACGGGAGCCGCGGCGTCGGCCGACGGTGTCTCGGTGGCGGGCACATCGGTCGCGGGCGAATCGGTCGCCGGTGCCTCGTCGGCGTCGTCCGTGTCCTGCCCGTCGGACGCGTCGCTCTCGGTCGGGTCCACCACTCGCGCCGTGAGCTCGCCCGCCTCGGCGTCGTAGCCGATCTCGGCGTACTCGTCGTCACCGATCCAGGCCAGCACGTCGGAGGTACGGCCGTACGCGAGGAACGCAGTCCCCTCGCCGTCGATCGTGAGGGTCTGCTTGCCGGGGTAGGCGGCGAGCGCCTCGGGTCCGATCACGAGGTAGTCGGCGTCGCCGGTCTCGGCGGTGATCTGCAGTGCGACGCGGTCCGGCTCGAGGAACACGGTGCGCTGGGCGATCCCGAACGCGATCATCACGGCCGCGGCGGCGAACGCCACGATGGCGAGGACGAACCGCAAAAGCACCTCCAGTACCGCGGACGCGGCGTCGGGACAAAGACATTGCAGACTATCGGGCGTATCTGAGAGCGTCCCGAAGACTCCCTGGAAACGTATACGAACGCACGGTTCAGGGCGAGCCCCAGCCGCTCTGCGGCTGGACCGTCGCGCCGTACAATGAGACGAATCCGCCACGCCACCCCGAGCCGCGGAAGTGATCCGGAGGAAGTATGGCCGCCGAAGATGCCGAGTTCACCCAGGTGTTCCGCGGGTACGACAAGGACGAGGTGGAGCGGGCCATCAACGGCCTGCGCCGCGACCTGATCACCGCGAACACCAGCGGGGCCGAGCTCGGCAAGGAGAACAAGCGGCTCCTCGCCCGGATCGACGAACTGACCGCCGAGCTCGAAGAGGTCGGCAGCCCGACCTTCTCGGGTCTCGGCACCAAGCTCGAGAACACGCTGCGCGTCGCCGAAGAACAATCCACGCGCCTCATCGCGCAGGCGGACATCGACGCCGAGAAGCTGCGCCGCACCGCCGAAGACGAAGCCCACCTGCTCCGAAGCGACGCACAGGAGTTCTCGGAGCGAACGATCCGCGAGTCCCGCACCCAGGCCGCGCGCACGCTCGAGAACGCGCGCGCCGAGGCCGACGACATGGTGGCCCGCGCACACGACACGAGCGAGCAGCTGCGGCAGGATGCCGAGCGCGACGCCGCCGCGATCCGTGCGGCGGCGTCGACCGAGTCCGCCGAGCTCAGGAGCAGCGCGAACCGGGAGGCCGCGGCGACGCTCGCCGATGCCGAGCGCCGGGCCGGCCAGACGCTCGCGGATGCGAAATCCGAGGCGAACGAGGCGCACGCCACGGCCGCCGGCCTCCAGCAGGAGACCGAGCAGACCAGGGCCGAGGTCGCGGTCGAACTCGACCAGGCCCGCGCGGAGCTCGCCCGGGAGAGCGAGCAGGCACGCATCGACCTCGCCAAAGAGACCGAGCAGGCACGCCTCGACCTCGCGCGCGAGAACGCCGAAGCGCGCGCCGCCATCGAGGCGGAGATCGAAGAACGCCGCACGCGTCTCGAACACGAGCTCGAACAGGCCCGCGCCGACCTCGAGCGGGAACTCGCCGCCGGCCGCGCCAAGCTCGTCGAAGAGCGCGAGCAGGCACAGGTCGACCTCGAACGCGATCACGAGAACGCCAAGCTCAAGCTCGCGCACGAACTCGACCGGCTCCGCGCGAAGCACGACGCCGACCTCGACCAGGTCCGTGCCGACCTCGCGCTGGAGCAGGAGCAATCGCGGGCCGATTTCGAGGCCGAGGCCCAGCAGGCGCGCATCGACCTCGACAACCAGCTGACCTCGATGCGGAAGAAGACGACGCACGAGGTGAACCGCATGCGCCGCGAGATCGAGCAGGCGCGCATCGACCTCGACGCCGAGCTCGCCACACGCCGCGACGAAGCCGAGCAGGAGCTCCTCGAGCGTCACCGCGCGGCTGCCGCGGAGACGCAGGGCTTCCTCGACGAGGCGAACGCCGAGCTCGCCGAAGCCGTCGCCCGCACGTCCGAGGCCAGGGCGGAGAGCGAGCGGCTCGAGGCGCACCTGCGCACCGAGATCGCCGAGCTCCGCGACCGGGCCGACGAAGAGGCGACCGAGCGAATCGCCGAGGCGCACGCGCAGGCGCGGAAGCTCGTCGCCGACGCCGACGAGCGCAGTCGCGCCCTCGTCGCCGACGCGGAAGAACGCCTCTCGCAGATCCGCATCGAACGCGATGCGGTGGCCGGCTACTTCGAAGGACTCCGCGGCGTGCTGACGCAGGCCGAGCAGGCCACCGGCGAACTCCGCAAGTAGCCGGCGGAAGCGACGACGGGTGAAGATTCAGAACGCCTTCCGGCTCGGGCTGGTCGGCACGCTCGGCATCGGCGTGGGCGCGCTCATCCTCTACTCCGTGGCGAGCCTGTCGACCATCATCACGTACGTCGGTGCCGCGCTGTTTCTCGCGCTCGGACTCGAGCCGGCCGTCGTCTGGCTCGAACGGCGACGGCTGCCCCGTTGGGCGGCCATCCTCATCGTGATCGCCGGCGTCGGCGCGGTGGTCGCCGCCCTGGTGCTCGCCGTGGTGCCGATCATCGTCGACCAGGTCAGTCAGCTGGTCGAGGAGCTGCCGGCGATCTTCACGCGCTTCAGCAGCACGGCCGACTGGCTCGACCAGTTGCAGGAACAGTTCCCGTCGCTCGACGTCCGAACGGTCTACGACTACGTCTCCGGCGCGATCGTCGAGTTCGTCTCCAACCCCGACAAGGTGAGCGAGCTCGCCGGCGGCGTCTGGCAGGTCGCACTCGCGATCGGCGGCGGCCTGTTCGCGGTCGTCGTCGTCGTGATCCTCACGCTGTACTTCACGGCCTCCCTGAACACCATGAAGCGCGGCGTGTACCAGCTCGTGCCGGCGTCACGCCGCGCCCGGTTCGCCGACCTCACCGATCAGATCACGGAGTCAGTCGGCCGGTACGTCATCGGACAGGCCTCGCTCGCGGCGATCAATGGCGTGCTGAGCTTCATCTTCCTCTCGGCGATCCGCGCCCCGTTCCCGGCGGTCCTGGCCTTCCTCGCCTTCGTGTTCTCGCTGGTGCCGCTCGTCGGCACGTTGAGCGGCTCGGTGATCATCGTGCTGGTCTGCCTCCTGCCTGGGCTCGGCTCGCCGCTGACCGCGCTCGTCGCCGCCATCTACTACCTGATCTACATGCAGATCGAGGCATACGTGCTCTCACCGCGCATCATGAACCGCGCCGTGAAAGTGCCGGGAGCGCTCGTGGTCGTCGCCGCGCTCGCGGGCGGCTCCCTCCTCGGCATCCTCGGAGCGCTGATCGCCATCCCGGTCGCCGCCTCGATCCTGCTCATCATCAAGCAGGTCGTGATCCCGCGTCAGAACGAGCGCTGACGCGGCGTATTCGCGCCCCGAGACGTCAGCCGACCGGCCAGTGCGTCGGCAGCGGCAACGCCTCCGGCGCGACCGCGCCGACGATCTCGTCGAGCACCCGGCGGGTCTGCTGCTCGCCGACCCAGAGATGCTTCGCGCCGTCGACCGGCACGACGCGCACGTGCGGCACCGCCGCGAACCGCGTCGCGGCCTCGGCCGGCCGCAGGAAGTCGTCGTGCTCGGGGATCAGGGCGATGACCGGCACGTCCACGTCGTTCCAGCGCGCGAGCTCGGCGTCGGAGGTCCGGCGGAGCGGCGGCGAAAGCAGGATCACACCTTCGATCTCGTGTTCGAGCCCGTGCTTCAGCGCCAGCTCCGTGCCGAACGACCAGCCGACGAGCCACGGCTTGGGCAGGCCTCGCTCACGCACGAACCGCATCGCCGCCGAGACATCCGCCCGCTCGCCGACCCCGTCGCCGAACTCACCCTCGCTCGTGCCGCGGGGCGACGTGGTGCCGCGGGTGTTGAACCGCAAGACGGCGAGCCCGGCGAGCGCCGGCAGGCGCGCCGCCGCCTTCCGCAGGACGTGGGAGTCCATGAACCCGCCGGCCGTCGGGAGCGGGTGCAGCGTGACGAGCGTGGCGACCGGAGACCGGTCGGCCGGCACGGCGAGCTCACCGACGAGGGTGAGCCCGTCGTCGGTCCGCAGCTCGACGTCTTCGCGCACCGCGGGCAGTTCGACGCCCGCGCGGATCTCGGTCGGTTCGGCTGCGCTCACGGGGCTCCCATCCTCCAGCAGTGCGTGTGCCAGTGCCGGCGCGCTGCGAGGTCGGCAGCATCGCCGAGCACGCCGTCGGCCCGCCAGGTGACCAGGTGCGCCGTGCCGGGAGCGACGTCTTGGCCGCACCCGGGGCAGATGTACGCTTTCGTCGCCTGGCGCTCGGACACCGGCTGCACATTCCATTCACGGCCCGCGCGGACCTCTGAGCGGCGCCAGCCGGCGGTCAGCCGCTCGACATCCAGCTCGGGGTGCCCCGCCCGTGCCTTCGCGGCACGGCCGCGAGCTCGGTTCGACGGCGCCATCGTGCCAGTCTAGGGCGCCGTTCAGTACCAGCCGGAGGCCTGGGACTTGGCCCACGCCCCGCACGGCGTCTGATAGCGACCCTGGATGTAACCGAGGCCCCATTCGATCTGCGTGGCCGCGTTCGTCTCCCAGTCGGCCCCCGCCGACGCCATCTTCGAGCCCGGCAGCGACTGCGGGATGCCATAGGCGCCGCTCGACGCATTATGGGCGTTGACCCGCCAGCCGGACTCCTTCGCCCAGAGGGCGTACAGGCAGTCGAACTCCGAGGCGGGCCAGCCGCGCGCGGCGACCGCGCCGGCCGCGTACGCCTGGGCCGAGCCGGGGTCGGGCGTGATCGCGGGCGGCGCCCAGCCCGAGTCGGACGAGGTCGAGCCCGGCGCGGGCGCGGGTGGTGGCGGCGGCTCCGGCGGCTTCTCGATCACGTGGTAGCTCTCGCGCGCGACCGACATCTCGAAGTCGCTCGACACGTCGACCCCCTGTGCGGCGGCGCCGCCGAACCGATCGGCCGGCTGGGCGTATTCGGACGAGGCGGTCGCGACCATCGACGGGTCGGCGATGTTCACGAGCAGGAAGCTGAAGGCCGCGCTGAACGCGAACCCGAACGTGAGGGCCTGCTTCACGCGGCCGACGGGCCGAACGGAGCGCTCAGCCTGCGGGCGGGAGACCACGGGGTGACGGCCGACCTGCTGCGCATGCTGCGCCGACGAATCCGAATGCCTACCCACGATCACCCGAGTCTAGCGGAGGGCACTCCCCGGGTCGAACGAACCCGCCGCCTCACCGGACCGCGAGCATGACGTCGACCACCGCATCCAGCACGAGGTCGACCTGGGCCTCACGGTAGCCTCCGCGCTGCGCGCGGAACGTCACGGTGCGCACGTCGTCGACGCTGATCGGCCAGCCGTCGCTGAAGTACCTGGTGAGCCGCTCGGCGAACTTGTCGACCTCTTTGACGTTGTACCCGAGCACGAGCGGGCTCACCCGGTCGAACCGCTGCGCCTCCGGGCGCGCGAGCCGGTTCGACACGACCTGCGCCGTCGTCCGTGCCTCACTGAGCCAGGCCTCGTCGCCGTGCAACCGGGCGGCGATCTGCCGCTCCTTCGCAGCGAACGCGTCCTCCAGGCGTTCGAGGGCGGCGTCGACGTGCGCGGTCGAGTAGCCACCCTTCTGCATGGGGAACGCCGTGAGCCTGATCCGCTCTGCGGTCATCGGCGGGTCGTCGGCCGCGGGCTTGCCGTCATATGCACGTCTCGCGACCTGGAGGAAGGCCTCGACCTGGGCGGTGTTGTAGCCGGGCTGGGGCTTGCGCGCGCGGGGGAAGGTGGAATCCACCGATCCAGTATCGCTCACGCGCCGCCGAACACGCTGAAGGCGATGAACGCGACCGCCGCCGACGGCAGGATCGAGTCGAGGCGGTCGAGGAAGCCACCATGCCCCGGGAGCCACGAGCTCATGTCCTTGATGCCGAGGTCACGCTTGATGAGCGACTCCGCCAGGTCGCCGAGCGTCGCGCTCAGCAGGATGGCCGCACCGAAGATCAGTCCGAACCACCACGGCTCGCCGAGCATGAAGAGCGCGAGCAGCACGCCCGCCAGGAGGCTGGCCCCCGCCGCGCCCGCAAACCCTTCCCAGGTCTTCTTGGGGCTGATCACCGGCGCCATCGGGTGTTTGCCGAACATGAGCCCGAACGCATATGCGCCCGTGTCGGCCGCCACGGCCGTGATGATGAACGCGAGCGTCCACCACTCGCCGCCGTCGGCGGCGGTGAGCACCACGGCGAACGAGGCGAGCAATGTCACGTACCCCTGGACGAACGCACCGGCCCCGAGGTCGCGGAGGAGCGATCGGCTCCCGCGACGCGCGGCCGGGGACACGAGCACCGCGACGAGACGCCAGACCCACACGAGCAGAATGCCGCCGAGCACGGCGAGCAGCTGCCCGCCCGCGCCGAGGTAGTAGGAGACCGGCACGGTCACCACCGCCACCGCGACCGTCGGCACGATCGGAACCGCGATGTCGCCCTTGCGGAGCGCCTGCACGAGCTCGATGCTCGCGAAGGCCACGAGCACCACCACGAAGACCATGAAGAGCTCTTTGAGCACGAGCAGGCTCAGCAGCAGCAAGGCGCCCGCCGCGACGCCGATCAGGATCGCGAGGATCAGATTGCGCCCGGTACGCGCCTTGATCTTCTCTTGGGCTTGGTCGAACTGCGCCTTGCCCGCCTCGAACTGACGCTCGAACTCGGCGCGCCGGGCGTGCACCTGCGCGCGGAACTCCGCGCGCGAGGAGCGGTCCGGCCGCGAGGCATCCGTCCGCTCTTCATCTGGGACGCCTGACATCGCCCGCCCTCGTCTCAACCGGTCTCAGACTTCGAGAAGCTCGGCTTCCTTGCGCTTCAGCGCATCGTCGATCTGGTCGACGTGCGCCTTCGTGACCTGCTCGAGCTCCTTCTCGCCGCGCGCCACCTCGTCGTCGCCGACCTCGCCCTTCAGCGCGTCGAGGTCGTCTTTCGCCTTGCGCCGGATGTTGCGCACGGACACCCTGGCGTCCTCGGCCTTCGACTTGACGAGCTTCACGAACTCTTTGCGGCGCTCCTCGGTGAGCTCGGGCAGCGTGACGCGAACGATGTTGCCATCGTTCGTGGGGTTCGCGCCGAGGTTCGGCGTGTCGCGGATCGCCTGCTCGATGTCCTTGAGCGCACTCTTGTCGTAGGGCGTCACCACGAGCGTGCGGGCCTCGGGGTTGTTCAACGAGGCCAGCTGCGACAGCGGCGTCGGCGTGCCGTAGTAGCTCACCATGATCTTCTGGAAGAGCTGAGGATTCGCCCGGCCGGTGCGGACGGTCGAGAAGTCCTCCTTGGCGACCTCGACGGCCTTCTGCATACGTGCGGTGGCGTCAGACAGTACATCCGCGATCACTTGGAGCTCCTTCGTTTCGCTGCTCGGGACAGTCTATCGACCACCGACCGGCACGCCGTTCGCGACGACCGTGCCGAGATCGGATCCGAGGATGGCCGCGGTGACGTTGCCGGCCGGCTCCATGCCGAAGACCTGCATCGGCATGCCATTGTCCATGCAGAGGCTGAAGGCGGTCGAGTCCACGACCTTGAGCCCCCGCTGGAGCGCCTCCTGATAGCTGATGCGGTCGATCTTGTGCGCATCGGGATTGGTCCGCGGGTCGTCGGAGTACACGCCATCCACGCCGTTCTTGGCGACCAGCACCACTTCGGCGCCGATCTCGAGCGCCCGCTGCGCCGCGACCGTGTCGGTCGAGAAGTAGGGCAGGCCTGCGCCGGCGCCGAAGATGACGACCCGGCCCTTCTCGAGGTGCCGCTCGGCACGGCGCGGGATGTAGGGCTCGGCGACCTGCGTCATTGAGATCGCCGACTGCACCCGCGTCTCAGCACCGGCCTGCTCGAGGAAGTCCTGCAGCGCGAGCGAGTTCATGACCGTCCCGAGCATGCCCATGTAGTCGGCGCGCCCGCGGTCCATGCCGCGCTGGCTCAGCTCGGCGCCCCGGAAGAAGTTGCCGCCGCCGACGACGATCGCCACCTCGACCGTGCGTGCCGCCTCGGCGATCTCGCGAGCGATCGCCGAGACGACGTCGGGGTTCACGCCGAGCGCGCCGGCGCCGAACGCCTCCCCGGAGAGCTTCAGCATCACCCTGCGTCTGCGTTCGGTCATCGTGCCCATCCTTCCATCCGGATCAAAACTACTGCCACGCACGAAAAGGGAGTCCGGATCGCATGCGATCCGGACTCCCCATCGGTGGTGTTACGCGCCGACCTTGAAGCGAGCGAAGTCGCTCACCGTGATCCCGGCGTCCGCCAGGACCTTCTTGATCTGCAGCTTGTTGTCCTTCGCGTAGTCCTGTTCGAGCAGGGCGACCTGCTTGAAGTAGGCGCCGAGACGACCCTCGACGATCTTCGGGAGCGCAGCCTCGGGCTTGCCCTCCTCGCGAGAGATCTGCTCGACGAGCGCGCGCTCCTTCTCGACCAGCTCCGCCGGCACGTCCTCACGCGTGAGGTACTCGGGGTTCGCGAACGAGATGTGCTGTGCGACCGAACGCGCGGTCTCGGCATCGGTGCCCGAGTACCCGAGCACCACGCCGACCTGCGGGGGCAGGTCCTTCGACGTCTTGTGCAGGTAGATCGAGAACTGCTCGCCCTTGACGAGGCGCACGCGGCGAAGCTCGACCTTCTCGCCGAGGATCGCCGCGTCCTCGTCGATGACCTGCGCGACCGTCTTGCCGTCGACCGGGGCGGCCAGGGCGGCCTCGACCGAGTCGGCACGGGCCGCCGCGACGGCCGCGAGCACGCGGTCGGCGAGCGCGACGAACTTGTCGCCCTTGGCGACGAAGTCGGTCTCGCACGCGAGCTCGAGCAGCGTCGCAGTGCCGTCGCCGTTGTCGACGGCGGCCACGAGGCCCTCAGCCGTGGAGCGGTCGGCACGCTTCGCGTTGCCCTTCGCACCCTTCAGGCGGAGGATCTCGATCGCCTTGTCCATGTCGCCCTCGGCTTCGACGAGCGCGTTCTTCGTGTCGATCATGCCGGTGCCGAGGCGCTCGCGCAGGGTCTTCACGTCTTCGAGAGAGAAGTTGGCCATTGGTGAATCAGTCTCCTGGACTCGTGGTCTGGATTCGTGAACTTACTTGGACGTGGGCTCGGCCTCGTCGGCGTCGGCCGTGTCGGCTGCGGCCTCGTCGGCTGCGGCCTCGTCGGCTGCGGCCTCGTCGGCTGCGACCTCGGCCTCGACCGCTGCCTCGGCAGCGGCGGCGCCGGCCTCGTCGGCCGCGGTCTCGGTGGAGGCCTCGGCGACGGTGTCGGCGGACACGACGTCGGCGATCTCGGCGACCTCTTCGGCCTCAGCCGTGGCGCCGTCGACCTTGTCGGTCTGCGGCGACTGCTGCTCGGGCTCCTTGGCCTGCAGCAGCTCCTGCTCCCACTCGGCGAGCGGCTCGGCGGCCTCTTCGCCCTCTTCGGGCTTCTGGTGGCGCTGGATGAGGCCCTCGGCCGCGGCGTCGGCGACGATGCGCGTGAGCAGGCTCACCGAACGGATCGCGTCGTCGTTGCCCGGGATCGGGTACTGCACCTCGTCGGGGTCGCAGTTCGTGTCGAGGATGCCGATGACGGGGATGCCGAGCTTCTTGGCCTCGTCGATCGCGAGGTGCTCCTTCTTGGTGTCCACGACCCAGAGCGCCGAGGGCGTCTTCGAGAGGTTGCGGATGCCGCCGAGCGACTTGTGCAGCTTGTCGAGCTCGCGCTTCTTGAGGAGGAGCTCCTTCTTGGTGAAGCCGCTCGTGGTGCCCTCGTAGTCGAGCTCCTCGAGCTCCTTCATGCGCGCGAGGCGCTTGGAGACCGTCTGGAAGTTCGTGAGGAGGCCGCCCAGCCAGCGCTGGTTCACGTAGGGCTGGCCGACGCGCGTCGCCTGCTCGGCGATGGACTCCTGCGCCTGCTTCTTGGTGCCGACGAAGAGGATGGTGCCGCCGTGGGCGACCGTCTCCTTGACGAAGTCGTACGCCTTGTCGATGTAGGCGAGCGACTGCTGCAGGTCGATGATGTAGATGCCGGAACGCTCGGTGAAGATGAACCGCTTCATCTTCGGGTTCCAACGGCGGGTCTGGTGCCCGAAGTGCACGCCGCTGTCGAGCAGCTGGCGAATGGTGACGACGGCCATGGCCGAGGCTCCTTCTGTAGGTTTCAGTTGTCGCTCCGGCCGGCGGCCGGAAGCCCTGGTGCCCGGCACGGCTCCGCCTCTCGTCACGAGGACTTGAGGACTGAGTGGAGTCGGTGGCCGAATGGGCACGCGGAGTCACCTCGCATGGCGAGGCGCATCGGACATGCTATCACGCGGGCGCGCCCTCCCCAGGCGGCCGGCCAGGCCCCGAGTGCACGGATGCCGCGCCGCACCGCGGCACCGGCTCGTAAGGCGAGGACACTGCCGTGATGACTCGTCCCCGAAGCCGGCGCGCGCGGCGCGGCGTCACCACGCATGCCGTCGTCCTGCTCGTCATCGCGATCCTGTGTCCGATCACGGCGGCGGCGCCGTCGACGGCGGCCGGCATCGGCCGCGCCGCGGAGATCCGTGCCGCGGACATCCGTGCCGCGGAGATCCGTGCCGCGGACATCCGTGCCTCGGACATCAGTGCCGCGGACATCAGTGCCGCGGAGATCCGTCCGGCCCCGTGGCGGTGGCCGGTGGCGCCGCCGATCCGGGTGCTCGAGCCCTTCCGTGCACCGCTGACGCCCTACTCGGCGGGGCACCGAGGCATCGATCTCGCTGTCCGGGCCGGGGCGGAGGTCGCCGCGGCCGCGCCGGGCGTGGTGCGGTTCGCCGGCCGGGTCGCCGATCGGCCGCTGGTCTCGATCGATCACGGCGACGGTGTGATCAGCTCGATCGAGCCGGTCGAGCCGTCGGTCTCGGTGGGCGACGTCCTCGAGCGCGGCAGCCCGATCGGCCGGGTCGCGGCGGGCGGTCACTGTGCCGACGTGTGCGCCCACTTCGGTGTGCGGGTCGACGAAGAGTATGTGTCGCCGCTGCTGTTCCTCGGCGGCGTGCCGCGGGCGGTGCTCCTGCCGCTCAGCGAGTGAGGTACGGCTGCACTGGGCGCCACGACGTCCGTCAGGCGCGCGGATGCGCCGTGCGGTACGTCTGCTTCAGGCGCTCGGCCGAGACGTGCGTGTAGATCTGCGTCGTGCCGAGACTCGCGTGCCCGAGGAACTCTTGCACGGCGCGCAGGTCTGCACCGCCGTCGAGGAGATGCGTCGCCGCAGTGTGGCGAAGTGCGTGCGGCCCACTGGGGCCGGTGCCGGGGATCTCGGCGAGCAGTCCGGCGACGAGCTGATACACCGAGCGGACACCGAGCCGGGCGCCGCGAGCGCCGAGGAACGCGGCGCTCGTCGCCATCGGCCGGGTCGGGGCTGCGGCACGCTCGGCTGTGAGGTCGCCCGCCCGGCCCGCGGCCTGTTCGGCGGCGTCGCGAGCGGCCGCCAGCATGGCCGGCCGAGCGCGGTCGAGGTACCGGTCGAGCGCCCGGGCCGCGGGGGCGCCGTACGGCACGACCCGCTCGCGCGATCCCTTGCCGATGACGCGCACGGTGCGTCGCCCCCGATCGATCGATCCGACATCCAACCCGACGAGTTCCGACACGCGCAGACCCGAGGCGTACAGCAGCTCGATGATCGCCGCGTCGCGTGCGGCGATCGGCTCGCCGAGCGCGGCGCGCGACTCGAGGCGGTCGAGTAGCGCAGCGACGGCGTCGTGCGTGAGCACCCGCGGGAGCGGGCGCTGCGCGCGCGGCGCACGCAGCCGAGCGGCCGGGTCGGCCGGCAGGAGGCCTCGGCGCGTCGCCCAGGCACAGAACCCGCGAACGGAGGCTGCGCGGCGGGCGATGGTCGCGCGGGCGAGGCCCTGCTCGGTGGCGGCCCACAGCCAATCGCGGAGTGCCGACAGTTCCAGCTGCGCGAGGCGGGCGGGCCGACGGACGTCTGCTCCGTCGTCGGCGTGCTCACCCCGTTCGAGAAACGTCGTGAGCTCGGTCAGGTCTGCGCGGTAGGCCGCCACCGTGTTCGGTGAGTACCCGCGTTCGTCTCGGACGTGCGCGAGGTACTCGTCGACCGCGGCGCCGAGCGTCGGCGAGGTGGTCGCACTCACGACCCGGGCTTCCGCGAGAATCGTTCGAGCCGGCCCGCACGATCGAGGCGTTCGAGCTCGGCGAGGAACTCGGCGTTGAGGTTCGAGACGACCCGCGCATCGGAGACCGGAACGACCGAGGTCGTCGCGCCCTCGTCGAACAGGTGGACGAGCGAGAAGGACCGCCCGCCGTCGATGCCGACGAGCTCGCGCGGCGGCGCCGACAGGTCCATGGTGTACGCCGTCGCGCCGGCGACGGCGACGGGGATACCCGCGAACACGCCGTTCGTCGGGTAGTGCAGGTGCCCGCCGAGGATGAGACGGACGTCGGACCCGGCGAGGGCCTCGGCGAGCAGGTCTTGGCCCTGCAGCTCGAGCACGTCCATCACCGCGAGCGGGGTGGAGATCGGGGCGTGATGCAGGGCGAGGATGCTGCCGTTGGGTGCGGGCTCGGCGAGCACCGTCGACAGCCAGGCGGCGGCCGCGTCGTCGACCGCGCCGTGGTGCCAGCCGGGCACGCTCACATCGAACGAGATGATGCGGAGCCCGTCGCGGTCGACCACGCGGTGGACCGGCTCGTCGCCGGCCCCGGCCTCATCGAGGAGTCCCGCACGGAACGCCTCGCGCTCGTCGTGGTTGCCCATGACCCACACGAGCTCGGCGCCGCTCGACGCCGCGAGCGGTTCGAGGGCTGCCCGCGCCCTCGCGTAGGCATCCGGCTCGCCGAGGTCGGCGATGTCCCCGGTGACCACGATCGCATCGATGCCCGTGCCGAGCCGCTCGAGTTGCCGAACCGCCTGCGCGAGCGCCGCCACGGTGTCTGCCCGGCCGCCGAGCAGCGCTCCCCCGGCGAGCAGGTGGGTGTCGGACAGGTGCACGACCACGTGCCGTGCAGCCGGATACCGCCCGAGCCTGGCCGAGGCGCCGCTTCGCTCTTCCACGCCGCCAGCCTAAGACCGCCCCCCGACGCCTGCGCGCCCACGCGCCGCGGTGCGGCGCACATGTGTTCCCGACGCGCCCGCTCTTCCTGACGGGATCACTCACGCCGCGAGCGGGCCACCCATCCCCCGGCGCGCTGGGCGGCGCGACCAGCGACGTCGAGGCCGCCGAGCACGCTCATGACCCGCCGGGGCGGCAGGCCCGCTCGGCGGGCGACGTCGTCGACGGCGCGCGGCGACCGTACGCTGAGGGCGTCGAGCACGCGGACCTCCTCGGGGCTGAGCTCGGCCGCCGCCGCGCCGCTCGTCTCGGGTTCGCCGGTCACGAGCTCGGCCATCTGCGCCGCGTTGGTCACGCACACCGCGGCGTACTCGCGGAGCAGCCGATGGCACCCCGCCGACGACGGGCTGGTCACGGGGCCGGGCACCGCGCCGAGGGCGCGACCGAGCGCAGCGGCGTGGCCGGCGGTGTTCAGCGAACCCGATCGAAGGCCGGCCTCGAGCACGACGGTCGCCGTGGTCGATGCGGCGATCAGCCGGTTGCGTTGCAGGAACCGCCAACGCGTGGGCGCCGCACCGCACGGCATCTCCGAGAGCACGGCGCCGGTCTCGGCGATCTCGGTCAGCATGCGGTCGTGGCCTGTCGGGTAGAACCGGTCGACGCCGCCCGCGAGGAAGGCCACGGTCGAGCCCTTGCGGCGGAGCACCGCGCGATGCGCCGCCCCGTCGATGCCGTAGGCGCCGCCCGAGACGACGACGAGCCCGCGGTCGCTGAGACCGGTCGCCGACTCGCCCGCGACGAGCTCGCCATAGCCGCTCGCCGCACGCGCACCGACCAGCGCGATCGAGCGCTCCGCCTGCGCGATCGCGTCAGGGCGCCCGCGCACCCACAGCCCGAACGGCGCGTGGTCGCCGAGATCGTCGACCGCCCTCGGCCACAGGCGATCCGACGGCACGAGGAATCGCGCGCCGACCCGCCCGGCCTGGATCGCGGCGGCGACGATCGCCGAAGGATCGATCCGTGGGACCCACCGCTCCACGGCAGCCCGCGCCGTGCGCCCGTCGATCGACTCGCCTGCAGCTCGGAACACCGTCACGAGGTGCGGCGTCGACGGCCGGCTCACGACGAGTTCGGCGGCCCCGACCGGCCCGAGCAACGCCACGAGCCGCCCGAGCACACCGTCGCCGGGCTCGGCGATGGCGCCGAGCACGACAGCCGCTGCCGCCTCGGCCCCGCCGTCGGCATCGGCCCCTCCGTCGGCATCGGCCCCGCCGTCGGCATCGATCCCAAGACCGCCTCGCACCTCGGCGAGCGGCCCGGCGAGCCGCGCGGCGAGCGCTGCGAACCCGGTGCTCATTGCGAGATCCCCTGCCGGAAGAAGAGCGCGCGGCCCACGTGGTCTGCCGTCGGCACGCTCGCGCCGTCGAGGTCGGCCACGGTCCAGGCGACCTTCAGCACGCGGTCGTATCCGCGCATGGTGATCGTGCCGCGCTCGAGCGCGCGGTCGAGCGACGCGGTCGCGCGACCGCCAGGATGCAGGCCGCCCGCACCGCGGAGCCACGGGCCGGTCATGTCGGCGTTCGTCCGCCACGGCGTCCCGCTGAGCCGGGTCGCGGCGGCGGCGCGAGCCTCGGCCACCATGCCTCTCGCCACCTCCGACGTGAGCGCGGCCGGCGACCCGCCTTGCGTGCCTGGCGCACTCCCCGCCTCCCCCGGCACGGGCGGCGTCGAGATGCGGGGCACCCACAACCGCACGTCCACCCGGTCGCGCAGCGGCCCCGAGAGTCGCGCCTGGTATCGGCGTCGCGCATTCGGCGGGCAGGCGCACTCCGCGGGCTCGGCACCGCAGGGACACGGGTTCGAGGCGAGCACGAGCTGGAACCTGGCCGGGAAGACCGCGACGGCTCCCGCGCGGTGGATGCTCACGGTGCCCGACTCCAGCGGCTGCCTGAGCGAGTCGAGGACCGCCGCCGGGAACTCGGGCGCCTCGTCGAGGAACAGCACGCCGTGCGTCGCGCGCGCCGCGGCCCCCGGGCGGATCACGCGGCTGCCGCCACCCACCATCGACGCCGCCGTCGCGGTGTGGTGCGGCGCCTCGAACGGTGGGCGAAGATCGAGCCCGCACGGCGGCGCCAGACCCGCGAGCGACCTGAGCGAGGCGACCTCGAGTGCGGCGTCGGTGCCGAGGTCGGGCAGGATGCCGGGCAGCCGCGACGCGAGCATGGTCTTGCCCGCGCCGGGTGGCCCCTCGAGGAAGGCGTGGTGCCCGCCCGCCGCCGCGACCAGCATCGCCTCGACGATCGTGCGGTTGCCGCTCACGTCGGCCAGATCACCCGGTGGCTCGGCGAGCGCCGGGGCGCTCACCGAGCCATCGACGACCTCGCCGGGCGCTGCGGCATACTTCTCGAGCGCCTGCTCGTCGAACCGGCCCCCGTGCCGTAACGCGGCTTCGAGCAGCGAGCCGACCGCGATCACCTCGACTCCCGTCACGAGCGCGGCCTCGTCGGCGTTCGCGGCGGGGACCATGACCCGACGGTGCCCCGCCCGCGAGGCCGCGAGCACGGCGGGCAGCACCCCCGCGACCGGGCGCACCCGCCCGTCGAGCCCGAGCTCGCCGAGATGCACGACGTCGGCGGCCGACTCCGCATCGACGAGCCCCGCGGCGGCGAGGCAGGCCACCGCGATCGCGAGGTCAAAACCGTAGAATAGACATATGACGAAGCTTGGAACCCGAGAACGCCCCCGAGCGGCGATCTACGCGCGGATCAGCCGCGACGCTGAGGGCGAGAAGCTGGGTGTAAGCCGCCAGATCGACGACTGCCGGGCGCTCGCGAAGAGCCTCGGCTACGAGGTGGTCGAAGAGTTCATCGACAACGACATCAGCGCCTCCACGAAAAGCCAGAAGGCCCGTCCGGCGTACACCGAGATGCTGGCGGCGGCGCGTGCCGACCAGATCGATGCGATCCTCGCCTACAGCAACAGCCGCCTGACCCGGCGCCCGCGGGAGCTCGAGGACCTGATCGACCTGCACGATCGGCACCGCACGAGGATCGCCACCGTCGTCTCCGGCAACGACGACCTGAGCACCGCCGACGGCCGGATGGTCGCTCGCATCAAGGGAAACGTGGATACCGCCGAGGCTGAGCGCGTCGCCGAGCGCACGAAGCGGGCCAAGGAGCAGATGGCCACCGACGGGAAGTATCGCGGAGGACGTCGCCCCTACGGCTACGAGAAGGGCGGCCTGGTCATCAACAAGGCCGAGGCCGACGTGGTGCGCGAGGCGACCACGGCCGTGCTCGCGGGCCGCACGGTCAACGCCGTGGCGCGCGAGTTGAACGAGCGCGGTATGAAGACATCGACCGGCGCGAAGTGGACGCAGATGTCCCTACGCGACGTGCTGCTCCGTCCGAGGAATGCCGGGCTCATCGCGCGCGGCGCGGCCGGCCACGCCGGCTTCGAGATCGGAGGACGAGCGCAGTGGCCTGCCCTCGTGGACGAGGACACGTGGCGAGCGCTCTTCACCAAGCTCACGGACCCCTCGCGGCGGACAAACAAGGGCAGCGACACGAAGTGGCTCGGCTCGTTCATCTACCGCTGCGGCATCGAGGGCTGCGGCGCGGTGCTCCGCTCGGCAGCGTTCGGCGGCACTACGTCGCGCCCGAACCACAAGCGGAAGTACCACTACCGCTGCACCGGATCCGCGCACCTGATGGTGCTGCAGGAGCCGACCGACGACTACGTGCGCGGCGTCGTGGCGGAGCTCGTGCGCGACCCACGAGTGATTGCGGCGCTGAGCCCGAAGGCTCCCGACATGAGCGCCGAGCGCGAGCGCCGGACCACCCTCGAGGGACGGCTCGCCGGGTTCGAGCGCGACTACGCACTTGGCGACATCACCGGGGGTCAGCTGAAGAAGGCTACCGAAGCCGTGACCGCGGAGATTGCGGACATCGACGCCCGCCTCGCGCAGGCGGTGCAGCACTCGTCGGCCTCGCCCATCGCGGGAGCCGCCGACCCAGGCGCGGCATTCCTCGCGGCGCCCATCGACGTGCAGCGTGCTGTGCTCGCCACCGTGCTCCGGGTCGAAGTGCTCCCCCGGCCCGAGGCGCTGCGCGGCACCTCGTGGAGGCCCGACCGGCTGCGCCTCACGCCAGCCACCGCCGCCGAGTAGCGCGGCCCTCAGGACTTCCGTCGCAAGGCGGATGCGGGCACCGCCCGAGCACCTGAGGAGACCGATGCCGAACCGCTACCACCCCGACGCGCCCGACTGGATGATCGAGAGTGCGCGCGAGTACATCGCCGCCACGACGTGGACCTTCGCGAAGACGATGGCCGACATCCCGCACTGGTACACCGTGCGCCAGCGCGCCCAGCGCGCAGGTCTCGGGACCTTGCACGAGCGGCTCTACCTGCTGATCCGCGACTACCACTACATCCGCCGCTGGCGCGGGGGCTCCTACCGCTCGATCGACCTCGACGGCTACCTCTACTGGATCATGCAGAACGGCACGGTGATCAACCGCAAGCCGCATGATGTGGAGTCGTGACCTGTCCCCAGAGAACAGGGGTGCCGTCGCACCATTCGGCACGACGGCACCCTGCGCTCACGCTACGCGGCGGCCTCACCGTCGCTATCGGCCCTCTTGAGGCGGGAGGCGACGAACGACTTGAACACCGCGAGGAGGTCCTGCTCGCTATCGAACGCTCGCTTCGTCACGCGAAGGTTCGTCGCCCGGCCGCGACCGAGGCCGGCCTGCTTCTTGAGCTCGTCCTTCGGCGTCTTCAGCAGCTTGCCCCGTGAGGAGAGGACCGCCTGTTCGAGCTGGGCGAACGACAAGACGCTGGTCTCGTAGAAGCGTCCCGCCGACATCAGCAGCGTGGGTCGCGCCCAACCCTTCGGCACGAGCAGCAGCGGCTTGCCATCCGCCACGGGAAGGGCAATTTCCACCTCATCCCACTCCCGAAGCTCGGGGTTCCAGACCTGTTTCCGGAACACCTTCACGACGTGCTCACCGGCCGTGAACTCCGGGTACGCCGCGACCATCGCTGCGGTGAACCTCGCGAGAGGATGGAACACGATACGGGTAGTGAGGTCGGACGTGATGTCACGGTCAATCCCGTCGACGAACAGCGGCAGATCCTCCAGCTGCCGGAGGACTCCGACACGAACGAGCGCCTCAACGTCATCCGTGAGAGTTTTCCAGATCCACTGTCCGACGATCGCGGCCCCGCCATGTCCGTGGAACCCCTCTTCGGACATGCCGAGCCGGGTTTCCCATGGCTCCACGAAGTGCTGGAGCAGGTCTTCGCCTCGTCGGTGGAAGGCCGGACCGTTGATCACGCAGGCGGTAACCTCCTGCAGGAACGTGTCGCTGCACTCGACTGCCTCGGCCGCGAAAGGCTGCGGCCCCTTGCTCAGCCGAATCGCATGCGGGTCGACGTACAGGCGGTTGTCGGCCGTGATCTCCACGTCGACGAATGGTACGGCTCCGGAGATGCCGTAGTAATCGGTGATGGCGGGCATTCGCCCCTCCTTCGGGATGATGGCCCGAGGAGAAGCGAGACCGGCGGTCTCTGGAATCTTCGATACGCTGGAGATGACAGAGCAAGTCATCACCGCGCCCTCGGGCCGGTTCTGGCCTGATCCTGCGCCAACGGGGTCAGGCCAGAAGTCTTTAGGGCTCGTCGTCATCGGAGCCTTCCTGCTTCGCTCGGTTTCCACGCACCTCGGCACTGGGACCGGCGAGATCGATACAGAGCATTCCGTCCTGTTCGTACGGCTTGTATCGCCGGCTAACGCTCGTATCGATGTCGTAGTACTGCGTGAAGGCAGTCGCGGACAGAATCATCTGACCCGTGTCGCGCGCCGACTGAGGTCGGATTGCATAGGCGTGCGGTTCGTTGGAAGGCCGCAGGGCGATGATCTGAGCCTCCTTGTCGTACAGCAGCTCGATTGTCTCGGCGTCATTGATGAGCTTGTGGGCGGTCCGATTGATCGAGAAAATCCCGCGCTTCTGGATCGTCACACTCGGCGCCTTCGCCAGCGGCGCCATGCGCTTGTCGAACACCTCAAATGGCATCTGATCCTCCTACGTTCGATCGGTACTACACATCATAGCGTGGACCACCGACACTTCTGCGGTTTTGAAATTCTTAAACGCAAAGCTCGATGCAAACCTGACTACCGTCCCCAGCTTGTGAGCACGCATCGATCCGCACCGCGGGACTCAGGGCGCGCAAAAGTACAGCATCGGCTCTCAACGACATACTTGAATTGCGGCTTGGCGCGCCGTACAGCGAGCGCACCGTCAATTGAGGCCTGATGAACCCCGAGTGCGTTAAACGCGCACAATGACGGTGGAGAGCTGCGCGGCAGAAGTCACCGGCTAACGCGAGAAGAACTCCATGACATCAACGCCGAGCGCCTTCGCCAGATGGTTGATCACATCGAGTGTGGGATTCCTCACACCGCGCTCGACACCGCTCACGTACGTGCGATCGAGATCGGCACGATGTGCGAACTCCTCCTGCGACCACCCGCGAGCCGTGCGCAGCTCGCGCACTCGCGCGCCGAACGCGGCACGGTGAGTCGGAACGGAGGGCATCCGTTCACCGTCTCGTTATGCTGACGATGAGTCCACGGACTATAAGTCACATCCTGCGGTGCCGCGATCTGCGTCATCGCGAATGCCTTCGAGCGAGGGAGACACCATTGGCACGCAAGAACAAGAGAGATCCGTACCTCGTTGTCGTCAAGAACTTCGTCGTGGCCGACCGAGGTGGCCGAAAGTACATGGAGAAGATGCTCAACGACGGCTACGAAGTCGTGAGCGAGACGAAGACCGCGCTCTCTCGCGCAACGACGGTGACCTTCCGCAAGCCGAACCCCGACTACGAGGGTTAGCCCTTCGCGGCGTGCGCCCCGCTCCTCGTCCGAGGGCGGGGCGTTCGCGTTCCCAACCGACCGGAGAGCGCCCAGAATTCAAGTCTTGAACCCTGGGGTTCCCATGAGTCCGAAACCTCGCAGATCGAGCCTGAGCGCTTCCCAGATGCGTAGATTCCAGAACCTCACTCCGCTAAAGTCGAGATAGCGAATGTAGGCGCTTCCCACCGGGCTTAGCTCAGCCGGAGGTCTTGGAGAATCCAAGCACCGGGAGCGCTGAATACCTCGCCCACATGGGCGCTATTCGCTCCTCCCCCGAGGACGGACCGTTCAGTTGCTCGGGGACGTGGACCTTGCTGGCACCCTCCTGGCCGACCAGTGAGCAGAACGGATGTCGATTCCATCAAAGGAACACATCTGTCATGTCTACCAGCGAGTCCACTCCTCCTCGCGGCGCCGCCCGCCGCCTTCGTGAGCGTGCGAGAACCGCCCGCTTCTTCGAGGTCTCCGAGAGCACCGTCGACAACTGGCACAGTCGCGGCTACATCGTCGCGTACCGTCGTGGCGCCGGTGAGCTGCTGTTCGATCTCGACGAGATCGAAGAAAAGCTGAGCACCATGCCGCGCTCGAAGATGCGTGACGGTCGCCTGCGCGGCAAGGGTCGCGTCGTCGCACTGCCCATCGTGGCTGAAGTCGCCACGGAGGCCGACCAGTGAGCGCCGCGCCGACGCCGGCCGAGATGGTGAGCGCTCTGCCACCGCTGACCGATGCGCAGGCCGCCCGTGTGGCAGCGCTTCTGAGCATCGCGAGCGGAGCGCAGGAATGAGCCCGCGCCCGACCCCGATGCATCGACTGGTGACCCTGTACGAGTGCCAGTGGTGCGGTGGGCATTATCACCCCGTGAGCGGCCCCCAGCCGGTCGGGGTGTACTGCAGCACCCGCTGCCGCAGCGACTGGCGTCGCCACCGCGAACGGCGCGTCCGCGAGCTGATCGAAGCTGCCGCGTCCAGGGCGATGCCGCCTCGTGCGATCGCCGCCGAGCTGGCGAAGCTCAGTAAGCGCGCACCGAAGCGCTGGGACGACCGGAAGGGGAATGCCCGATGAGCGAGCGCGTGGTGATCGAGCACGAGGGTCGAACCTACGACCCGTTCCATCCGGACAGCAACTGGACCGAGCGGGTCGGAGTCGATGACGACGTGCTCGAGTTCCGCGACCGCGCCAGCCGTGAGGGGCGCATCAAGCTCGCGAACGGACGCGAGGCGCCGCCGGGCGTCGCGAGCATGGTGCGGCTGCGGCTGCTGACGGGCGCGACCGGAGGGCTCCCGCGCGCAAGGCCTCGGACGGCGCCGCGCTGGCTCATCCCCGGACTCTGGCAGCACGGCACGCATCCCATGCTGAGCGGCAACGCGAAGGCCGGAAAGTCCACTGCCGTTGCCGACCTCATCGGCGCGCTGACGACGCCCCGGCGGCAGTTCCTCGGGCACTTCGCGCCGGTCGATCGACAGGTCGACCCCAGGCATGGGAACGATCTTTATGTCGTGGTGCTCAACGCGGAGATCGAGCCGAGCGCCTACGAGGCCGGGCTCTCGGCGATGGGAATCGACCTCAAATCGCCGTGGCTCGAAGTCATCCACCTCGACGAACACGCGGGCGGGCCGGGCGTGCTCGATGTAACGGATCCCGACAAGTTCGACCTCTGGCTGAGCTGGCTCATGGAGTGCGACGACGGATGCAACGAAGGCGACTACTGGTCGCCGTCCGTCGTCATCGTGGACGGACTCACGGCAGTCCTGGCGGCAGTCGGTAAGAGCACGGATCACTACGGGCTCTGGTTCGCGGCGTGGAAGCGGCTGATGAAGGCCACGGAGATTCCCTCGTCGCTGATCGTCGCACACAGTCCGATCACCGGCGGGCATCCGATGGGGGGCACCGAGTCGGCTGCAGGCCCGGACGGGCTCTGGTCTTACGACTCCGCGAATCCCGACAGCGGCGCAGCCGCGCGGTTCTTCTCGGTGGTGTCGAGGTTCGGCGGCGTGGCGTTCCCGAAGACCCGCGTTCGGATGGGTGAGGACGGTTTGCCGAGGCTCGATCGGCAGGCGGCAGCACAGCGCGAGCAAGTAACGAGGGAGGAGGGTCGCGAGGAGGAACAGCACGGCCGCGCGGAGCCGATGCGAGCGATGCTCCGCGAGGCAGGACGCGAGGGAGTGCTCACCACTACCCTCACCGGTGACGGACCCGAGGGCGTCGCGAATCGGAAGGTGCTCAGCGCCATGAAGGAGTCGGGCGAGGTCATCGCCAAAGCGGTCCAGCTCAAGGGCCGCGCTCGCGGCATCCGCTGGTGGCTCGCAGAGGTCGCTCCGATCGACTGATGCCAGGCAAATGTCGGGTGTCTATACGGGGTGTTGGGGTGTCTTGGACACCCCACCCCTATAGACACCCGACACCCGACACCCGTCAGAACGAATGTTGACGTCCGATCTGACATCCAAACACCCGTCACGCCTGACGAATCTCGCAGGTCCGACGGCGCGTAACGAACTCGGCGAAGTGCTGCCGCAGGGCTTCGCGACGCGCATCGCCAGTCAGCCGCTCGGCAGCGCGCAGCGATCGGGTCGCTAGCGCGGTACGGCTCAGCTGCCCCGGGCGACGCGCGGGAGTCTCGGTGATCTGGCCCATCTTGGTCTCCTCAAGGTCGAGTGATCTTGTAGTTACGCTACATTCGAACAGCTGTTCGCTGTAGTACGCTGACCGCATAGGGGGCGGTCGCCATTACGGCGGACACATCATCAGGCCTGAGATTCCCAGCGTTGCCCGCAACGTTCCACCCGTAATGTCCTTCCGGTGCGCACGGAGGCTCCCGGTATGAATCGAGCTGCGGGTCTAAAGGTGAGGCGCAACCGTCCAGGAAGCGAAGTTCGCGCCTCCACATAACCACCGTTCAGTACTCGAGCCCCTCGAGGAAACGGCGCGCCTCTTCATCGTTTCGACGGCCTTCCTGCCGGTAGCTCTCCGCCACCTGCCGCAGCGCACCCGCCGTTCGTGGATGCGTCGCTTCAATCCGCTCCGCCCGCGCGTCGTAGTCCTTGGCTAGATCAAACTCCTGCTGGCCACCCTCAGTCATACCTCGGGATGTAACGCCGCGCATGTTATGGAGTCCGATCACGAAGCCTCGCTCCAGACGATCATTTGGGGCGCCTTCCAGCAAATCTCTAACTGCACGAGCCGGAAAAGTTCCATCCGGATCCGTGGGAGCGTGTGCAAGCACCTCTCCAATCTGCAACTCGCCCACCTCGAGGCGCTCCTGCTCCTCCAAACCAGCACGAGCAGTCTTAATCCACTCCTGCAGCACATCGGAATCGATTGCACCATCGGACGTGGTGCCCGGAACCACGCGCCAGGCCTTCAGCAGACGGAACGCGTTTGATGCGATCGTGGAGTCAACTTCCCGTTCCTCATCAGAGTCAGATCCGGTGGATCTGAATACGAGCCCGACTAGCTGCACGAACACCTGCGGATCTTTGGCGAGGAGCTGTTGAAGCGATGGCGCATCGTCCTCATAATTCAGGGCAGGAAGGAACTTCCACTCCAGGCGAGCGATCTCTGTTTCATCGACCCCGCGGGAACGCAAACCCGCTAGAAGCCGCGTCAGATCGTGCTCAGAGACGCGGGCGGCGTCTTGGTCACCAGCCCCGAACTGGGTGAGCGCGTCGAGTACAAGCTGGACTTCGAGATCGCTCTCGAGGCGCTCCGCGAACAAGCTAAGAGTGTGGACCGCCATCGCCGCTCGATCGTGGAGCAGAAGTTGGCGCGCGGCCTCGTTCGCGTGCGGAAAATCGGCGCCGCGCCCGTAGGGCACGAACTCCTGCCAATAGGCGGCGTCAAGAGCACCGCCGCGTTCAGACACCGTCTCCCAGGCAAGTTTGACGTTTTCACTTGTCTGCAACAAACGTGCCTGGGCTAGCGGGCGCCCTTCGAGAGCGTCGATCCACGGCGCAAGCTCTTCCATTCGACCTCCGAACCGCGCGCGTGCGAACGCATCCGCGAATGCGGCACGATTCGCGTCCGCGCTGTCGAGATCATTCAGTGCGTCGGCATCGTGCTCTTGGTCAACACGCGCGGCCGCAAAGCCGACCGCCGATGGTAGCGCCACTTCGCTGGCGAACTGACGGGCCGCCGCGAAACCTTGAGCATCAATGATGCGCTTGATCCCGTCCTCGCGTGCCCGTTCAATCTCCCGGTGATATGCGGCGTAATCATCCCCCGTCGACATACCGAGATCGGGCATCCAATCGTCGAAGAGCCATCGAAACCGCTCGGTGGGCGTTGAAGGCGCAAGTTCAGCAGCAGCAGCTTCCAGGAGCGCCAGCCAGTCCTCGGAGAGCGACCATCCCGAGTCAGGGAACCGACGATTCCTCCGGATGAATCCATCTATCGCGTCCCAGAGCTGCCTGACACCAGCCGGTTCCAGTTCGCCCCGCTTCAGTTCCGCGACTCCTGCGAGCACCGATCGCCGTCCATCGTCGGGCAAGCGATTGAAGACGCCAACGACCTGCGACCAGCGGTGGGGATCTTCAGCCGCTCGATCAATGATGCGTTCGGAAATGGCGTCGACGAACCTTCGGATCTCGCCATACGTAGTTTCTTGATCTGCTCCGTCTGCCCAATCGCGGAACCTTGGCTTCTGCGACGGCATCGCCACCTCGGAAGGCCCCGGCAGCAGGTCAAGTAGCAGCTCCCACGCCACCTCTTCATGTCGATGCAGGAGTGCATCGATCACCAACAGTCGGCTATCCAGTGGCGCAGCAGTCTGAGGTAGCCATGGCCGGAAGATGCCTCTCAGGCTCCCCACAGGACGGTTGCTCAGCTTGCCGCCCGGGTCGATCTCTGCCAGGGCCGCAAGCACTTCTGCGGCGAAGCCTAGATGTCGGCTCGACCAAGCAACAGATTCGAGGGCCCAGAGAAGCCCTGTGTGCGGACTACTCACCTGCCACGCGTCCGTGTAATCGTGAAAGAAGTTCCGAGCGAGCGGTTCAACGCCGGAGGTCGCATCGGCCACAGCGCGAAGGAAGACATCGGGCGCGGCCTCGGCGAGCAGCGGCAAGATGTCGCTCATTGACTCCCAAAGCTGTGCAGAAGCGTCCTCGTTAGCTCGGGACACTAGCTTCCAGACGACGCCTTCCGCCCATTGTCGAGCGGACCGACCACCCGCGACTCGGACCTCATCTCCCCAACTGCCGAGGAGTGCTAGGGATCGAGCGAGCCCGCCACGGAGGTCTGTCGAATGCACTCGCGTTTTTCCGTAGATCGCTGCGCTCCAGCGGTCCTCCGGCGGCAGCTCGAGGCGTGGGTCCACTGCACCGAGGACTGTCTGCACCCCTCGCTCGAGCTCTCTAAGATCGGCGTCCCGGATGCTGAGTCGCGCGGTTCGCCAGGAATCCTCTGGGGCTGCGACTGCCCAGGTCGCCCCTACTCGCGTGAACATCGGGTCCGGCTGGCGGATTACCGTTTCCAGCTGCTCCACGAGAGACTGCTGACTTGCGCCGGTCAGGGTCTCGAGCACGTCGACATCGCCGCTTCTATGGTGATTCCACGCCCCTGCCAGCCACGCGCGTCGTATGGCAGGGTTCGCGAGGTCCTGAGCCCATTGCTCTGGGTCGATTTGCCCGAATCTTCTCGCCACTCTCTGGAGCGCGAGCAAGCTCTTTGTGCCGGCGCGAACGAACCTATCCAGATTCTCCTCGAGAACTCCGACGTCCTTGAGAGCAACACGGAGAGTGAGATGGTCGAGTGGAGGAAGCTCGATGTCCGCGTCGCCGTCCGTCACCACGAAAACAACATGATGGTTCTCTATGAGATTGGCTTCGCGTTGCAGATGCTCCTCATACGGAAGAAGGATGAGCAAGCTTGATGTACCGTCGAGCCGCCGGAGAGTGGCGCCGTCGTGCACCAGCAAAGAGCGAGACAACATGGGCTCAGACGCGTCTGCGTCTTGTGCCATCATTGCGCACGCCGCGAACGCTAGGCCGTCGTCGACGCTGGCCGCTCCTATGAACGTCTGCCCGATGTCCACAGCCAACCGCCTCAGAAGCTCCGCCGCACTGTCCTCGCGCCCCGCGAGAACCACCCGCGATGTCAGCCTTGGATCGAACCCGCTGGCAAAACGCCGCCACCAGTCCTCGATCGTTGCGACACCCAGTGCGGGCATGTCGAGAAGCTCCGACATCCAGATCCGTACTGCCGCGGACTCTTCGAGAGCTTGCTCGATGTCGTCGGCATCCAGGGCTCGGACATCCCGCCATTTGCCCTCATCGCGGCGCTTTTGCTCCCAGTTTTTCTTGCCACGCCAGCGCCGCGGCGTGACGAACACAAACGTAGTTGTCGCCATGTCGATACCGAGGGAGTTGGCACTTCGCGTCTTGTAGTCCTCCGTCGCCTTGCCCGCAGGGTCATCACTGGTCCCCATCTCCCATACGCTCACGCCTTCCGGCACAAACGCGGTCGATCGCGTCGCCTCGACGATCCCGTCATATCCGGGAAGACCGACGCCTTCCCCGCCTCGCATTTCGACTCGCTGGACTTGATCGTTCTCGTGGCGTATCAGCCGTCGTATAAGCCGCGGAAGGTCTGACTGCGCCGAGCGCTGGTCCGCCCATCTCTCCAAGTCTGTTGCATCCACCAAGTGCGGTGGCCGCGAGCCATGTGCCATATTGCAGCCCTCCCTGGCGCAGATCTAGATCGGCGACATCGTTTGTCGGTCTCGGATCAGCCCTCACGCTGACCGCAGTCACTACCCGAACGCACCGCCCACCGCGAGCGAAGTAAGTGCTTCTACAGCCCCGCCAACCGCCGCGCTGATCGCAGGCAATCCGATGTTCGCGGCCGCGGCTCGTAGTCGCCCGGCTTTCTTGACGATTGCACCCGTGTCCGGTGCCGCACTTCGCACCTCCGCACGAAGGTCCTCAAGCGCCTCGAGCAGCTCTGAGCGGATTTGCTCGTCACCGACTTCTCCTGCCCCTTCGCGAACGGCGTCGAGAAGCCGGACTACATCGTCGATGCTGAATCCGTCGCTACTTGACCGCGCATTCGAGCCGATCGCGGTCGGTCCATGCACTGCATGAATCGTCGTGACGTATTGCGTGCCGATATGCTGTCCCACCGCCGCGTCGACCTGCTCTTTTCCTGGCACCTCGGCTAGAGGCGTATCTGCGGTGAGGTCAGCGACGACATCCAATAGCTGAGTCCGGATCTTTCCCAGCACGCCCGAAAGCACGGCACCGGACATCTCGAAATAAAGCGCTGTGACCTGCTGGAACTCGGACAACTCCTGGTTCCAGAGCGCTTGGGCGTGCGCGAGGCTGCCACTGGTAAAGCTATAGGTCGGTGAGGATGCGATGGTCTCTAGTTCCTCGACCGGCTGACGAAGTTCGATCTCCTCTGGTAGGAGCTTCTCTGCCTGCGTGGGGAGCTCGAACCGGGTGAGCGCCTGACCAGTCACGACGTTGTAACCGCTGATTGAGTTCATCTTGATCACAGGAACTGGCACACGCCTGAAAGCGGGAACCTGAGCGTAGTCGCCGTAGCCGTTCAGTTCGTTGCGGGCCCACTCCCGCAAAGCACTGGAGCCAGTCTCCGCTCCAAGGAGGAGGCATTTTCGGAGCAGACCGGCCAACGGCTCAGATTCATCCAGCAATCGGCTCCTCAGTGATCTCAGCAGTGTGTCGCTCATTTTCTTCCTCTAAGTCCGATGTGGTCGCTTTTCGAATGGGCGCAACTGCGAATGCGTCCCGTCACCACCGAGATGGAACGTTGGTTGCGACCGCCGCAAGATGAGGCGATCGAATGGCCGGGTGAATCGGTCCGAGGGAGGGCCGCGCTCGTTCCCGACTACCGCGTGAGGATCGTTCGGGCTCGCTGGAGAGCCTCGTCGGCGCTACCTGCATCGCCCTCAGAAAGCGCAGTGAGCAACGTGGAGTGCGCTTGCAAGAGCGCATCCGAGTCGACACCTGGGGGAAGCTCTTTCGAGCCGAGCCGCACGAGGTGTTGAGCGGCCTCGCTCGCCTCGCGAAGCGCGCGATTCACTGACAGCTCGGTCAAGGCAGCATAGAAGCTGACATTCGCTCTCGCCGCCGCCTCGGCGTTACCGCTCTTGAGCGCTTTCTCGAAGGTCGCGGCCTCTTGCTTCATCGCCTTAAGCGCTCTCGATGACGCGGCACCTCCCACTTCAACGATCACCGCTCGACCAAGTGCGAGAACAACGACCCAGTTGTCCGCGACCTGATCCCCAGAGACGACTGCCACACGCGTGAAGCGGTTGGGTTCGGCCTCAACCAGGCCGAGTGTCCTCAGTCTCTGCAGCGCTTCCCTGACGGGAGTGCGCGAGATCCCTAGCTCACGAGCTAGTGCGACATCATTGATGCGCTCGCCTGGTTCGAACCGACCATTGAGGATGGCAGTGAGTAGCTCGGTGAACAGGTTCTCGCCTACCGTCTGTCGACTGGTGCTGATGGAGATGTCCTTCGCCAACGAGGCCGCAGTAGTATTCATGCGCTCAATATAGCGAATCACCGGGCGTGTGTCCCTCATCAGGTGAACCCGCAGGGGCGACGGCAGATCTGCGTTGCATCTGCCTGAGCGTGATGTGCACCGACTTCGCGGCGAGGGCGAGACGATCCTCGGGCCGCGGGCCAGGGTGACCGTTCCCCCGGCCCGGTGGGGACAATGAAACCTTCATGGTCGTCTGAACAACATGTCGCTTCGCGCTGAGGGGCAGTTCGGCCCATACTTTTTTCACTCGGAGCTCGGAGGTCCAGGGTTTCCCATCGCTGGGCCGGGGCTTACCTGCCCGCAGGAGGAGGTTGAGGGCGTCGACTCTCAGGCCGCGGAGCTCCCGACGGAGCTCAAGCAATTCGGCACGTAGTCGTCCGCGGCGTGTGCGCGCTTTCTTCACTCCCTCGGTCTCAGTCAGGACTCCAGTTCGCACCAGCACGTCGTATTCGTCGTTGACTTCGTGCAGAGACTTCATCAGAGATCGTTCTCGGGCCGTCAGGGCGAGGTCCGGCGCGAATTGCGCTAGGGACAAGCCATCAGCACCGAGGGCGAGTTGCATGATCTCAGCAACGACCAGTTCTTCGGCAAGGTCGGCACGGCGCATGAGATGGCCAGCTACCGAACAGCGGTAGGTCGGCACTTTCGAATAGGTCGCGCCGCCGATGATAGGCGCGCCACATGCCAGGCCCTCGACATCCGCTGCGCACGTCGCGATGCCGGAAAGCAGCCAACGTTTTGGTGTACCGAGAAGGTCCCTGGCGGAGAGGTCTCGGATGAGAGATTGAGTAGCGGTCCAGGTCGCGGCGTCCACAATCGGCTCCCATGTTCCACGCCGATGCTTGGTGAGATCCTCCGGATGGTACAGCGACTTACGCCACGCGTGCTGCCCGCGTGGTGGAACTGAGTATCCGGCATACCGGGGGTTTGTGAGGATAGCTAGGACGGTCGTGGGCACCCATCGATTCCCCCTCGTGTTCAAGACACCAGCTGCGTTCCAGGCACGCGCCACTGCTCCCAGCGTTTCGCCTTTGATCACTAGCTCATAGCCGGCTCGAATCACCTCGGCTTCGTCCGGGATCGGGCTGTACCCGTAGTCCAAGTACTCCTTTCCGTCAGCGCCGGTCCGTAGGGCAGTGATTGATCTGGCGTCTCGTTTGCGGGCCGTATAGCCGAAGGCGCGCGTACCATGCGGCGGATATCCGAGTTCTCGGGCCTGCGCATTACTCTCACGCTGACGCCGCCCCTTCCGCTCGACTTCTTGGCGGGCGACCGCAGCAGTAATGCGCAAGACTAACCGTCCGACTTCTGTAGACATATCTACGGGGTCTGTCCCCTCGCTGGTCATGAGATTGACGCCGAACTTCTCGTTCAAGTCGATCCAGTCCTCGACCTCCCGCGGCTTTCTCGTCAGGCGGTCCAGGTTCCAAGCGATTACCACGTCGACATCCCGCTTCATCACGTCTGCAATGAGGCGCTGGTATGCGGGCCGTTCTCGCGCACTGGTAGCCGACACGTTGTTGTCGATGTAGATACGCGTCGGGTCGACTGACCATCCTTTGGCGGCAGCGCGTGCTAAACAGTTCACGCGCTGCCGATCCACCGCGAGTTCGGTGCCCTGAGGGTCGGAGGACTGCCGCAAATATAGAGCCACGCGCGTCACGCGGTCATCTTGGCCGACACAAGTGAACGGAAGGAGGCGGGGCGACGAAGGCATATCGTTCGGAGTTCGCGCCATCCCTCTCTGTAACCACGGAGGCGAGCTGCCCCCGTTGTCGCCCAAGAGCTGAAATATGTAAACTCCTTGGTTTCGAGAGGTCGAACGCGGAACCCTGCTTGGGCAGCGAGGCCGGCGAGAGGTTGACCGTCACCCGCCGCTGCGGCAACGGGCACCCGGCGTTGGTCGCCGCCGACCGCACGCGGTCGCGCGCTTGGGAGAGCGCGGCGTCGGGCAGGCCGACGATGACAAACGCCGGCAGCTGACTCGAGATGTCGGCCTCGACCTCGACGATCGAGCCCGCCAGCCCGAGGAGCGCGACCGACCTCGTGCGACCGACCGGCATCACTGCACCCCCTCGAGGTGATCGATCACCGCGGGCAGTTCGTCGGGCACGAGCACCGCGACCGCGTCGATGCGGACCCCGCCGATCGGCGTCGACGGCCCGTCGTCGCGCCGGCACCATGCGGCGGCCAGGCGACGCAGCCGTCCCAGTTTCTGCGGCGTGATCGCCTCGAACGGGTGCCCGAACGCATCGCTCCGCCGGGTCTTCACCTCAACGACGACGGTGTCGCGGCCGTCTCTCGCGACGAGGTCGATCTCACCGTGCTGGCAGCGCCAGTTGCGCGCCACGATCTGCATGCCCCGACCTTCGAGGAACGCCGCGGCGAGGTCCTCCCCGAGCCGGCCGAGCTCTGTGTTGTGTGCCATCGGGCACCACCTCCGCGACCAGGGTCGCGGACCGGCGTGCCCGCACACGGTGCGCTGGACGCATCCGTCGACTGTGCACCGAGCCGGCCACCTGTGGAGGAGCCGTCAGCGGCTCACTCGTCGAGCGCGAGCTCCTTGGGGAGTTCGAACTCACGCGTCGCGAGCTCTTCGATGTTCACGTCTTTGAACGTGAGCACGCGCACCGACTTCACGAACCGGTCGGCGCGGTAGACATCCCACACCCACACGTCTTTCATCGCGAGCTCGAAATAGAAGTCGTGCTCGGTGTCGCGGCGGACCAGCTCGACCTCGTTCGCGAGATAGAAGCGTCGCTCGGTCTCGACCACGTACTGGAACTGCGACACGATGTCGCGGTACTCGCGGTACAGGGCCAACTCGACTTCGCGGTCGTAGTCGTCGAACTCGTCCTCATCCATCGCCACTCATCCTACGCCGAGGTCGAACAGCGCCGGTGCCGCCTCTTCGAGCCGTGAGCGGTCGTGCAGCCACGTGTGGCGATGCAGTGCGCTCGGACCGTGCTCCTCGATGGCCGCGAAGTGCGCGCGCGTCGAATAGCCCTTGTTCTCAGCCCAGCCGTAGACCGGAAGGTCGTCGTGCGAGCTGCGCATGCCGCGGTCGCGATGCACCTTGGCGATCACCGACGCGGCCGAGATCGAGGCGCAGTCCCGGTCGCCCTTGATCCGGGTGATCACGTGTGCCCGCCGCTCGATCGAGGCGCTCAGGTAGTCGTAGTTGCCGTCGAGCAGCAGCGGCGCCCCCGCCGCGACGTCGCAGGTCTCGGCAAGCGCCCGATAGGCCCGCGCGCCGGCAAGACCGAGGCAGGCCATGATGCCGAGCTGGTCGATCTCGCTCGAGGAGGCCTCGCCGACCGCCCAGGCTCGCACCCAGCCCGCGGCGCGGGGTGCGAGCTGCTCGCGCTTCGGCTCGGGCAGGAGCTTGGAATCGCGCAGTCCCGCGGGGATGCGCTTGACGGATGCATCGATCAGCACGAGACCGATCGTCACCGGACCGGCGAGGGCGCCCCGGCCGACCTCGTCGCACGCGAGCACGATGGGCGCGCCGTCGTCGAACAGCGCACGCTCCGTCTTCAACGACGGCGGGCGACCACCTGCGACCATCTCAGTCGCTCGCCTCGTCGACTCCCGCGAAGACCTCGGGATAATTGCCGAGCCACTCCCAATTCGAGACCGGCCAGCTCACGACGAACGCCTTGCCCACGATGTTCTCGATCGGGACGAATCCTTCGCGCGGCGTCTCGCGGTTGTACCGGGAGTCCTTGGAGTTGTAGCGGTTGTCGCCCATGACCCAGAGCGACCCTTCGGGGACCGTGACATCGAAGTCGTCGCGCGAGACCTTCTGCTCGCCGGGTGGCAGCACCACGTACGGCTCGTCGAGCGGCACCCCGTTCACGCTCATCTGCCCGAGGGCGTTGCAGCACACGACCTGATCGCCCGGCAGGCCGATGAGCCGCTTCACGAGGTGGTCGTTCGAGTCGGGCGCCGAAAGCCCCACGAGCGCGAGGAACCAGTCGACGGCCGCGACGAGCGGGGGCTGCTCGACCTCGGGGGTCGCGGGCAGCCACCCGCCCGGGTCCTGGAAGACCACCACATCGCCGTGCTCGAGCGGCACCACGTCGGGGACCAGCTCGTTGACGATGATCCGGTCGTCGACCTGCAGCGTCTCCTCCATCGACTGCGATGGGATGAAGAACGACCTGATGAGGAATGTCTTGATCAGGAACGAGACCAGCACCGCCACCACGAAGATGATGAGCAGGTCGCGCAGGAACAGCAGGATGCCGCGCTTGCGCTTCGTCGACGCCGTCGTCGTCGCCTCCGCACCGTCGTCGTGCGAGGTGCGCGTGTCTTCTTCTGTCATTTAACCGCCCGAGCTCCCCACCAGTGTACTGGCGGGGAGCTCGTGGATTCGGTGCGAAGATCCAGTCTTCACAGCTTCGGATCGCGCGCTCAGTTGTCGCGCTTCTCCTTGATCTTGGCCTTCTTGCCGCGCAGCTCGCGCAGGTAGTACAGCTTCGCGCGACGGACGTCACCGCGGGTGACGACCTCGATGTGGTCGATGACCGGCGAGTGCACGGGGAACTTGCGCTCGACACCGACCTGGAAGCTGATCTTCCGGACCGTGAAGGTCTCGCGGACGCCCTCGCCCGAGCGGCCGATGACGACGCCCTGGAAGACCTGCACGCGCGAGCGGTTGCCTTCGACGATGTTGACGTGCACCTTGACGGTGTCGCCGGCGCGGAAGTCGGGGATGTCCGACCGCAGGCTCGACGCGTCGACGTGATCGAGAATGTGCATGATGTTCGCTCTCTGCGCCCGCCACCGGTCGAACGCGGATCAGTTGGGAAAGTGTTCGGTGCCGCCTGCACGAAGCGATTCGCGCTGCGCGTACTCCCCGGAGGCAGAGACCTGCGGCGGCACAATCGACCATTCTGCCAGATCGCGTTGCGTTTCGGCAAAGCGGCGCACAGACGGATGCCTCGGCCGGAACGCTCCTCGTCGGTCTCGCGTCAGTCGGGCTACTCGGGGTCGCGCGACTCGCGCACCACGATGACCTCACCGAGATCGTGCGGAGGCATGCGCTTGGGCTCGGCGGAGCCGCCTCGTTGCTCGGCCGCGAGGCGCTCGAACTCAGCCATGCTGGCCTGCATCCGCTGCGCGCCGTCGCGCACGAGTTGCCAGATCGACCACCAGAACGCCACGACCGCGAGCCCGATCGCGAGCACCGTGAACGGCACCGCAGTGGCCCCGTAGAACCCGGCGCCGACGATGGCGAGATGCCACGCACCGAGCACGCCGGCATCGCCCCAGGCCACGGCCCGTTGCTCGCGGACGGTGGGGCGGGCGTTGACCAGGAACGCGATGACGAGCAGCGCGAGGAAGGTCGCGGGCAGCGAGATGATGAGCCCGAGCGTGTTCCACCCGCCCGAGCCGAACAGGGCCCAGCCGACGGCCAGCCAGCCGGGCAGCACGACGGCGGCGAGGAACTGCCACCTGAGGAAGAGGCGCCGCACGGTCATGCCTCAAGGCTACCGGGGCGCACCTGCGAGCACGCCGCGTGTTCACTCGCAGCGGACCCGTCAGAATAGACGGGTACGAAAGGATTGCCGTGATCGAACTGAGGACCCCAGCCGAGATCGAGGAGATGCGCCCCGCCGGCCGTTTCGTCGCGAGTGTGCTGGAGGCGACCGCGAAGGCGGCACGCGTCGGCGTCAACCTGCTCGAGCTCGATGCGCTCGCGCACGACATGATCCGCAAGGCCGGAGCCGAGAGCTGCTACATCGACTACCACCCGTCGTTCGGCGCGTCCCCGTTCGGCAAGGTGCTGTGCACCTCGGTGAACGACGCCGTCCTGCACGGGCTCCCCCACGACTACACGATCAAGGACGGCGACCTGGTGAGCCTCGACTTCGCCGCATCGGTGAACGGCTGGGTCGCGGACTCGGCGATCTCCGTGGTCGTCGGCACGCCCCGCGACGAGGACCTGCGTCTGATCGACACCACCCGGCGCGCGCTCGATGCCGGCATCGCCGCCGCGCGCGCCGGCAACCGCATCGGCGACATCTCGCGGGCCATCGCCGACGTCGCACGCGAGCAGGGCTACACGATCAACACGGATTTCGGCGGGCACGGCGTCGGCCGCACGATGCACGGCGATCCGCACATCCCGAACAGCGGCCGACCGGGTCGAGGGCTCCCGCTCCGTCCCGGCCTCGTGGTCGCGATCGAGCCGTGGTTCCTGCAGACGACCGACCGCATCTTCACCGACCCCGACGGCTGGACGCTCAGGAGCGCAGACGGCTCGCGCGGTGCGCACTCCGAGCACACCATCGCGATCACCGACGGGGACCCGATCGTGCTCACCGCACGCGACTGACCGCGGTCAGCGCTCGGCGCGCGTCTGCTCCACCCGGTCGAGCACGAGATCGACGAGCTGCGCCGGCGCCGGGGCATCCGGCATCAGGAGCGGGTCGGTGACGTGGTCGCCGCCCGCCAGCAACGCCGCGTCGTAGAACGCGCCGGGCGCGAGCAGGTACGCGGCGACGAGCACCCGCGTGTGCGGGTGCACCGCCCGCAGCATCTCGATCGCGTCCGGGAGCCGAGGGATCGCCGCCGCGATGAAGCCGACCGTGACCGGACGGCCGAGCCGCACGCCCAGTCGTCGCGCGGTCTCGAAGCATTCGCGCACCGCGCGCGGGTCGTTGGAGCCGGCGGCCGCGAGCACCACCGAGACGTCGGCGCCGTCGAGGGACCCGATCCGCTCGGCGAGGACCGCGGCGAGCCGGTCGTCGGGGCCGAGCGGCGCAGCGAGCGTCGCGCCCTTCCCTGCGAGCCGGTCGATGCCTCGCGACAACCCGGTGCGCACGTGGAATCCAGCGGACAGCACGAGCGGCACGATGATCGCCTCAGGGTCGCCGACACTCTGCGCGAGCGCCGTCGCCACGTCGCGATGCCTCGCGTCGACGAACGCGATCGACACGTCGGCGCCCGGCCGCGCCATCGCAACGCCGTCGACGAGTCGCAGGATCGCGGCACGGTTGGCCGCCGAGGGCTCGCCGTGGGTCAGCGCCATGAGACGCAGCGGCCGAGCGGCCTGCGCCTCGCCGGTCCGCTCGGTACTCGCCGCCCCGATCGCCACGCCTCAGCCTCCCGCCACGGCGACCGCCCGGTGCGCCGTTTCGACGGTACGAACGGCGTGTTTCGGTCGTGGCTCCCGGGTGTTACCGGGACGTGAAGACTGCCGCGGACCCGGCCGATGCGGACGGGTTCAGGGCAGCAGCTCGGGTCGCACCCGGCGCGTACGCTCGACCTGCTGCTCGCGCCGCCACTCGGCGATGGCTCCGTGATGGCCGCTGAGCAGCACCGGCGGCACGTCGAGCCCGCGCCACTGCGCGGGCTTCGTGTAACTCGGATACTCCAGCAGCCCGTCTTCGTGCGACTCCTCGACGAGGCTCTCGGGGTTGCCGACGACGCCGGGCACGAGGCGCCCAGCGGCCTCGATCATCGCCATCACGGCGACCTCGCCGCCGTTCAGCACGTAGTCGCCGAGCGAGATCAGACGTACACGCATCCGCGTCGCGTAGTGGTCGACCACACGCTGGTCGATGCCTTCATATCGCCCGCAGGCGAACACGAGGTGCGGCTCGGCCGCGAGCTCGCGGGCGAGCTGCTGGGTGAACGGTTCGCCCGCGGGCGACGGCACCACGAGCAACGCATCGGATGCCCCGTCGCCGACGATGGCGTCGAGCGCCTCGCCCCACGGCTCGGGCTTCATGACCATGCCGGCGCCGCCGCCGTACGGGGTGTCGTCGACCGTGCGATGCCGGTCGTGCGTGTGATCGCGGAGGTCGTGCGCCACGACCTCGATGAGTCCCGTCTGCCGGGCCTTGCCGAGCAACGACAGGTCGAGGACCCGGAAGAACTCCGGGAAGATCGTGACGATGTCGATGCGCACGCGATCACTCCGCGTCGTCGCTGCGACGGGGATCGTGCCCGCCCGCCTCGGGCACTGCGGCCTCGGGCCCAGCCGCCTCGGTGGCTTCGGCTTCGGGCCCAGCCGCCTCGGTGGCTTCGGCTTCGGGCAGTTCCTCGAAGAGGCCGGGAGGCGGCGTGACCGTGAGCGTGCCCGCGTCGATGTCGACCTCGGGCACGAACGCCTGCACGAACGGCACCATGATCTCGCGCCGCTTCGGGCCGATCGTCTTCACGACGAGCAGGTCCTGCGCGGGCAGGTGGTCGACGTGGACGATCTCGCCGACGCGTTCGCCGTCGCGGAGAACGGTCAGCCCGATGAGCTGGTGGTCGTACCAGGCGTCGGGCTCCGGTGTCTCGTCCGTCGGCTGATCGACCCAGAGGATCGCCTTCGCGAGGCTCTCGGCCGCCGTGCGGTCGTCGACGCCGTCGAAGAACCCGACGGGCTGACCGTTGTACCAGCGCAGCTCACGGAACGTGAGGTGCTTGCCGTGCCACGGCGACTCGTCGGGCACCTGGAGCGAGAAGGTCGCACCGGGGACGAACCGCCGTTCGGGGTCGTCGGTGTAGAGCTCGAGCTTCAGGGCGCCCTTCAGCCCGTGGGCCTTCGTGAGCCGGCCGACGCGGAGCTGCTGGGGTCGGGAGTCGTCGGCCACGTCAGTCGTCGACGACGTCGACCCGGACCCGGCGGCCATCGGCCAGCGCCGTGACGAGCGTGCGCAGCGCCTTCGCCGTGCGGCCGGCGCGGCCGATGACGCGGCCGAGGTCCTCGGGGTTCACATGAACCTCGAGGACCTCGCCGCGCGCGCCCGAGGCGGTGACGACCCGCACGTCGTCCGGGTGGTCGACGATCCCCTTGACGAGGTGTTCGAGCGCGGACTGGAGCAAGGGTTACGCCTCGTCCGTGGTCTCGGCCTCGGCGGAAGCGTCGGCGTCGGCGGAAGCCTCAGCGGGCTCCTCGGTCTTCGCCGGCTTCTCTGCCTTGGGCTTCACGACCGACTTCTTGGCCGTGTCGGCCTGGAACTCGGCCTTGGGCTCCGCGGTGCGCACGGTGCTCACGGCATCCTTGTCGCCCTTGAACTTGCCCCAGTCGCCCGTGAGCTTGAGGATGGCGCGGACCTGGTCGGACGGCTGCGCGCCGACGCTGAGCCAGTACTGCGCACGGTCGGAGTCGACCTGGATGAACGAGGGCTCCTCGGTCGGGTGGTACTTGCCGATCTCCTCGATCACACGACCGTCGCGCTTGGTGCGCGAGTCGGCGACGACGATGCGGTAGTACGGGGCACGGATCTTGCCGAGCCGCTTGAGACGGATCTTGACAGCCACGATTCTCCTGAATGGGTCTGGTGAGTGGGCGAACTGACAGCCGTGAGCGTGGGGTGCACACTCGGCGGAAGCTCAATGGTGTTCTGCACGCCGGATAGAGGGTCGGGCGAAGCAGAACTCGACTGACCATTCTTGCAGATTTCCCGCCCCGCGCGTAATCGTTCGACTCGGCCCGGTTCCCCGCGCGGCCGCGTGCCAAGATTGGCGGCACGCGCCGCCGTCGGATTGGGGTCAGCACGCATGCACATCGAGTTCGCCGAGTCCGCCCGGTCCACGATCGGCATCGAATGGGAGGTCGCGATCGTCGATCGCGAGACCGGCGAACTCGCCTCGGTCGGCGACCGGGTGCTCGAGCGCCTCCGTCAGGCCGACGGGTCCCCGCACCCGCAGATCACGCACGAGCTGCTGACGAACACCGTCGAGCTCGTGAGCGGCGTGCACACGCGCGTCGACGACGCGGTGGCCGACCTCGCGGGGCAGATCGACGCCGTCCGTGGGGCACTGGACTCGATCGGGGCGTACGAGCTCATCTGCAGCGGCTCCCACCCGTTCAGCCAGTGGTACGACCAGTCGCTGACCGACAAGGAGCGCTACCACAAGCTCATCGACCGCACCCGGTGGTGGGGTCGCAACATGATGATCTGGGGCATCCACGTGCATGTGGGACTCGAGGACCGGGACAAGGCCCTGCCGATCCTCGACGGTCTGCTGGCGTACGTCCCGCATCTGCAGGCGCTGTCGGCCTCGAGCCCGTTCTGGGCCGGCGTCGAGACCGGGTACGCCTCGAACCGCGCGCTCATGTTCCAGCAGCTCCCGACCGCCGGCCTGCCGTACCCGCTCGCCGATTGGGCGGCGTACGAACGCTACGTGGACGACCTCGTGCGCACGGGAGTCATCGAGGATCACACCGAGGTGCGCTGGGACATCCGCCCCTCGCCGAAGTGGGGCACGATCGAGGTGCGGGTCTGCGACGGCGTCTCCACGGCGACCGAGATCGCCGGCGTCGCCGCGCTCATCCAGTGCCTCGTCGAGTGGATGAGCGAGCGGCTCGACGCGGGTGAGTCGCTGCCGGTGCTCCAGCCCTGGTACGTGCGCGAGAACAAGTGGCGCGCGGCGCGGTACGGCATGGACGCCGAGATCATCACGGACATCGCGGGGACGGAACGCCTCGTGAGTGACGACGTCCGCGAGCTCATCACGACCCTGGCCCCGGTCGCGGATCGTCTCGGCTGCGGTCCCGCACTGCAGCGGCTTCGCGACACGCTCGAGGGCGGCGCAAGCTACCAGCGCCAGCTGCGCGTCGCGCACGAGGCCGGCGGCGATCTGCGGGCCGTGGTCACCCATCTCGCACGCGAGCTGAGGCAGGGCGTGCCCGATCGCGCCCTGGGGTGAAGCGGGTTCAGGCCGGGATCCGCCGGGTCCGGATGAGCTCGGCGTACCAGCGCGCCGAGTCTTTCGGCAGGCGTTCGAGCGTGTCGTAGTCGACACGGACGATGCCGAATCGCTTCGAGTAGCCGAATCCCCACTCGAAGTTGTCCAGGAGCGACCACACCTGGTACCCGCGGAGGTCGACCCCGCGCGCGAGCGCGCGGTGCGCGGCCGTGAAGTGCCGGCGCAGGTAGTCGATGCGGTCGGTGTCGTGCACGGCGGGGCCGTCGGCCTCCTCGGTCACGACGTCGTCGAACGCTGCACCGTTCTCGGTGACCATGAGCGGCAGCTCGGGGTACGACTCGTGCAGCGCGACGAGCAGGTCCTCGAGGCCCGACGGGTCGATGTTCCAGCCCATGGCGGTGTACGGCCCCGGCTGCTCCAGGAACTCGACCTCCTCGGAGCCCGGCCAGGGCGAACCGCCCATGTCCTTGTGGCCGTCGGCATTGACGCGCGGCGAGTGGCCGTCCCACATCCGCACCGTCACCGTCGAGTAGTAGTTCACGCCGAGCAGGTCGAGCGGCTGGCGGATCAGCTCGGTGTCGCCCGGCCGGACGAACGCCCAGTCCGTGATCGCCTTGGTGTCTTCGATGACGTCGGCCGGGTACTCGCCATCCAGCAGCGGGCCGAGGAACAGCCGGTTCGCGAGCCCGTCGATGCGTCGCGCCGCCTCTTCTCCCGTGGCACCCGACGGGCGGATCACGTGCAGGTTGAGTGTGATCGAGCACTCGGCGGCCGGGAGGACCTCGCGGATCGCCCGGACCGCGAGCCCGTGCGCGAGGTTCAGGTGGTGCACGGCGGCGAGCGCCTTGGCGCCGTCCATGAGCCCGGGGGCGTGCGCGCCGGAGCCGTAGCCGAGGTAGGCGCTGCACCACGGCTCGTTGAGGGTCGTCCACACGGTCACGCGATCGCCGAGCCGCTCCGCGACGATGCGCGCGTAGTCGGCGAACGCCTCGGCCGTGGCACGCGACGTCCACCCGCCCTCGTCTTCGAGCGCTTGCGGCAGGTCCCAGTGGTAGAGCGTCGCGATGGGCCGGATGCCTCGGGCGATCAGTCCGTCCACGAGACGCTCGTAGAACGCCAGCCCTGGCTCGTTGACCTCTCCGCGGCCCGTCGGCTGGATGCGGGGCCACGCGATCGAGAACCGGTATGCCTCCAGGCCGAGCTCGCGCATGAGGTCGAGGTCTGCGTCGAGCCGGTGGTAGTGGTCGTCGGCGATGTCGCCGGTGTCGCCGTTCCACACCTTGCCCGGTGTGTGACTGAAGGTGTCCCAGATCGAGGGCCCGCGGCCGTCTTCGTCGACCGCGCCCTCGATCTGATACGCGGCCGTCGCCGACCCGAACAGGAAGTCGTCGCCGAACGCGAGGCCGGCGTCACGGTAGTCGGGGGTGCCGCTCGTCATCGCTCGAGGCTCCAGTCTCACAGGGTCGCCCGCGGCATGCGGACGCGACTCACTGTAACCCCGCTCAGTACCAGTAGTCGCCGGTCTTCGCCCGATAGTCCGCGAGGAACGCGGCTTCGCCCGTGCGCCAGGCTTCCGCCGACCCGGCATGCGGCAGCAGATACGCGGGCTGATACTCGATCACGGGCGCGAACGCGATCTTGAAGGTCAGGATGCCGCGGTCGCTGCTCTGCTCGGCGGCGGGCGGCGGCACGTGCCCGAGGTCGTACTCGAGCACGCCCTCGTCCGCCAGATCCTGGATGATGCGCCACTGGACGAGTCGCGAGGCCATCAGGTTGGGGAACTCGCGCGACGACCCGCCGTCCTTGTACCAGGCGCGCCGGCCGTACCGGACGACGAAGGCGCCCGCGACGACCCGGCCGTCATAGCGAGCGAGGTACAAGTGGCCGCGGTCGTCGGCCGCGAAGCCGGACCAGACCGACCTGAGGTAGTCGTCGCGACGGAAGAACGCGCCCGACCGCTCCTCCGTCGCCCGCACGAGCGCGAGCATCTCCTCGGTGCCCGGCCCGCCGACGTCGAGCCGTTCGATCTCGACGCCGTTGCGTTCGCCCACCCGGATCTCGGCCCGGGCGCGCTTCTTCATGCGGGCGAGCGCCGCATCGGCACCCTCCGAAAGGTCGGCGACGACCGCGAACCGGTACTGCGAGGCGCGGGTCGGCAGCCAGCCGGCGTCGGCGAACGCCGCCTCGAGCCGGGGGTCGCGAAGCTGGTAGATCTCGATCTTGGTCGCGAACGCGTCGCCCCGGGTCGCTCTCACGCGTTCGGTGAGGCCGGGCACCCCCTCCGCGGTGACGCCGGTGAGTCGCGGGATGTGCCGGAGGCGCCCTGCGCCCGGCGCCTCACGTTCGAAGACGAGCGCCGGGAGGTCGGTCGCGGTGCCGAGCTCGACCGTGCCGACCGCCCAGGGCCCGCCGTCGCGGATGTGTGCCCAGGTCCGGCTCTGCATGAAGTGCGGCGCGGAATGGGTCGCGAACACGCGCTCATCCCATTCGGGGGCGACGTGACGCGTGACCGCGGTGTCCAGCATCACCGGCGTCTCCTCTCCGGTGCGTGAGCAGCATGCACCGCCCACGATACCGTCGGGTCCAGCCTGATGACGCGACCGACGCGGCGCCTGGGGATATCGCCCCGCCCGGCCCCGGCTCAGGCTCAGGCTCAGCGGGCGTACGTGGCGCGTCACCATATGGCTCGACCCCCCGTCCGCCTTAGGGTTGTCGCATGACGGAACCCCGGCTCGAACTCGACGGTGAACGTGTCCATGCCCGACTCCTGCCGGGGCGCGGCACCAATGGCGGCTACTCGCTCATCATCGACGGCACGACCCAATCGCACGTCAATCCCGACGACCCGCTCGACCTGCAGCTGCCGTACGTGCGCGACATCGCCACCGTGCTCAGCTCCTGGAAGCCGGCCGACGAGCCCCTCTCCGTGCTGCACCTCGGCGCCGGCGGACTGACCATCCCCCGTTACGTCGCCGCGCGGTGGCCCTCGGCCCGTCAGCACATCGTCGAGCTGCACCGCGAGCTCTTCGAGTTCGTGCTCGACGCGCTCCCGCTGCGCGACGACGTCGAGCTGACCGTCGAGTTCGACGACGCCCGCACCGCGGTCGAGCGCGCCGCCCGCCAGCAGGGCGGCTACGACGTCGCGATCGTGGACGTCTTCTCGGGCAGCGTGGCACCCGCGACCGTCGGCACCGTCGAGTTCTTCACGACGCTTCGCGGACTGCTCGCACCAGGCGCGCTGCTCATCGTGAACACGCTCGGCGGTGGCGACCTCGAGCTCGCGCGCCGCATGGCCGCGACCCTCGCCGTCGAGGAGGGCGAGCTCGCCGTGATCGTCTCCCGCCCGGTGCTGGTCGGCGGCGCTCCGGGCAACCTCGTGCTCGTGGCATCCGACGGTCCGCTCCCTCTCGAGGCGACTGTCGCCGCGCTCGCCGGCGAGCCGCGCCAGGTCGAGGTGCTCACCGGCGACGACCTCGCCGCGTTCGCCGAGGGCGCCCAGCCGAGGTACGACGAGGCCGCGAGCTGAGCATGCGCCGCACGGCCGGATCGGTGGCGGCGCTCGGCGCGCTGCTCGCTCTGGCCGTCGCGGCACCGGCGGCGGGGCCTGCCGCCGCGAGCGAGCCCGACCCGCGCGCGCCCGCGATCGGTCCCGGCCTCGAGTGGGTGGCCCATCGGGACAACCCGTTCCGCCAGGGCGACGACCCCGACTTCATCAACTCCGATCTGGCGTTCACCGGCGACCACCTGATCCAGGGCAATTTCGCCGGCTTCAGCGTGTGGGACATCGCCGACCCAGCGAACCCTCAACTGCGCAGCACGATGCCGTGCACAGGCGGCCAGGGCGACGTCAGCGCGGTCGGCAACCTCGTGATCGTCTCCATCGACGAGACGATGTCGAGCGACGCATGCGACGCCGTGCGCGTCCCGGAGACCGCCGACAACTGGGAAGGGCTGCGGCTCTTCGACGTGAGCGACCCCGCCGCCCCGCGGCACGTCGCGTCGGTCCGCACGCGGTGCGGCTCGCACACGCACACCGTCGTGCCCGACCCCGCCGACGGCTCGAGGGTGTTCGTGTACGTGAGCGCCTACAGCCGCGGCGCCTCGTTGCACTGCACCGGGAGGAACCCGCTGCAGATCGTCTCGGTGCCGCTCGCGGCCCCCGAGCAGGCGAGCATCGCGGGCGAGCTCGACCTCTTCGACGACGCGACCGCGTTCGGCCCCGGCGACCGCGTGCCGGGCGGCGCCGAGACGCGCAGCACGACCGGATGCCACGACATCACGGCGTATCCGGCGAAGGCGCTGGCCGTGGCGGCGTGCCGAGGCGACGGGCTTCTGCTCTCGATCGCGGACCCGCTGAACCCGGTCGTGCTGCAGCGTGTGCGCGACGCGAACGTCGCGTTCTGGCACTCGGGCATCTTCGACAATGACGCGACCGCGGTCGTCTTCCAGGACGAGCTCGGCGACGGCTTCATCAACACGTGTTCGCCCGCTTTCGGCGCAGAGCGTGGCGCCGATGCCGTCTGGTCGCTCACCGACGGCGTGCTCGAGCACCGCTCGTACTTCAAGATCCCCCGCCCGCAGTCGGACCTCGAGAAGTGCGTCGCGCACTCGGGCGGCCTGATCCCCGTGCCGGGCCGCTTCATCGTCGCGCAGGCCTGGCTCGAGGGCGGGGTCTCGGTGATCGATTTCACCGACCACGCCGCACCTACCGAGCTCACCTACTTCGACCGCCCGAGCTACGGGTACTCGATGGACTTCACGGCGGGCATCTGGTCGGTCTACTTCTACAACGGGTACCTGTTCGCGAGCGACATGTACGACGGGCTCGAGGTGCTGCGCCTCACCGATCCGATGTTCGCCGACGCGGCCCGGTACACGGCCGTCGACCTCAACCCGCAGACCCAGCCGGCATACGCGTGGGTCTGGCGCGAGGCGCCGGTGCTGCCGCCCGGATCCGCCGAACGCGACGCGCTCCCGCCGCTCGACGTGACGCCCGCGAGCGTGCTGCCAGGCGGGAGTCCGGCGGTCGAGGTCGCGCTGCCCGCCGGGTCGCTCGAGCCGGGCGAGACCGTCGACGTGTGGTGGATGCCCGGCGCGACCACGCTCGCGACCGTCACCGCCAGCGCGGAGGGCGCACTCCCGCCGACGCCCGTCACCGTGCCCGGACCGCTCGCGGCGGGCCGCTACGACCTCGTCGCGCGTGGGGACCGCACCAGCGACCGCCTCGCGCTCGGCGTACTCGAGGTCGCCGAGCCCGAACCCACGCCGACCGCGGCGCCGGCCGCGTCGGACGACGCCGCGCCGAACGTCTGGCTGATCGGCATCGCCGCGGGGGCCCTGCTGCTCGGCGCCGCCGCGGGGTGGGTCGCGCGTCGGCGCTCGAAGGTGCTCGCGAAGCGCCGGTCCAGGAGCGATCAGTCCCCATGACCGTCGTGGGTCGAGGCTCGCATCGGGTCGCGGAGCGTATCGGGATCACGAACGCCGGCGAGCGCACCGAGACCGCGCGAGCCGACGCCCGGACGCCACCGCCCGGTCTCGACACGCGTGCTCCGTCGTTCGCGACTCGACCAGCGAGATGGCGGACGGCGGTGGTCGCGCTCGTCCTGGCACTCGGCGGATGCACCGCGGGTGGCGGCGCCGGCGAAGCATCCGGTCCGCCCGAGGCATCCGCCCCGCCCATCGCGGCCGAAGCGGTGACCGAGGCCGACGCGGAGTGGATGGCCGGCATGGCCGAGCATCACGACCAGGCGGTCGCGCTCGCGCGACTCGCCGAGGGCCGCGCCGAAGACCCGGAGGTGCTCGCCTCAGCCGAGCGCATCGCGACCGCGCAGGCGGCCGAGGCCGCTGCACTGCGTACGTGGCTCGACCGGCGCGGCCTCGGTGGTCACGACACGGACCATGATGCCGGAGGCATGCCCGGCGAGATCAGCGCGACGACCTTCAGCCGGGCCGAGGCGGCGACCGGAGCCGCGTTCGATCGCATCTTCCTCGACGCGATGATCCGCCACCACGAGGGTGCCGTGCAGATGAGCGAAGACCGGCTCGCGGGGGCCGGGGATCCCGCGGTGTCGCGCTGGGCGCGCACCGTCGCCGCAGGTCAGTCGATCGAGATCGACCGCCTGCGCGGCATCGCCGCGCGCCTGCCCGTCGAGTGATGACGATTCGCACCGGGTGAGCCCGCGAATCGTCATCACTCGACGCAGATCGTCATCACTGGGCGGGGCGGGTCGGGCGGGTCGGGTGGGTCGGGTGGGTGGGCGGGTTGGGCCGGTCGGGTCGGGCGGGTTGGGCCGGTCGGGTCGGGCGGGCGGGCGGGGCGGGGTGGGTGACGGGGCGGGGGTCAGCGGCCCAGCATCTTCTGGAGGGCGGCGAGCTCCTCTTCTGACGGGGCGCCCTTCGGGGCGTTGCCGCCGCCCAGGCCGAAGCCGGCACCGGTCGTCGCCGGCGCCTGCCCGGGCACCGGCCCGCCGGCCGCGATCGCCGCGTTCTCGGCCGCACGCTTGGCCGGGTTGCCCGACCGGGACGCACCGCCGGACTTCTTCTTGCCCTTCGCCTTGCGGGCACCGCCGCCGAAGCCGGCGCCGGGCACCGGGCCCATGCCCGGGATCTGCGGTACCCCGCCGCGCGCGACGGTCTTCATCATCTTCGCGGCCTGCTCGAACCGCTGTACGAGCTGGTTCACATCGGTCACCGTCATGCCCGAGCCCTTGGCGATGCGCAGCCGTCGTGAGCCGTTGAGGAGCTTGGGATTGCGTCGCTCGGCGGGCGTCATCGACTGGATGATCGCCTCGGTGCGCACGATCTCTTTCTCGTCGAACTGGTCGAGCTGCTGGCGCAGCCCGCCCGCGCCGGGAAGCATGCCCAGCATCTTCTTGATCGAGCCGGCACCGCGGAGCTGCTGCATCTGGGCCAGGAAGTCTTCGAGCGTGAACTGCTCGTTCGCGAGCTTCTCGGCGACCTTCATCGCCTCTTCCTCATCGAAGGCCTGCTGGGCCTGCTCGATGAGCGTGAGGATGTCGCCGAGGTCGAGGATGCGGCTCGCCATGCGGTCGGGGTGGAACGGCTCGAAGTCGTCGAGCCCCTCACCGGTCGACGCGAAGATGATCGGGCGCCCGGTCACGGAGGCGACCGACAGCGCGGCGCCGCCCTTCGCGTCGCCGTCGAGCTTGGAGAGCACGACGCCCGTGAAGTCGACGCCGTCTTGGAAGGCCTTGGCCGTCGCGACCGCGTCCTGACCGATCATGGCGTCGATGACGAAGAGCACCTCGTCGGGGTCGGTCGCCTTGCGGATGTTCGACGCCTGCTTCATGAGCTCGGCGTCGACGCCGAGCCGGCCGGCGGTGTCGATGATGACGACGTCGTGCTGCGCGCGCTCGGCGTGCTTGACCGCCTCTTTCGCGACCTTCACCGGGTCGCCGACCCCGTTGCCGGGCTCCGGCGCGAACACGGTGACCCCGGCCTGGCCGCCCACGACCTGCAGCTGGTTCACGGCGTTGGGGCGCTGCAGGTCCGCGGCGACGAGCAGCGGCGTGTGGCCCTCTTTGACGAGGTGCTTCGCGAGCTTGCCCGCGAGCGTCGTCTTGCCCGCACCCTGCAGACCGGCCAGCATGATGACCGTCGGCGGGTTCTTCGCGAACTGCAGCCGTCGCTGCTGGCCGCCGAGGATGCCGACGAGCTCCTCGTTGACGATCTGCACCACCTGCTGTGCGGGGTTCAGCGCGCGATTGACCTCGTCGCCGAGCGCGCGCTCGCGCACGGTCGCGGTGAACTCCTTGACCACCGGGAGCGCGACGTCGGCGTCGAGCAGGGCTCGCCGGATCTCACGCACGGTGCCGTCGACGTCGGCCGCCGACAGCTTGCCCTTGGTGCGGAGGTTCTTGAAGGTCTCCGCAAGACGGTCGGAGAGCGTGCCGAAAGTAGCCATGATCCGTCGATTCTACGGGAGGGCGGCGCTCGTCTCGCTGAAAGCGACCGTCTCGCGAAGAGCGACCGTCTCGGCGGGGCGGTCAGCCTTCGAAGCGGACATCGACGATCTCGCGCTCGAGGTCGATCGCGGCGACGAGGCGCTCATCGGTGTCCTCCGGCGCGAGCGCGTACTCGAACTCGGCGAACGCGTCTCCGGGCTCGTCGTGCTCGGGCCTGAGGTCGACGCGCTCGAGGGTCAGCGAGCGCAGGGCGTCGACCTGACGGTCCCCGGAGTCGCGTCCGATCGCCGCCTCGATCTCGTCTGCCTGCTCGAGATCGGGGTCGAGCAGTGTGTCGAGGAACTTCACGACGGGAGACGAACCCTGGTCGAGCTGGCTCACGAACGCCGATCGCAGGTCGTCGTCGACGAGCTCGAGCTCGCCGACGAGGGTCGCCGCGACGTCGAGCGAGGACGACGCCACCGCCTCGCCCTCGGCGTCGAGCACCACCTCCACGCGCTGGTCGGCGTACTCGACCGTCTCCGACCAGTAGTCGCCGACGATGCCGAAGTAGTCGTGCTCGGTTGCCATGTCTCCCCTATTCAGCGAAATCAGCATTCAGCGAAATCAGCGAACGTCCCTACTCAGCGAACGTCGGACTATCCCACGAGCTTCTGGGCGAACACGTGCGGCGTGAAGCCCGTGAGATCGCCGATGGCCTCGCCCTGGCCGATGAGCTTGATGGGCACGCCGGTCTTCTCCTGCACCGCGAGGACGAACCCGCCCTTCGCGCTGCCGTCGAGCTTGGTGAGCACGAGACCGGTGACCCCGCCGTGCTCGATGAACGCCTCGGCCTGTGCGAGGCCGTTCTGACCGGTCGTGGCATCGAGCACGAGCAGCACCTCGCTGATCGGGGCGAGCTTCTCGACCACCCGCTTGATCTTGCCGAGCTCGTCCATGAGCCCGCCCTTGGTGTGCAGCCGTCCCGCCGTGTCGATGATGACGATCTCGGTGCCGTCGCGCTGGGCGCGCTCGACGGTCTGGAACGCGACCGACGCCGGGTCCTGACCCTCGCGCTCCGGTCGCACCACGCCGACGCCCGCGCGCTCCGCCCACGTCGCGAGCTGGTCGACGGCCGCCGCGCGGAACGTGTCCGCGGCGCCCACGACCACCGATCGGTCGTAGGTGCGCAGGAATCGCGCGAACTTGCCGATCGTCGTGGTCTTGCCCACCCCGTTCACGCCGACGACGAGCACGACCGCGGGGCGCTCGGTCAGCCGCAGCGTCGGGTCGTACTTCGCGAGCCGCTCCTCGACGATCTCCCGGAGCATCCGCTGCACGTCGCGCGGGTCGGTGGTCTTGTACCGCTCGACCTGCTTGCGGATCTCGTCGACGATCTCCTCGGTGACGGCCGGACCGAAGTCCGCCGTGATCAGCGCCGCCTCGAGGTCGTCCCAGGTGTCCTCATCGATCGTCTTCGCGCCGAAGATGCCGCGAAGGGCCGACCCGAGCGACCAGGAAGCACGTTCCACCATGTCTCCTACCCTGCCATGGGTTGAGCCCGCCATGCCGCACACCCCGGACGGACGCAAGGGGTTGCCGGGCGGTGCGCCCGCCCGCGAGGGTCGAGGTGGACGGAAGGAGACGCATGACCCTCGTGGGATTCCACGCCTCGCACGAACAGATTCCGCCCGCCGGGCTGCTGCGCGCGGTGCAGCGCGCCGAGCAGGCCGGCTTCCAGGCGGCGATGTGCAGCGACCACCTCGCACCTTGGGGGCTCCGTCAAGCGGAGTCCGGGCACGCCTGGACCTGGCTCGGCGCCGCCATGCAGGCGACGAGCCTGCCCTTCGGCGTCGTCACCGCGCCCGGCCAGCGCTACCACCCGGTGGTGCTCGCGCAGGCCTTCGCGACGCTCGAGTCGATGTTCCCCGGCCGGTTCTGGCCCGCGATCGGCAGTGGCGAGGCGATGAACGAGCACGTGACGGGCGACCCGTGGCCGCCGAAGCCGGAGCGCGACGCCCGCATGGTCGAGAGCATCGGCGTCATGCGTCGGCTGCTCGCCGGCGACGAGGTCTCGCACGACGGCCTCGTCCGTGTGCACCGCGCCCGCGTCTGGAGCCTCCCCGAGACCCCGCCGCCGTTCCTCGCCGCAGCGGTCAGCGCCGAGAAGGCCAGATCGGCCGCGGCCTGGGCCGACGGGCTCATCACCGTCAAGCAGGACCCCGAGGCGCTGCGGCGCGTCATCGGCGCCTACCGCGATGCGGGCGGTCGCGGACCGATCACCCTGCAGGTCCACCTCAGCTATGCTCCCACGTACGACGAGGCGCTCGCCATCGCGCACGAGCAATGGCGGAACGGGCTCGTGGGTCCGCCGGACTGCTGGGACATCGCGCTCCCTGAGGAGTTCGATGCCCGCGTCGCCCATGCCGCGCCTGAGGAGGTCGCCGAGACCGTGCTGGTCTCGGCCGATCCCGCCGAACACGTCGATCGGCTCGCCGACCTGGTCTCGCTCGGGTTCGACCGGGTCTTCCTGCACCATGTCGGCGCCGAGCAGGACGCGTTCATCGACGTGTTCGGCGAGCGCGTGGTGCCCCATCTCACGGAGGACACATGAAGATCACCGCACGCGGCGACCTCTGGTGGAAGACCGCGGTCGTCTACTGCCTCGACGTGGAGAAGTACCTCGATTGGAACGACGACGGTGTGGGCGACTTCGAGGGGCTCTCCCATCGGCTCGACCACCTGGCCGAGCTCGGCGTGAGCTGCATCTGGCTGATGCCGTTCCAGCCGTCGCCCCGGCGCGACGACGGGTACGACATCACCGACTTCCAGGCCGTCGACCCGCGCTACGGCTCGCTCGCCGACTTCGTCGAGTTCGTGCGCCTCGCGCGTGACCGCGGCATGCGCGTGATCATCGACTTCGTCATGAACCACACGTCGGACCGGCATCCCTGGTTCCTCGACGCGAAGCGCAGCCGCGACTCCAAGTGGCGCGACTTCTACGTCTGGCGGGACGAACCGCCCGAGACCTCGCAGGAGACGGTCTTCCCCGGCGAGGAGTCCGGCATCTGGGAGTACGAGGAACGCACCGACCAGTACTACCTGCACAGCTTCTACCGGCACCAGCCGGACCTGAACATCGCCAATCCCCAGGTGCGCGACGAGATCGCGAAGACGCTCGGGTTCTGGCTCGAGCTCGGCATCTCGGGCTTCCGCGTCGACGCGGTGCCGTTCCTCATCGAGCCGCCGCACGGCGTCGACATCGGCGATCCGCACGAGTTCCTCCGGGACATCCGCCGATTCCTGCAGCGTCGCTCGAGCGAGGCGATCCTGCTGGGCGAGGTGAACCTGCCGTATGACGGCCAGCTCGACTTCTTCGGGCACGTGGATGCGCCGGCCGAGCTGACGATGCAGTTCGACTTCCCGGCCATGCAGCGCATGTATCTCTCGCTCGTGCGGGAAGATGCGACGCCGCTCGCCGAGATGCTCGCGTCGCGGCCCGAGATCCGGATCGAGGCGCAGTGGGCGAACTTCGTGCGCAACCACGACGAGCTCACGCTCGATCAGCTGAGCGACGACGAGCGCCAGGAGGTCTTCGACGCCCTCGCGCCCGAGGACTGGATGCGCGTGTACGGTCGCGGGATCGCTCGCCGGCTGCCGCCCATGGTCGCGGGCGATCCGCGCCGCATCGCGCTCATGTACAGCTTGATGTTCTCGCTTCCCGGCACACCAGTGCTCTTCTACGGCGAGGAGATCGGCATGGGCGAGAACCCGGATCTCGGCGGCCGGATGACCGTGCGCTCCCCCATGCAGTGGTCGGCGGAGACCAACGGCGGGTTCTCTCGCGCCCCGAAGCGGCGGCTCGTGGCGAAACCACCGACCGACGGCTATGCGCCCGAGCACGTCAACGTCGAGTCGCAGATGCACGACCCGGACTCGCTGCTCGCCAAGATCCGCGGGTTCGCGCACCGGTACCGCAGCTCGCCCGAGATCGGGTGGGGCGAGTTCGAGCTGCTCGAGCACGGTGAGTCGTCGGTGCTCGCGCATCGACTGTCGGCCGACTTCGGCAGCTTCGTCGCCGTGCACAACTTCGCCCCGAGTCCGGTGCATGTCCAGCTGAAGCTGGACCACCTGCCCGACGACGCCCGACTGTCGGACCTATTCGGCGAGCAGGTCGTCGACATCGACGATCGGGGCCGCGCAGAGGTCGAGCTCGCCGCCTACGGCTACCGCTGGTTCCGCGTCGCGGATCCCACCGACCGCCGGCTCACCTGACGACTCGGTCGTCAGGCGCTGGGCGCGTCAGCCGGCGCGCTCCTCGCGTTCCTCGCGGACGCGCTGGCCCACGACCGCCGACACGCCGTCTTGGCGCATGGACACGCCGTAGAGCGCGTCGGCGATCTCCATGGTGCGCTTCTGGTGCGTGATGACGATGAGCTGGCTCGACTCGCGGAGACCCTCGAAGGTCGTGAGCAGCCGGCCGAGGTTGGCGTCGTCGAGCGCGGCCTCGACCTCGTCCATGATGTAGAACGGGCTCGGGCGGGCCTTGAAGATCGCCATCAGCAGCGCGACCGCGGCGAGTGAGCGCTCGCCGCCCGAGAGCAACGAGAGCCGCTCGATCTTCTTGCCGGCCGGGCGCACGCTCACCTCGATGCCCGTGGCGAGCAGGTCGTCGGGGTCGGTGAGCGAGATGCTGCCGGTGCCGCCCGGGAAGAGCACCGGGAACACCTCGGCGAACGCCTCACGTGTGTCCTCGAACGCCGAGCGGAAGATGGCCTCCATCTTGCCGTCGATCTCGTCGATGATCGTGAGCAGGTCTTTGCGGGTGTTCGCGAGGTCGGTGAGCTGCTCGGTGAGGAAGGCGTGGCGCTGCTCGAGCGCCGCGAACTCCTCGAGTGCGAGCGGGTTCACTCGCCCGAGCTGCGCGAGCTTCCGCTCCGCGGCGGCGAGTCGCCGCCGCTGCTCCTCACGGTCGAAGGGACGGCCGGATTCCTCGGTCAAATCGGATGCCTCGGTCAAATCGGATGCGTCGGGCGAATCGGATGTCTCGGTGGAACCGGATGCCTCGGTGGAACCGGATGCCTCGCCCACGGCCTCATCCGAGGCATCCGGATCGCTCTCCCCGTCGGTGTCGGGAACCACGCGATCGGGCCCGTACTCGGCGACGAGGACCTCCTCGCTCAGGCCGAGCTCGGACTCGGCGCGCTCGACGAGGCCGGACAGGTGGAGTTTCTTCTCGTAGATCCGGAGCTCGAGCCCGTGCACGTCTTCGGTGACCGCGTGCAGGCGCTCACGCACGGCGGCCTCTTCGCGGCGGTGCCGCACGAGCTCCTCGTTGCGGCTCGCACGCTCGGCCTCTGCGCGACCGAGCGCGACCCGCGCCTCGGCGACCGAACGGTCGACCGAGGCGAGCAGCTCGGGCAGTTCGCGGGCGACGCCCGACGCCGCCTCGAGCTGCGCCCGTCGCACCACCGCGCGGCGGGCGGCATCGAGCGCGGCCTGCTGCTCCGCCTGGAAGGTGCGTTCCATGGCCGCGATGCGCTGCTGCTCGGAGCGCACGCGCTCACGCGCGGTCTCGACACGCAGCCGATGCTCGACCTCGGCCTCGCGGGCGCGCTCGAGCGCGGCGAGCGCGTCGTCGCGGATGGAGGCGTCCAGCACCGGGCGGGGCGCCTCGCGCGCGGCGGCGAGCTCGTCCTTCGCGGTCTCGGCGACGCGCTCGGTCTCGGCCACCCGCTCTTCGGCGTGCGCGAGCGCCTGTCCGAGGCGCTCGGCCTCGGACTCGGCGGACTCGGCCTGCACCCGCGCACGGTTCAGCTGCTCGGTGCGCTGCGCGAGCTGCGCGTCGTACTCGCGGAGCGCGGTGAGCGCGAGCTTGGCCTGCTCTTTGGCATGGGCGTGCGACTCGCGCTGCTCGCCGAGCTCGAACCGGTCGCGGTCGAGCTGCTGCTGCACCTCCTCGGCGCGCGCGGAGGCCCGGTCGCGCTCAGCGATCAGCTCGATCCGGCTCTGCGTCCGCCCGCTGCCGCCGCGGAGCACGAAGCGCCCGACGACGGTGCCGTCGCGCGTGATGACGGTGGCGGGCCGATCGAGCGCTGCGACCGCGGGGGCCGCGGCACGGGCGGCGTCGAGATCGTCGGCGATGAGCACCTCTGCGAGCAGCGCGAGCACGCCCTGAGGCGCTCGCACGATGCTCGCCGCGGCCACGAGGCCGTCGACCGTGAGCGGGTCGGGGACGCGCGCGGACGGGGTGGCGATCGCGAGGGCGACGCGGCCGAGATCGTCGCGCTCAGCGTGCTCGAGCGCGCGGAAGGCGGCGTCGGGGTTCGCGACGAGCACCGCATCGGCGAGCGATCCGAGCGCGGCGGCGATCGCCGCCTCGTACCCGGGCTCGACGAGCAGCTGCTCCGCGAGCAGCCCGAGCACGCCCGCGACGCCCGATGCGGCGACCGCCGCCGAACCGTCTCGCTGATCGAGCGCGAGTGAGAGTGCGCCGATCCGCGCAGCCAGCGCGTCGCGTTCGCGCTCACGCTCGTGCAGGCCCTCACGGATCCGCTCGATCTCGCCTTCGGCCTCGACGACGCGGGCCTGGGCGAGCTCGTACGCCTCGTCGAGGTCGGTGTCGACGTGTTCAGCCTGCTCGGCCTCCGCTTCGAGCCGGGCGAGCGCGCTGACCGCCGTCGCACGGCGCTCGGCCGACCCGTCGAGGGCGTTCCGGTGCCTGAGCACCTCGCCGCGCACGGCTGCGAGGCGGCTCGCCGCAGCATCCGCCTGGCCAGTGAGCTTGGAGATCCGCAGGTCGTACTCGGAGACCTGCGCCGCCTGGGTCTGGATGACCTGGTCGACGCGGTCGAGCTCGAGGCGCGCCGCGCCGGTCGCCGTGATGGCCGATTCGAGCGCGTGCTGCGCCTCGGTGATGCCCTCGGCGAGCGTGTCCAGGTCGGCGGTCGCCTGCTCGATGCCCTGCCGCGTGACCGTCGGCTGCACCTCGGAGTCCCCGGAATCGGCGCCGAGCAGCGCGATGCGTTGCCGGGCGAGCGCGTCGAGCGCCCTGAGCTTCTCTTGCGCGGCCTCCAGCGCGAACGCCGTGCCCCGAGCGTCGTCGACGCCGTCGCCGAGCTGAGACTGCTCGAGCCGCGCGACCCGTGCCTGATGCTGTTCGAGCTCCTGTTCCAGCACGAGCCGTTCGGCGTGCCGTTCGTGCTCGCTCCGGCCGTGCTCGTCGAGTGCGCGTCTGAGCGACACGACCTCGTCGGCGAGCAGGCGAGCTCGCGCGTCGCGCACCTCGGCCTGGATCGTCGCGGCCTCGCGAGCGACCTCGGCCTGCCGTCCGAGCGGCTTCAGCTGGCGGCGCAGCTCGCCGGCGAGGTCGGAGAGGCGCGTGAGGTTGGCCTGCATGGCCTCGAGCTTGCGCAGGGTCTTCTCTTTGCGGCGACGGTGCTTGAGGATGCCGGCGGCCTCCTCGATGAAGCCCCGGCGATCGACGGGCGTCGCGTGCAGCACCTGATCGAGCTGCCCCTGCCCCACGATCACGTGCATCTCACGGCCGAGGCCCGAGTCGCTCAGCAGTTCTTGCACGTCGAGCAGCCGGCAGCCCTCGCCGTTGATGGCGTACTCGCTCGATCCATTGCGGAACAGCGTGCGCGAGATGGTGACCTCGCTGTACTCGATGGGCAGCGCACCGTCGGCATTGTCGATCGTGAGGCTGACCTCGGCGCGGCCGAGCGGGCCGCGCGTCGAGGTGCCGGCGAAGATGACGTCCTCCATCTTGCCGCCGCGGAGCGATTTCGCGCCCTGCTCCCCCATCACCCACGCCAGCCCGTCGACGACGTTCGACTTGCCCGAGCCGTTCGGCCCCACGATGCACGTCACACCCGGCTCGAACGCGAACGTCGTCGGCTGAGCGAAGGACTTGAAGCCCTTGAGCGTCAGGCTCTTGAGGTACATATCTCCCCGGTCGGAATGCTGCGGATGCCTCGCAAAGCGTACCCGAGCGGATGCCCCGCGCCCGGTCGCGCACGCCGGGACGAGGCCGATCGTCCGTCCGCGCGCGACGCCGAGGGGCGGTGTCACCCGATTCGACGGCTGCGCGGCACGTCCGCGGTTGTGACCGAATCCCACCGTTGGGTAGGCTCGTGGGCTGCCCGCTTCCCGGCGGCGAGAGGACGGTCGGCCGTGGCGATCGAGATCGCGCCCATCCCGCTGCCCGAACGGCTGGGCACGCCGGAGGCGCGAGCGTTCGAGGCGTACGCGCAGCTCGCCGAGCAGCTCGAGGTCGAGCTCCTCGGCACCGCCGACGTCAGCTACACAGCCCAGGAGCTGCTGGTGTTCGCGCGCGACCGGCGGTACACCGTGCGCGAGGCGATCGGCGCGTGGGACGACGGCCGCTTGGTCGGCGTCGCAGACCTCCAGTGGGAGCAGGACGCCGACGCGACGACCGCCTACTCCGTGGCCTTCGGGGTGGTCCCCGAACGCCGGCGCGAAGGCATCGGCACGTCGCTGCTCGGGGCGATCGAAGCGCGGGCCGGCGAGGTCGGCCGGCCCACGGTGGTCGTGATGGCCTCGCACGCCTTCGACGACGGCTCGGGCGAGCGGGTCGCACCCCCGCAGGGCGATGCGAGCCTGCCCGTCTCCCTGCCCGCCGTGCGCTTCGCGAGCCGCCACGGCTACGAGCTCGGGCAGCTCGATCGAATGAGCGCGCTCGACGTGGCCGGGCGCGGTGACGAGTTCCGCCGATGGTCGTCCGAGGCGCACCGCGAAGACGGCTATCGGCTCGTCACCTGGCGCGACCGCGCGCCAGACGCGCTCGTGGACTCGCTGGCCGCCGCGCATCAGCGCATGTCGGTCGACGCGCCCGCGGGCGCGATCTCCTACGAGGAGGAGCTGTGGGATGCCGCGCGCGTCCGCGCCGAAGAGGCGCAGGCGCGGGACGCCGGGCGAGTGACCCTCACCGCGGCGGCCGTGGCGGCATCCGGCGAGGTCGCCGGCTACACGGCACTCACCCTGCCGCCCGAGAAGACGGCCGTCTATCAGGACGACACGCTCGTGCTCGGCCCGCATCGCGGCCACGGACTCGGCCTGCGCATGAAGCTCGCGAACCTCGTCGCCCTGGCCGACACCGACCCGGCGCGGACGCGTGTCTACACCTGGAACGCGGACGAGAACGCCCACATGCTCGCCATCAACATCGCCCTCGGCTTCACCCCGGTCGCGATCGAGTCGGCGTGGCAGCGCCCGTCGCGCGAGATGTAGAGCTCTGCCGATCGCACTCAGAGATGCCGCGTCGGGTCCATACGCTGATGCAGAATGCGGATCACGTCCACGCTGTCCACGTTCTCGACGGAGAAAAGAATGTGGCTGCCGATCCCGTACCGGCGGTAGCCATCACGGATCTCATTGCAGGCTCGCCCGCGGCCAGGATCGTCGGCGATGCGTTCGATCGCCGCTCTGCCGGTAGCGACCCGACGAGACCGTACCGCGGATCACGTGTCCGACGCCGCAGCGGGTCAGGCCGGGCGCGACGCGCGCAGGCGCTGGCAGCGCGGGCAGCGGTGCGATGAGCGGTTCATGAACGGCTCGCGCACGATCGGGGTGCCGCAGCGCGGGCAGGGCGTGCCCGTCTGGCCGTAGGCGTTCAGCGAGTGCGCGAAGTAGCCGGATGCGCCGTTCACGTTCACGTACTGGGCGTCGAAGCTCGTGCCACCCTCGGCGAGCGCCTTCAGCAGCACGTCGCACACGGCTTCGAGCAGCGTTCGCGCCTTCGCACGCGAGAGCGACGCGGCCGGCTGCTCGGGGTGCAGCCTGGCGGCCCAGAGCGCCTCGTCGGCGTAGATGTTGCCGATGCCGCTCACGACGCCCTGGTCGAGCATCACACGCTTGATGCCCGTGGCCCGCCGCGCAAGGGCCGCGAAGAACGCCGCCTCGTCGAACGCGGGGTCGAGCGGGTCACGCGCGATGTGCGCCACCTGGGTCGGGATCGACCGCGCCCACGCACCGGTGACCGCTGCGGAGAATCCGGCGACCTCGCCGTCGCGGGTCGGCACCATCCGGTCCACCGCGAGCGACCCGAAGATGCGCTGGTCCACGAAGTCGACGCGGAGCTCGCCATGACCCGGGTGCTCGAGGTGCAGGCGGATCCGGGCATGGCGGTCGTCGCCGGGGTGGTCGGGCGTGCGCAGCAGCATCTGACCGCTCATGCCCAGATGGCCGACGAGCGCGAGCGGATGCCCCGGGTCGGCGGTGTTCGCGACGCGGGTGCCGTCAGTGGCATCCGCCGCTCGTCCCGTCGCAGGCTGGAACGGCAGCCACAGGAACTTGCCGCGCCGAACCGCAGCCTCGATGCGCGCGCCGGTGACGAGCGCCTCGAACGCGCCCGACGCCGCGTCGTGGCGCTTGAGCGACCGGGCATCCAGCACCTCGACGCCCGCGACGCGGGCGCCGGTGACCGCCGGCGCGAGGCCCGCGCGGACGACCTCGACCTCGGGGAGCTCAGGCACGTCAGCGTGCCGCGCTCAGCACGGTCCAGGCCTCGAGCGCCGCGGACATCTCGGCCTGTTTCTTGCTCGAACCGTCGCCGCTGGCGACGACCAGGTCGCCCACGGCGACCGTCGCCATGAAGTGCTTGTTGTGATCGGGGCCGCTCTCGGTCACCGTGTACACGGGAGCGGGTGCACCGATGCGCGCGGCGATCTCTTGCAGGCTCGTCTTCGGGTCCATCGCAGCACCGAACCGGTCGGGGTCGCGCATGAGCGGGCCGACGAGCCGCATCACCAGCGCGGTCGCCACGTCGCCGCCCTGATCGAGGTACACGGCACCGATGATCGCCTCGACGGTGTCCGCGAGGATCGACGGCTTGTCGGCACCGCCGGTGAGCATCTCACCCCGGCCCAGCCTGATGAACGGGCCCAGCCCGATGGCGCGCGCGACCTCGGCGAGCGCGACACTCGACACGAGGCTCGCGCGCCGCTTGGCGAGCTCGCCCTCGTCGAGGTCGGGATGGTCGCGGTACAGCCGCACCGTGACGGCCTGCCCGAGGATGGAGTCCCCCAGGAACTCGAGCCGCTCGTTGGTCGGGATGCCGCCGTTCTCGTACGCGAACGACCGGTGGGTCAGCGCGAGGAGCAGGAGTTCGGGATCGAGCTCGACCTGCAGCGTCTGCAGCAGTTCGTCGAGCGTTCGATGCCCGGCCCCAGTGCGCCCCGTACGCGTCACCACCGGTCGGTCGACAGGCTCTGGCCGACTAGACGTCGGCGACCTTGCGGCCCTTGTACTCGAGGAACAGGGCCGTGCCGGCCGAGTCCTCGACGACCTTCGCGCGGTGCGGAAGGCTGTACGTGGTCTTGCCGTTCTCCACGGTCTTGACCAGCGTGGGGACCTCGGCCTTCCACTGCGAACGACGCGCGTGGGTGTTGGCTCGGGACTTCTTCCGCTTGGGAACCGCCATGATGCTCTCTCAATCTCTGTTCAAGTCGGCGTCGGATGCTGCACCCGAGCCCTCGTCTTCGGAAGCCTGGAACCCGGCGAGCGCGGCCCATCGCGGGTCGCGCTCATCGCGAGCGACGAGTTCCGGATGATCGGCCAGACGTTGACCGGTCACAGGGTCGAGACCGGGGCAATCAGGCCGGCACACCGGCTGGAAGGGTAGTGCCAGCACCACCGCATCTCGGATGAGCGATTCAAGATCCACGTGGTCGTCTTGAACCTCATACTCGAAAGCTTCCCCAGAATGATACGCGAAAAGCTCCTGGAACTCGACTTCGACCGGGAGAGCGATGTCGATGAGGCACCGACCGCACTCGCCCTCGGCCGTCGCATCGACCTCCGCGGTCACGAGGACGCCCTCATGCACAGACTCGAGGCGCACGTCGAGATCGAGCTCGCTGCCGGCACGCACCGACACGAGCCCCTCACCCATCGCGTCGGGTACGGCGATGGTGAGCCGCTGCTCGCGCATCTCTCCCGGACGGTTCACGAGGTCGCGCACGTGCACGCGGAAAGGCTGTTCCTTATTGACCACGATCGTCGATTCTACGCGCCGGCCGGCGTGTTGCGGCCCGGCAGCCGCACACCCGGGAGCAGCGAGGCCGGCAGCAGCACCGCGCGCACCCGCGTCGCAGCGCCCGCATCGGCGCGGAGCGCCGAGCGCACCGTGGCCACCGCCGTGACCAACTCCTCGGCCGGCAGCCGCACGGTACCCGGCCGGGGGTCGCCCGGCGGGCCGTACCGTTCACGCTCGATCGCGTTCCGCAGCTCGGCCAGCGCGGCACCCGCATCGCCGTCGAACGCCGGGCGACTCGCGATCCGCGCCGTGAACGCGCGCGCCGTCTCGGTCTCCGCGCCACCGGCGCCGAGATCGCGCGCACTCGCCCGTACCTCGTCCCAGGCCGCCTGCGCCGGCGCCGCCCCGTGCCGCATCCGGCGTCTGCGGGTGAGCCCTTGCGCGAGTCGCAGGCCGGCGGGGAGCAGCACGATCGCGCCCGCGACGAGCGCGAGCCCGCCGACGCGCACCCACACCTGACCGGCGGGTTCCGCGGTCTGCGACCCGGCTTCGGTCACTCCGCGGTCCGGGTCGACGTCGGGACGAGCACTCTCGACCGGAAGCCGGCCGGGAGTCACCGGCGTCGTCGGGACCTGGCCCGCCTGCGGACGCGTGTAGGAGGGCACGGTGCCGCGACCCGGCGTCGGCTCGAACGGCACCCAGCCGACGCCCTCGAAGTACAGCTCCGGCCAGGCGTGCAGGTCGTGGCTGTCGACCTCGACCACGGCCACATTGTCGACCCGGCGATCGGTCGCCGAACCGGCGATGTACCCGATCGAGATCCGCGACGGAATGCCCGATTCCCGCGCGAGCACCGCCATCGTCGAGGCGAAGTGCACGCAGTAGCCCTCACGCAGGTCGAGGAAGCTCGCGATGACGTCGTAGCCGCCGCCGTCGTACCCCTCTTCGACCGGGGCGTCGACCGAGTACTGGAACCGCGGTCCGCGCAGGTACTCCTGGATGGCCACGGCCGCGTCGTAGGGCGACGCCGCTGAGCCGGCGACCGCCGCCGCGGTGTCCGTGATGATCTGCGGGCGCTCGTCGGGCAACGCGAGATAGGAGGCGAAGGCGTCGCGATCGGGCCGCTCGGCCGCACGCAGCTGCTCGGGGGTCGGCGAGGCGACCAGCCGATTGACCCGGTATCGCTGGCCGGCGGTGTTGGCGTCGGCGCTGCGAACGGTGAGCGACTCACGATCCCAGAACCACGACCCGTTGAGGCGCTCGACCGACGCGGCCGGGTACGGCACCGGCAGCCAGGTGGTCCGCAGCTCGTCGATCGTGACGTCGATCGGATGCTCCGTGGTCACGATGTCCGGGTCGAGGCCCACCGGTCGGGGCATTCGGTCGACCGTGTTCTCCGCGTCGAGGCTGCGGTCGGTCACGCCCCACACCTCGCCCTCGAACAGGTCGAGGGTCAGCAGCGTGAAGTACGGGCGGTCGCCGTCGCGCGCGACGTACGAGAAGGCCGGGACCGCGCCGGGACGCCGGAGATCCCGGCCGAGGTCGATGAACGGGCTCACCCCGCGCGAGAACAGCGCTCCCGTGTTCTGCGAGCCCACGAGCAGGCTGGACGACACACTCGGCGTCGCCGCGGTCAGCACGCCGGCCACGAGCAACCCGACGGTGGCGACGCCGAGCGTCGCGCCGATCGTCGAGGCGAGCGGCACGCGGCGCGGCCCGTCGGTCACGACCGAGTCCTCACCGCCCGACGCGAGCCGGGCGAGCTCGCCGCGGCGCCGGAAGCGCACGTCGAGACGGAGCAGCAGCAGGAAGGCCGCGGCCGTGCAGATGAGCACGATGGGTTCGGCCCCGTCCGCGATGATGAACCCCGGAATCAGGACCGGGACGAACGCCGGCACCGCCGCGAGCGCCGGCAGGCGCGCCGACTGCACGGAGAAGTCGGCGAGCAGCGCGAGCACGCCGGCCCCGATCGCGAGCGCGAACTGCAGCGCGGGCACGGGGATCGCCGGAACCGATTGCTGCTGGATCGTCTGCTCGGCCCCCGCCGCGAGCGCGCCGAAGTACTCGAACGTGGCGCCCGTCGGCACGATGAGCGCGAAGCTCGTGCCGCCGCCGAACAGCAGCGTGAGCAGGCCGATCAGCACGCCGATGCCCAGGATCGGGACGAGGAATCCCGGCGTCCGCAGCACCCTGAGCCCGAGGCTCGCCCCGATCACCCCCACGATCATGAACGCGCACATCCAGCCCCAGGCCGAACCGTCGATGAGTGGGCCGAGCGCCGCGACCGCGGCGATCATGAGCAGGGCGGTCGCTCCGGCCAGCGCCGTGCGCTGACCTCGGGTGAGGGGCGCGAGCTCAGGATGCATCGCCGGCCCGCCTTCCGGACCGGTGCGCCGTGGCGCGTCGCCTCGTGCCCGTGTCGACCCAGACATCGGGCAGGTCGGCGACACGCCGGACCGAGACGACCTGCCAGTCGGCCTCCTCGAGCGCCTCGACGACGCGCGGATCGACGCCCGGCACCACGAACGCGATCGCCGGGGAGAGTGCCGGTCGAAGTGCCACCAGGTGCTGTGCGTCGGTCGCATCGGGGTCCACGAGCACCGCATAGCCCGGCATGCGCGCCTCGGAGACGACGACCGTCGACGGCGCTCCCTCGTCGCGCGCATGCCGTCGGCCCGCCGCCGGATTCGGGAGGCGAGCAAGGTCCTCGAGCAGCTGCCGGTCGCCGGCGGGCAGCCGGTAGCCCTCGGCCGACGCCTCGGAGAGTGCGCCGTGCACGGGGTCGTCGAGCCGGTCGGCCCGGAGCCGGAATCCGCGCTCGATGAGGTGCACCCCGACGGAGGCCGCGATCTCGACGGCGAGCTCGAACCCGAAATGCCGGTGATCGTCTCCGCTGCGGACCACGCCACGGTCGGCCCGTGCCGCAAGCGTCGTGTCGAGGATCAGCCGGGCCTCGGGATCACCGCGCTGCTCCTCCTCGCGCACCATGAGCTCGCCCCGGCGGGCCGTCGCGGGCCAGTGCACACGCCGGAGCGGGTCGCCGTGCCGGTACTCACGGGCGATGAACTCGTCCGCGTTCGGGTGCGTGCGCCGCTGCAGGCCGTGCAACACGCCGTCCACCGCGGCCGCGGTACCGATCGCCGGGTCGAGCGCGGTCACGGGCGGCGTCACGACGAGCTCGTGCGCGGTGCCGGCATCGCGGCTCACCCGAGCGAGCCCGAACGGATCGGTTGTGGTCACCCGCAACGGCCCGATGTCGTACACGCCGCGCTCGCTCGTCCGCATGCGGTACTCGAGCCGCGCCGTGTCGTCGCCGCTCGGCAGCGTACGTTCCCAGGCCCCGAGCGCCGGGAGCACGGACTCGGGTGGCCCGAGGAGGCCCGGCGGTGCGGTGTCGTACCATCTGGCGCCGTCGAAGGCGCGCCGGGCCCGGTTCTGCACGGCGAGCACCACGCGTGCCGAGTTTCCGGCCTCGACCACGGCGGGGACGAAGCTGCGTCGCACCGCGAGTCGCGGGACGACGAACGTCACGTAGACGAGCGCCACGAGCGGCAGCACGATGCCCACGAACGCGAGCAGCATGACGTCGCGCAGATCGAACCAGAGCGTGATGCCGAAGAGCACGAACCCGCCGATCAGCAGGGTCCCGCCGCGCCGGGTCAGCCGCGGCAGTGCCGCGGCTCGCGACGCGCGGGCCCGAGGCATCCGTTCACTCCCGTCTGATGGCGCCGACCGGCACCGGGGTGTCGCTGACGATGCGCCGCACGATCGCGTCGACGAGCGGGCCACTGTCGCGGTCGTGCGCGCCGAGCGCGCGGCTGGTCGGCACGAGCCGGTGGCCGAAGACGGGCACCGCGAGCGCGTCGATGTCGTCGGGGAGCACGAAGTCCCGGCCGTGCATCGCCGCGTGCGCTTTCGCGGCACGCACCAGCTGCAGCGTCGCACGTGGGCTCGCCCCGAGCCGCAGCTGCCGATCGGCGCGGCTGGCGCGGGCCAGGTCGACGGCGTACTCCTTCACGGGCGGCGACGTGTAGACGTGATGCACGGCACGGATCATGTCGCGGAACTCGGCGAGATCCACGACGGCCTGCACCCGGTCGAGCGGGCTCGACGTCTCGCGCGTCGAGAGCATCGACAGCTCGTCGGCGGCGGCCGGGTACCCCATCGAGATGCGTGCCATGAAGCGGTCGCGCTGCGCCTCGGGCAACGGGTACGTGCCCTCCATCTCGATCGGGTTCTGCGTGGCGACCACGGTGAAGGGATGCTCGAGGGCGTAGGTGCGCCCGTCGGCCGTCACCTGTCGCTCCTCCATGCATTCGAGGAGGGCAGATTGCGTCTTCGGGCTGGCGCGGTTGATCTCATCGCCGATGACCACATTGGCGAAGACGGGCCCCGGCTTGAACTCGAACCGCCGCGACGCCTGATCGAAGACCGAGACGCCGGTGACGTCGCTCGGCAGCAGATCGGGAGTGAACTGGATGCGACTGACCGAGCAGTCGACCGAGCGAGCCAGCGCCTTCGCGAGCATGGTCTTGCCGACGCCCGGCACGTCCTCGATGAGGAGGTGCCCCTCGGCGAGCACGACGGTGAGCGCCGCGGTGATCGCCTCGCGCTTGCCGCTGATCACGGTCTCGACGTTCTGCACGATGCGCGCCGCGCCGGCGCCCACGCCGTCGATGCTCATGACCGGTGCATCGGCGTCGGTGGAGACGGCTGCGGCGACCTCGCTCACGGGGTCATCGCCCCCGCGAGGTAGTCCGCCACGGCACGCGGAACGTACGGTGCCACGTCGCCGCCGAGCGCCGCGACCTGACGCACCAGGGAGCTCGACACGTGCGCGTTCGCCGGATCGGGCAGCAGGAACACCGTCTCGACACCCGCGAGGTGCCGGTTCACGATCGCCATCGGCGTCTCGTACGCCACGTCGACCTGCGAGCGGATGCCCTTGATCAGCACCGATGCGCCGACGTCGGTGCAGTAGTCCACGAGCAGCCCCATGCTCCACGAGGCGACGACGATCTCACCGGCGATGTCTGCGTCGGCGATCGCCTGCTCGATGAGCGCCACGCGCTGCGCGATGGGCAACAGGGCCTGCTTGCCGGGATTGTGCACGACCACGACGTGCAGCTCGTCGTACAGCGCGGCGGCCCGCTCGATCACATCGAGGTGCCCCCGGGTGACGGGGTCGAACGAGCCGGGGACGACGGCGATCCGCTGCATGAATCCCAGCGTAGTGCCCGTGTTCCGTCGTCCAACCGGACGGGAGAAGTTTCAGCCGTTGCTCAGGATCACCCTTTGCTCAGGAACTCGCTCGCGTCGTCGTCGAGCCGCCGGCGGACGGCGGCCGCGAGCGCGGGGTGACCGCGCAGCCCGACACCGTCGTCGATGAGCGCGGAGGCCGACGCCCGCGCCTCGGCGATGATGTCGCCGTCGCGTGCCACGCGCAGGAGCTTCAGCGAAGACCGCCCGCCCGATTGCGTGGCACCGAGCACGTCGCCCTCGCGCCGCAGCTCGAGATCGACCTGGGCGAGCTCGAACCCGTCGAGCGTGGCGGCCACCGCCTCGAGACGTTCGAGCGCGACCGATCCGACGTCGGCGTGCGTCACCAGCAGGCAGAGCCCCGGGACGCTGCCCCGGCCGACCCGGCCGCGGAGCTGGTGCAGCTGCGAGACGCCGAACCGGTCGGCGTCGATGACGACCATGGCGCTCGCGTTCGGCACGTCGACGCCGACCTCGATGACGGTCGTCGCGACGAGCACGTCGATCTCACCCGCGGCGAACGCCCGCATGGTCGCGTCCTTCTCGTCGGCCGTCATCCGGCCGTGCAACGGCTCGACGCGGTGGCCGGCCAGTCCGGGGTGGGCACGCAGCTCGGCGAGCACCTCGACGACGGAGGCACCGGGCCGCGGCGGAGCCGCGTCGTCGTCGCTCTCGGGCGCGTCGCCGTCGTCTTCGAGGACGCGCGGGTCGATCGCCGGGCACACGACGAAGGCCTGCCGCCCGAGCTCGAGCTCTTCGACCAGGCGGCTCCAGACGCGCGGCCGCCAGCCGGGACGGACCGCGAGCGGGACCACGTGGCTCTCGATGCCGGCACGGCCGGCCGGCAGCTCGTGGATGGTCGACACGTCGAGGTCGCCGAACACCGTCATGGCCACGGTCCGCGGGATCGGCGTCGCCGTGAGGACGAGCACGTGCGGCTGCTCACCCTTCAGCCGAAGTGCCTCACGCTGTTCGACGCCGAACCGATGCTGCTCGTCGACCACGACGAGCCCGAGATCGGCGAACGACACCTTCTCGCCGAGCAACGCGTGCGTACCGACCACGATGCGGGCCTGGCCCGCTGCGGCCCGCAGCAGCGCCTTTCGCCGCTCGGCCGCCGGCAGCTGACCGGTCACGAGCGTCGGCATCACCTGCGCCGACAGATCGGGCCCGAGCATCTTCGAGATCGAGCGGAGATGCTGCGCGGCGAGCACCTCGGTCGGTGCGAGCAGCGCCGATTGACCGCCGGAGTCGGCGACGGCGAGCATCGCCCGCAGGGCGACCAGCGTCTTGCCCGAGCCGACCTCGCCCTGGACCAGCCGGTGCATGGGCCAGGGCTTGGCGAGGTCGCCGGCGACCTCGTCGCCGACGATCACCTGATCGCCCGTGAGCCTGAACGGCAGCGTCGCGTCGAACCGCGACAGGAGCCCGCCCGGCGCGGGGTGCCGCGGCGTCGCTCGGCGGGTGAGCAGTTCGGCCCGCCTGGCGAGCAGCGCGGCCTGCAGCACGAACGCCTCCATGAAGCGCAGCGTGCGCTCCGCCGCTTTGACGTCGCGGTGGTGCTCGGGCCGGTGCACCCGCTGCAGCGCGTCACGGTAGGTCAGGAGTGAGCGCTCGCGCCGAAGCTCCGCCGGTACCGGGTCGTCGAGCGGGCCGAGGCCGTCGAGCAGCAGCACGATCGACTTCGCGATCTGCCAGCTGGTGAGCGTCGAGGTGGCCGGGTAGATCGGCAGCGGCGCCTCGATCCAGCGTTTGGTCGCCGCGTCGATCTCGGGCCCCTCGTCGTCGAACAGCTCGTAGGCCGGGTGCGCGAGCTGCCGGCCGCCACGGTAGTCGCTGACCTTGCCGGCGAACACACCCCGGCGGCCCGGGCGCAGCTCGGCCTCGCGCCACCGCTGGTTGAAGAACGTGAGGGTCAGCTTGCCGGTGCCGTCGGAGATGATCGCCTCGAAGATGGAGCCGCGTCGCTGGCGCATCTCGCGCGTTCGGGCCTCGAGCACGTCGGCGACGATCGTGACGTTCTCACCGAGCGGGAGTGTCTCGAGCACCGTGAGCTCACCGCGCTCGGCGTATCTGCGCGGGTAGTGCGCGAGCAGGTCGCCGACGGTCGTGTAGCCGAAGGCTCGCTGGAACGCCTGCGCGGTCCGGCCGCCGAGCGCGCCCGACAGCCGGGTGTCGAGCGTGAACGTGCCCGGGTCGGTCGCCTCGCTCGTCATGCCTCGATCGTAGGCTCGCCCTCCGTCAACGCCTCGATCTCGGCGGCGACGTACGGGTCATCCGGGCGGGCGCGAGCCAGCTCGCGCTGGAGGCTGAGCGCCTCATCGGTGCGGCCGACTGCGCGCAGCGCGCGGCCGACCGACCAGCGCGTCACGTGCTGCTGCTCGGCGGTGCCGTACTGGTCGGCGGCCTCCACGGCGAGCTCGAACTGGGTGAGCGCGGCGCCGGCGTCACCGAGGTCGAGCAGGGTCCAGCCGAGGTTGTTGTGCAGCGCGACGCCCCAGCGGAGCTCTCGTGGATCGCGGTCGGCGGCGAGCAGTTCGAGACCCTGCTCGGCCCATTCCCGCTCGTGACCGACGTCGGTGAGCGCGAGCATGTGCAGGGCGTCGAGCGCGAGGAACGCGCTCTTGGCGTGCGCGGCCTCGCGCACCGCGCGCGTGAGGCTGGCCACGGCCTCGCGCCCGCGTTCGGCGGAGACGAGGATGCGTCCACGTTCGAGCGCGACGCGCGCGCGGACCTCGGCGAGCTCGGCGTCCTCGAGCTCGACGTCGGCGAGCTCGCCGTCCGCCGCGCGGCGGGCGCCGTCCTCGACGGCGTCCAGCACGGCGAACGCGTCGTCGACGCGACCCTGGATGCCGATCGCGCGCGCCAGCTGGGTCGCCATAGCGGCTCGGATGTGCGCCGTGCGCTCGACGTCGTCGGCGGCCTCGCGGAACCGCGCCTCGCTCAGGGCCGGATCCGAGAAGTCCCAGAGCCGGTCGATGGCGTACTGCTCCTCGCGCACCCGGTGGCGGGCCGGTTCGGCGGGCGCGGCGTCGGTCGAGTCATCCACCCTTCCATCATGACAGCTGCGCGCCAGACGGTAGGCTGCCGACGACATGACGCGTATCATCGCCGGATTCGCCGGCTCGCTCACCCTGCACGTGCCGCGCAGTGGGACCCGCCCGACGAGCGACCGCGTGCGCGAGGCCATCTTCTCCGCGCTCGAGGCGCGCGACGAGCTCACCGGTGCGGCTGTGCTCGACCTGTACGCAGGCTCCGGCGCACTCGGGCTCGAGGCGGCCAGCCGCGGTGCGAGCGAGGTCGTGCTGGTCGAACGTGCGAAGCCCGCCGCCGAGGTGTGCCGGCGCAACGCGCAGGCGATCGAGCGCGCGGCGAAGAGCGCCGCGACGGGCGTCACACCGCGCATCCGGGTGGCCGCGCAGGCCGTGGCCGCGTACCTCGAGACGGCCGTGTTCACGGCCGACGTCGTGTTCATCGACCCGCCCTACGACCTCACCGAGGGCGAGCTCACGCGCGTGCTCGAACTGGTCGTCCCCCGCCTCGAACCGGGCGCGACCGTGCTCGTCGAGCGCAGCTCGCGATCGCCCGAGCCGAGCTGGCCCGACGCTGTCGAACGCGACCGTCGCCGCGACTACGGCGAGACCGCGCTCTGGTGGGCGCGCACGACCGAGCGGTGACCCGCGCCGGGCATCAGCCCGCGCGGCCGTCCCAGCCCGCATAGGGGTCCCAGCCGCCCGCGCCGGCCACCTCGCCGTCGATGCGCACGACCCCGTCGCCGGCGAGCACGCGGCCCACGGGCTCGAACGGCGCAGGGATCGCGGCACCGTCCGGGAACGTCGCGAGGAGCCCGTGATCCTCCGCTCCCGCGAGCGCGATCCGCGGATCGGGTCCGAGACGCTCGGATGCGAAGTCGAGGTCGACCCCGCTCGCGCGAGCGATCCGCAGCGCGTCGCGTGCGAGTCCGTCGGAGACGTCGAGCATGGCGGTCGCGCCCGCGATCGCCGCGACCACACCCGCAGACACCGGCGGGACGGGGGCGAGCTGGGCCGCGACGAGATCCGGATGCTCCGCACGAACCCGCGCGGTCGCGGTCGCGTCGGGCTCGCCCGACGCATCCGTCGCGTGCTCGAACAGCACCGCGAGCCCGCGGGCCGCATCGCCGCGCGCGCCCGCGTGCGCGATGACGTCGCCCGGCCGGGCACCTGACCGGAGCACGGGCGGCCGACCCTCGAGATCGCCGAAGGCGGTCACGGCGATCGTGAGCACCGACGAGACCGAGAGGTCGCCGCCGACGACACCCGCGCCCGGGGCGAGCTCGGCGAGCGCCTCACGCAGTCCGTCGGCGATGCCCTCGAGCACACCGACGCCGGTGTGGGGCGGCGCCGCGATGGCCACGACGAGCGCGGTCGGGCGGGCGCCCATCGCAGCGACGTCGGTGAGATTGGTCGCGGCGGCCTTCCAGCCGAGCTCGTAGGGGGTCGACCATGCGAGCCGGAAGTCCGGCCCGTGCACCATGAGGTCGGTCGTGACGACGTACCGGCCGTCGGCGGCGGCGAGCACGGCGGCGTCGTCGCCGGGTCCGACGAGCGCGACGCCGGAGGGCGTCAGCCGCGGGATGATGCGGGAAAGCGCCGCGCTCTCGCCCCGGGTGGCGAGCGTGTCGTCCTCCGCACCGTCGGTCGTGTGCGCGCCCCGCTCAGCCTGCTCCATGCCCTTCACGGTAGCCTGAACGCGATGCCTTCCCCCTCCTCCCCTGCGCCCCGCGCGCACGCGCGACGCGCGCGAACCATCGGGGTATTCGCCGCGGGCGCCCTGCTGGCCGCGGTGCTCGGCGGCTGCACCCAGGCCGTGCCGTTCGACGCGGCCGAGGACGCGAGCGACGTGGGCTGCGCCGATGTGGTCGTGCGGCTCCCCGACGTGGTCGCCGAGCAGGAGCAGCGCGAGACCAATGCCCAGGGCACGGGCGCGTGGGGCACTCCCGCCACCGTGCTGCTGCGGTGCGGCGTCACGCCGCCCGGGCCGACCGAAGACCGCTGCGTGTCGGTCGACGGCGTCGACTGGGTCATCGACGAGTCCGACCCGCCGCGCTACCGGTTCACCACCTATGGGCGCACGCCCGCCGTCGAGGTCGTCGTCGACAACGACGTCGTGTCGGGCACCACGGCAATCACCGACCTGTCACGCGCAGTGAGCGCGATCCCGGCCGAGCGCGCGTGCACCACGATCGAGGACGCGCAGTAGTCCGACGCCGGCGCCCGGAGCATCCCCTCGCCCGAAGCATCCGCCCGCCCGAAGCATCCGCCCGCCCGGAGCATCCCCTCGCCCGAAGCATCCGCCCGCCCGGAGCATCCGCCCGCCCGAAGCATCCGCCCACCCGAAGCATCCGCCCGCCAGCGCCCCATTCCTTGCTCAGGAACAACGACGCGTCCCGCGGCGCGCCGCACCGCGACACGCCGGCAGACCGCCCGACCTTCCTGAGCAAGGAAACGGAGCCGATGCGAGCTGCGGCACGCGAGCAGCGCGGCGACGGATACCGTCAGCGCAGCGCCCCATTCCTTGCTCAGGAAAAACGACGCGTCCCGCGGCGCGCCGCGCCGCGACACGCCGGCAGAGCACCCGACCTTCCTGAGCAAGGAAACGAGCCGGTCTTCGTGAGCGCGGGTTCGCGCGCAGGCCGCGCGGCGAGCCGACCGCGCACGGCTAGCGAGCGCCGCGCGCGAACCCCGTCTCGATCAGCTCGGTGATCAGCTCCGGATAGCTCAGGCCCGAGTTCAGCCAGCACGTGGGGAACATCGAGATCGGCGTGAAGCCGGGCATGGTGTTCACCTCGTTGACGACGAACCCCTCGTCGGTGAGGAACACGTCGACGCGCGCCAGCCCCTCGCAGCCGAGCGCCTCGAACGCCCGGGCGGCCACACGTTCGAGCTCGAAGCGCTCGCCGTCGCCGAGCTCAGCCGGGCACACGAGGTCGATGCCGGGCGCGTCGAGGTACTTCGCCTCGAAGTCGTAGAACTCCCGCCCGGTCACGACGATCTCGCCCGCCACGCTCACGCGCGGCGCACCTCCGTCGCGGTCCTCGAGCACGCCGCACTCGATCTCGCGACCCGACATGGCGGCCTCGATCAGCACCGTGCGGTCCTCGGCGAACGCGACGTCGAGGGCCGCGTCGAGCTCGCTCCAGTCCGACACCTTGCTCACCCCGACCGACGAGCCGGCCCGAGCCGGCTTCACGAACGCCGGCAGGCCGAGCGCGCGCACGCGACGCTCCGAGAGCTCGCGGTCACGCCCCCACGCCGCACGGGTGACCGTCACCCACGGCGCGACCGCGATCCCGGCCGCCTCGAGCACGGTCTTGGTGAAGTGCTTGTCCATGCCGGCCGCGGAGGCCAGCACCCCGTTGCCGACGTACGGCAGGCCCACGAGCTCGAGAAGTCCCTGCACGGTGCCGTCCTCGCCGAATCGGCCGTGCAGGATCGGGAAGACCACGTCGACGTCACCGAGCGAGCGCGTGCCCGGACCATCCGCCCCGATGGCTGTCGTCGTCACGGTCAGCTCGCGCGTCCCGGCGGACTCGGGCCAGCGCACGCGCGTGCCGTTGTCGACGACCTCCGGCAGGTGTGCCGGGTCGAGGGCGAAGCGCGCCGGATCGTCGCTCTCGAGCACGAACGCGCCATCTCGGGTGATCCCGACCGGGATCACCTCGAACCGATCACGGTCGATCGCGCCCAGCACCCCGCCGGCCGTCGCGCAGCTGATCGCGTGCTCGCTCGAACGCCCGCCGAAGAGCAGAGCCACCCTGAGCTTGTCCATGTCTCGTCCTTTCGCCCTGGGGCTCGTCGTCGGTCGTGAGGTGCGGCGCGACGTCCCGCGGAGCGAGCGTGCCGGCGAGGACCTGGCGCACCTGCTCGACGATCGGCATCGAGACGCCCTTCGCCCGCGCGAGCTCGAGCACCGGGCCGACCGAGGCGAGCCCCTCGGTCGTCTGCTGCATCTGGTTGACGACGTCGTTGAGCCGGTACCCCTGGCCGAGCAGGCGCCCGGCCGTGTTGTTCCGCGACAGCGGCGACTGGCTCGTGGCGATGAGGTCGCCGAGCCCGGCGAGGCCCGACAGCGTCTCGGGGTGCGCGCCGTAGGCGACCGCGAAATCGGTCATCTCGACGAGCCCGCGGGTGATGATCGAGGCCTTCGTGTTCTCGCCGTACCCGGCGCCGTCGACGATGCCGATCGCGACCGCGATCAGGTTCTTCAGCACCCCGCCGAACTCGGTGCCGATCACGTCGGTGTTCACGAACGAGTGGAAGTACCGGTTGCGGGCGATGAAGGCGACGGCCTGGGCGGTCTCGAGGCTCGCCGACGAGACGACCGCGGCGGTCGGCTGCTCCTTGGCGATCTCGAGCGCGAGGTTCGGCCCCGAGATCACCGCGATCTGCAGCGGGTCGATGGGCAGCACATCGGCGATGACCTCGCTCATGCGCAGCCCCGTCGACTTCTCGACGCCCTTCATGAGTGAGACGACGGATGCCTCGGACGAGAGGTACGGCGCGATGCCGGCGAGATTCTCACGGAGCGACTGGCTCGGCACCGAGACGTACACCTGCTCGGCGCCGGCGAGCGCGAGGTCGAGCCGGCTCGTCGCGCGGAGGCCGATCGGGAGGTTCACGCCCGGCAGGTAGTCGCTGTTGCGCTTGGCCTCTTGGATCTCACGCGCGAGCTCGGGGCGCCTCGCCCACACGACGACATCGGCGCCGCCGTCGGCGAGGATCTTCGCGAACGTCGTGCCCCAGCTTCCCGCGCCGAGGACCGCGACCCGTTTGCCGGCCCCGCGCCGGGGCTGGGCCTTCGTCTTCACGACGCCTCCGCGTCGTCGACGCGGCCGGTGGCGCCACGGTGCCCGGGGTCGTCCAGGCGGCCGGTCTCCTTCTGCCCGTGCGCAGCCGGGTCCCACCTCGTGGCGGGCGGCGTCTCGTCGCGAAGCTCGCCGACGAGCTTCGTGATGGCCTGCATGAGGTCGTTCGTCGCCGCAGCCAGCAGCGCGGGCTCGAGCGCCTTGCCCCGATACGCGGAGAGGTCGATCGGCTCGCCGACGATGACGTCGATCGTCTTGCGCGGGAACGGGTGGATCTTCTTGCCGTAGCGAGGCATGAGCGCCTGGGTGCCCCAGTGCGCCGCCGGCACGAGCGGGATGTCCTGCTCGAGCGCGATGCGCACGGCACCGGTCTTCCCGCGCATCGGCCACAGGTCGGGGTCGCGCGTGAGCGAACCCTCGGGGTACACGATGACCATGCGGCCCTTCTCGACCAGTTCCTCGGCCGCACGGAGCGCCGCGTGGCTGCGGCTGCCCGCACGAGCGACCGGGATCTGTCCTGACGTGCGGAGGAACCAGCGCACCACCGGGATCTTGAAGAGCGACTCCTTCGCGAGGAATCGCGGCGCCCGGCCGAGCTTCCACGCCGCGGCGCCCATGACGACCGGGTCGATCTCGCTGAAGTGGTTCGGCGACAGCACGAACGCGCCGGTCTGCGGGAGCTCGCGGCCGTGGAACCTGAACTTCACCGCGAGGTTGAAGAGCGGCAGGATGAGTGCGGCGAGCACCCAGAAGAACGACGGACGTCGCGTTTCACGCCGGGCCCTCCGCGGAGGATGCTGCGGCGGCGGCTGCTGGGGTGAGCGTGGCACTCCCCCAGTATCGCGCGAGCTCACCGGCCTTCGAGCTCGAAGTCCGCACCGAGCAGCTCGAGCTTCGTGATGAAGTTCTCGTAGCCGCGCGCGATGATGCCGACGTTGGAGACCGTGGACCGGCCCTCGGCGGTCAACGCCGCGATGAGGTGGCTGAACCCGCCGCGCAGGTCGGGGACCTCGATGTCGGCACCGGTCAGCTTCGACGGCCCGGAGATCACCGCGGAGTGCTGGAAGTTGCGCTGCCCGAACCGGCAGGGCCGGCCGCCCAGGCATTCCTTGTGCACGTCGATCGACGCACCCATCTCGACGAGCGCGTCCACGAACCCGAAGCGCTGCTCGTACACCGTCTCGTGGACGATCGACACGCCCTTCGCCTTGGTGAGCGCGATCACGAGCGGCTGCTGCCAGTCGGTCATGAAGCCGGGGTGCACGTCGGTCTCGATGATGACCGGCTTGAGTTCGCCTCCGGGGTGGAAGAACCGGATGCCGTCGTCTTCGATCTCGAACGCGCCGCCGACCTTGCGGAACACATTGAGGAACGTGAGCATCTCGGCCTGACGGGCGCCGCCGACGAAGATGTCGCCCTCGGTCGCGAGCGCGGCGGCCGCCCAGCTGGCGGCCTCGTTGCGGTCGAAGAGTGCGCGGTGCGTGTACCCGCTCAGCTGCGTCACGCCCTCGATGCGGATGACCCGGTCGGTGTCGACCGTGATGATGGCGCCCATCTTCTGGAGGATGTTGATGAGATCCATGATCTCGGGCTCGATCGCCGCGCCGGAGAGCTCGGTGATGCCGTCGGCGAGCACCGCGGTCAGCAGCACCTGCTCGGTCGCGCCGACGCTCGGGTACGGGAGCGACACCTTCGCGCCGTGCAGTCCGCTCGGGGCCGACATGCGGATGCCGCTCGGCAGCTTCTCGACGATCGCGCCGAAGTTGCGGAGCACCTCGAGGTGGTAGTCGATCGGCCGGTCGCCGATGCGGCAGCCGCCGAGGTCGGGGATGAATGCTTCGCCGAGCCGGTGCAGCAGCGGCCCGCAGAAGAGGATCGGGATGCGGCTCGAGCCCGCGTGCGCGTCGATGTCGGCCATGTGCGCCGTGGCCACGCCGGAGGGATCGAGCACGAGCTCGCCGGTGCCGCCCTCGGTCACGGTCACGCCGTGCACCTCGAGCAGCCCGCGGACGATGCGCACGTCGCTGATGTTCGGCACGTCCTTCAGGACGCTGGGGGTGTCGCCGAGGATCGCCGCGACCATCGCCTTGGTGACGAGGTTCTTGGCGCCCTTCAGCTCGATCCTTCCGCGAAGCGGCTTTCCGCCGTTGATGGTGATGCGGTCGACCGACAGTCCGACTGCCGTTCCGTGCTGCTTCGCGTCGTTCACGAGGGTGTTCACTCAGTTCCCAGTTTCTGCAAGCTCCCGGATCGGGAGGGTCTTGGGCCGCCACGCCTCTCGATGTGTCTCGAACTCGGCTATGGCGTCTTCGTCTCGAAGGGTGAGGGCGATGTCGTCCAGCCCTTCGAGCAGGCGCCACCGAGTGTAATCGTCGATGTCGAACGAAACCTTCAGGGAGCCTGCGCTCACCGTACGCTCAACCAGGTCGACCGTCACGGCTATTCCCGGCTCGGCTTCGACGACCTCCCAGAGCCGCTCGATGTCCTCGTACGCGACGAGCGCGGCCAGCAGGCCCTGCTTGCCCGCGTTCCCGCGGAAGATGTCGCCGAAACGCGAGCTCACGACGACCTGGAAGCCGTAGTCGCGGAGCGCCCACACGGCATGCTCGCGACTGGAGCCGGTGCCGAAGTCGGGACCGGCGATGAGGACGTTCGCGCCCTCGAACTCCGGCTGGTTGAGGATGAACTCGGGATCCTGACGCCAGCCGTGGAAGAGCGCGTCCTCGAATCCGGTCTTCGTCACACGCTTCAGGAACACCGCCGGGATGATCTGGTCGGTGTCGACGTTCGAACGCCGCAGCGGCACGGCGACGCCGGTCACGGTCGTGAGCTTCTCCATGAGGTCAGTTCCCTTCCGCGGTCGCGCCGGCCGCTTCGAGCGTCGGCTCCTGCACGTGCCGGGGGCGATGCTCGAGGTCCCACGGGCTGGACAGCGTGCCGCGGATCGCGGTCGCGGCTGCGACGAGCGGTGACACGAGATGCGTGCGCCCGCCCTTGCCCTGCCGGCCCTCGAAGTTCCGGTTCGAGGTAGACGCACACCGTTCGCCCGGGGCGAGCTGATCGGGGTTCATGCCGAGGCACATCGAGCACCCGGCGAACCGCCACTCGGCACCGAAGTCGGTGAACACCTTGTCGAGGCCCTCGGCTTCGGCTTCGAGCCGGACCCGCGCGGAGCCGGGGACGACCATGACGCGAACGCCCTCGGCCTTCGTGCGGCCCTCGATGATGGAGGCGAACGCGCGGAGGTCTTCGATGCGGCTGTTCGTGCACGACCCCATGAAGACGGCGTCGACACGGATGTCCTTCAGCGGCGTGCCCGCCTCGAGGTCCATGTACTCGAGCGCGCGCTCGGCGGCGGCGCGCTCATGCTGGTCGACGATCGACGCCGGGTCGGGGACGCGCTCGCTGAGGGACACGCCCTGGCCGGGGTTCGTCCCCCAGGTCACGAAGGGCTCGAGCTCGTCGGCGTCGATGAACACCTCGGCATCGAACGTCGCGTCCTCATCGGTCGCGAGCGTGTCCCAGTACGCGACCGCGGCCTCCCAGTCGTCACCCTCAGGCGCGTGCGGGCGACCGCGGAGGTAGTCGTAGGTCGTCTGGTCGGGCGCCACCATGCCGGCGCGGGCGCCGGCTTCGATCGACATGTTGCAGATCGTCATGCGTCCGTCCATCGACAGCGCACGGATGGCGCTGCCGCGGTACTCGAGCACGTACCCTTGGCCCCCGCCGGTGCCGATCTTCGCGATCACCGCGAGGATGATGTCCTTCGCCGTGACACCGGGCCGCAGCGTGCCCTCGACGTTGATGGCCATGGTCTTGAACGGCTTCAGCGGCAGAGTCTGCGTCGCCATGACGTGCTCGACCTCGCTGGTGCCGATGCCGAACGCCATCGCCCCGAACGCGCCATGCGTCGAGGTGTGCGAGTCGCCGCAGACGACGGTGATGCCCGGCATCGTGAGCCCGAGCTGAGGCCCGACGACGTGCACGATGCCCTGCTCCTTGTCGCCCAGCGAGTGCAGCCTGATGCCGAACTCGGCGCAGTTACGGCGCAGCGTCTCGATCTGGGTGCGGCTCGTGAGGTCGGCGATCGGCTTGTCGATGTCCCACGTGGGCGTGTTGTGGTCCTCGGTCGCGATGGTGAGGTCGGGGCGGCGCACCGGCCGGCCTGCCATGCGCAGACCGTCGAACGCCTGCGGGCTGGTCACCTCGTGCACGAGGTGCAGGTCGATGTAGATGAGGTCGGGAGTGCCGTCTTCGCCCTTCTTGACGAGATGGGCGTCCCAGACCTTCTCGGCCAGGGTGCGGGGGCCGGTCTGCTCGTGGCCGGCGCTCTCGGTGCGCTCGGTGGCGTCGTTCATGCGATGTCTTCCTCGGTTCTGTGGGGGGCAGCCGTCGACAGACTCCGCGGCGGGGATGGCCTAGATCGAGGCCCCGCCGCGGCACCGAAGGAGAAGTCGAGGCGCGCGCACGGAACAAGGGTACACCGTCGGAGATGCCCGGTTCGAATGCGGGCGGGCCGCGCGTCGCCGGTCAGAACGCCGTCGCGATCAGCCGGAACTCGCCCAGCACGAGGACCTCGCCGTGGGCGACCGCGGCCGTGGCCCCGCGCGCGACCTCGGTCGGAGCCGCACCCGCCCGTTCGATGCGGACGCCGTTCGTGGACCCCAGATCCGTGACCAGCAGCACGCCGTCGCCCGGTTCGGCGACGGCATGCGTCTTCGAGACCGTGCGTGCCGGGTCGTTCACCACGATCGGTTCGGCGTCCGGCACGGGCGACGCGCTCCGGTCCGGTGCGCGGCCGAGGAGCGCGCGGCGCGTGACGATGACCTCGACCGGCCCCTCCCCCATGAGGCGCCAGCCCTGCGAGGGCGAGGCGGCGGGTTGCGGGGGCGGTGCGGCCGGTGCCGGCGGCGCCACGGGCGCCGCGCCAGGTAGCACCACGCCGGGCGCCGGCACCGCGGCCGTGGCCGGCGTGAACGTCGGCAGTGAGCGCTCCACCGGGCGCGAACGCGGTCGCTTGGTGGTCGCCGGTGCGGCCGCCGGGGCATCGGGAACGAGCCCTGGCGGCGGCACGATGAAGCCGGGATCGCCCGTCTGCTCGATGCCGTCGTTCACACACTCACCCTATCGATCCGCCTCGGGCCCTATCGATCCGCGCCGGGCTTCCGACGCGACCTCCGCGACGTGCGCGCTGACGTGTCACGCTCGCCGGCACCCGGCTTCGCCCGCCGCTTGGCCAGCCGGTACCGGCTCACGAGCCGCCGCACACCGCCGGCGGCCGCCGAGACGGCCGCCGCCGCGGCATCCGCCTCGGTCCACCGGCGATCGGCGACCTCGCTCTCGACCTCGCCACCCGCGAACACGTCGCGATCGACCGCCGCGGCGAGCGGTGCGAGCGTGGCGACCGGCTCGCCCTGCTCCGCGAGCCCCTGCTGCGCGGCCTGACGCTCGAGCTCGGCCGCGACCTGCAGCCGGGTCGCGCGCGTCGGCGGCTCGAAGCCCAGCTCCAGATACCGGTCGACCAGCTCGTCCCAGGCACCGGCAGCACTGCGGTCGGGTCGCGCACGGCGCCGGCGTTCGCGACGCCGGCGCTTCGCGAGCGCCACCACGAGCAGCGGCGCGAACACGAGGAGCGCGGGGATGCCGACCGCGCCCGCCACGACCCAGACCCAGCCCGGGATCTGGAACGGCTGCTCGCGGTCCTCGTCGTCGGTCTCGTCGATCTCGACGGTCGTCAGCAGCTCATCCTCGACGGCTTCGCTGCGCGGCGGCTGCCGCACCTGCGGCTGCGGTTCGCTCTTCGGCTTCGGCGTCTGCTCCTGCGGTACGTCCACCTGGTCGGGGGTCGGCCGGAACGAGATCCAGCCGATTCCCTCGAACGGCACCTCGACCCACGCGGTCACATCCCCGCCGAGGACCTCGACCTCCTCATCGTTCTCGCTGATCTCGGGCGCGAAGCCCATCACGACCCGGGCCGGGTAGCCGAGATGACGGGCCATCAGGGCCATCGCCGCCGCGTACTGCTCCTCATCTCCGACCATCTGCGACCTCGTGAACAGCTCGATCAGCCGGTCGGCGCCGTGCCCGGCTCGCGATGCCACCGAATCCGAGGCGAGACCGTGGCTCAGGAAGCCGTTGGTCTTCAGCCCCGTCTCGATCGCGCGCAGCTGCTCGATCGCGCTCGGCGCATCGCCCGCGTACTCCTCGGCCTTCGCGGCGACGACGTCGGGCAGGTTCTCGATGGCGGGCAGGTCGACCCGGGCGACCGGCACGTCGATGAGCTGCTCGGTGTCGGGTTCGCGCTGCACGCGCGTCGAGAGCTCGTAGGCGGTGCCGGACTCGACGCCGCTGGTCAGCACCGCCGTGCCCGCGTCCGCGTTGTACCGGAGATCGCCGGCGCGCGCCGAGCTCTCCGCATCGGTGAAGCGCATGGACGAGCCGTATCCGACGCTCGGCACCCACACGTCGTCGTAGCCCGAGGCCGTGATCTCGACGTCGCGCCCGCTGCCGAGGTCGGCGAGCGCGGGCTCGGGCAGCGCCTCGCCGACGATCGCGTAGCCGCCGTCCGCGGCGGAGGCCTCGGGGCCGGCGACGTTCCAGAGCCGGCCCGTGTAGGAGTCCATCGTCGCGAGCCGGATCACGTCGCCGGGCTCGAGGCCGGAGACGGTGAACAGCGGCTCCTCGACGAGGTCCTTCGTGTAGTTCCGGAAGCCCGCGAGCGGGCTGGGGAACTCACGCGCGTCGAATGGCGGCACGATCTCCTCGCGCAGCACGAACCGGTCGGATGCCACGGGCGCCCACGCCAGCCCGGCGAGGCTGCCGACAGCGACCGCCCCGGCGACGACGATCGCGATGCCGCGGACGCGCCGGCCGATGAGGCGCGCATCGGACCGCCGCTCGGCCTCGACGACACCTCCCGCGTCGGCACCCGCGCGACGGCGCCAGGCGAGCCAGACGAGCGCGATGACCGCGAACGCCACCCCGCGAACGGCCGCGAGATAGGCCTGGTCGGTGCCGAGCAGGATGCCCGAGAGGTACAGGAGGATCGGCCCGATGAGCAGCACCGCCGCCCGCAGCACGGTGCGCCGGCGCGGAAGCCAGCGCAGCACGAGCATGCCGCCCACGAGCGAGACGACCCACGTGGCGACGTACGGGACGGCGGCGACGTAGTACGGCGCCTCGACCGGCGTGCCGATCGTGACGATGTCGGCCCAGCCGTAGACGGCACCGAGCGCGAGGCCCGCGAGCGAGTCGAGGCTCGGCAGCACGAAGCCGATGCCGCGCCCGGGCATGGTGAACGGCGTGCCGAGCACGAAGTACGCGGCGAAGCCGAGGAGCACCGTGTTCAGCACGCCGAGCCGCAGCAGCGTCCCGGCGACGGCCGCACCGGTGCCGACGAGCAGGCCGCCCACGGCGGCGAGCAGGAAGTCCGCGTCGCCGAAGCTCGTCTGATAGCCGATCACGGCGAGCAGGCTGAGCACCGAGAGCACCGCGAGATCGCCGATCGTCGCGGCCGGGATGCGCGTCATGGCCGCACCTTCCGGATCACCGCGGGCAGCTCGCCGAGCTCGCCCACGGTCGCGACCGCGGTGCCGCCGATCCGGGCGATCTTCGCCTCGGTGTCGCGCTGGGCGCGGAACACGAACAGTTGCGCATCCGAGGGCAGCACGGTCTCGACCGATCGCACCTCCGCGAGCGCGGCACCGGATCCGACGACGAGCATCACGACGCTCGCCGCGGGCGTGCGGCGCACGGTCTCGCGGACGAACTCGCGGAGCGAGCTGCCGGCGGCCGTCGAGTCGATGCGGCTGGCATCGTCGAGGAGGCTCGTCGGCGTCGAGGTGCGAAGCCGCTGGCCCTCGGTCCGGGCGGTGATCTTGGTCCGGTCGCGGATGACCTGGACGCCGATCGACGCGAACACCGAGACCGCGAGTTCGAACTCGTCCTCGTCGGCGTAGTGGTCCGTCGCGGTCGCCTGCAGCAGCACGAGCTCCGAACGACGGGTCTCCTCGTACTGGCGCACCATGAGCCGGCCGGTCCGTGCCGAGCTCCGCCAGTGCACGTTGCGGAGCGGATCTCCTGGTTCGTACGCGCGCAGCGCGTGGAAGGAGATGTCGTGATCGGTGATCGTCTTCGTGATCTCGCCCTCGAGGTCGCGGACGAGCCCGGCCGCCGAGGGCTTCAGCCGCGCGGTTCGCGGATGCACGAAGAGCTCGACCGGGTCGTTCCAGCGCACCGTTCGCCTGAGCAGCCCGAGCTCGTCGCCGCGCACGGAGACCGCGGGCCCCGCGACGATCACCGCACGCCGGTGCGTCGGCACCGCGAACAGCTCTTCGTGCTCGGCCGCCGGAGCCAGCGGCGGGATGCGGAACTCCGCGCTGCCGTCACCGACGGGCAGTTCGACGCGCGACGACACCGAGGGGGTGGTGCCGTCGTTGACCACCACGAGCCTGCCGTACGCCCGCTCGCCCGCGACCACACGGCGCGGCGTGAGCTCGACCGTGACGCGGTACCTCATCCGCCCGAACACGAACGGCACCGCGACCAGCACCGCGCCCGCGAGGGTCGCGCTCAGAAACGCGAACTCGACCCACCCGAACACCAGCGCGACGAGGCCCGCGATGAGCGAGGCGGCGAGCACGAGCCATCCGATCGTCGAGATCACGCCCGTGACCGGGCGCGCCGCGCTCGCGACGCGGCGGCCGGCGGACGCGGCGCGCGCCCCGAGCCCGGCGAAGGCGCGGCTGAGCGCACCCCCCACCGTGCCGAAGGCGATGCGTGTCTGAGAGATCCGCGGAGCGGGGCCCTGATCGGTCGTCGTCATGCCGCCCGGTACGCCGGCGGCGCCACGTCGACGAGCGCCTGCGCGACGATGTCTTCGGCCGTCACGCCCGTGAACTCCGCCTCGGGGTCGACGATGATGCGGTGTGCGAGCACCGCCACGGCGAGCTCGCGCACGTCGTCGGGCGTGACGTACGTGCGGCCGTGCGCGATCGCCCAGGTCTTCACCGCGCGCGCGAGCGCGAGCGCGCCGCGCATGCTCACGCCGAGCGCCGCATCGGCGTGCGTGCGGGTCGCCGACACCAGCTCGTTCAGATAGGACAGTACGGCCGCGTCGACGTAGACCTCGGAGGCGAGCTGCGACATCGTCGTGATCGACGCCGAGGCGATGATCGGGCTCACGCCCGTCGCCCGCGCCCGGTTCGCCGAGTCGAGCAGCAGCGTCACGGCGGTGTCGTGGTCGGGGTAGCCGAGCGAGGTCTTGATCAGGAACCGGTCGAGCTGGGCCTCGGGCAGCGCGTACGTGCCGGCCTGCTCGACCGGGTTCTGGGTCGCGATGACCATGAACGGCTGGTCGACGTCGTAGCCCACGCCGTCGACCGTCACCCGGCCCTCCTCCATGACCTCGAGAAGCGCCGACTGCGTCTTGGGGCTCGCGCGGTTGATCTCGTCGGCGAGCACGATCGAGGCGAAGATTGGCCCGCGGTGGAACTCGAACTTGCCCTTGCCCTGGTCGTAGATCGTCACGCCCGTGACATCGGAGGGCAGCAGGTCGGGCGTGAACTGGATACGGGAGTGCGTGCCGTCGAGCGTGTTCGCGAGCGCCTTCGCGAGCACGGTCTTGCCGGTCCCCGGGAAGTCCTCGAGCAGCACGTGCCCGTCGGAGAGCATCGCGGTCAGCACGAGGGAGATCACCTCACGCTTGCCGAGAATGGCGCGGTCGATGTTGTCGACCAGGCGCCCGAACGCGTCCTGGAACCACTCGGCCTGTTCTTGGGTCACTGCCATGACGTCATCCTTCGTTCTGTGCTCGCACGTCGGTCGGGCCGTGCACGTGGGTCGGTGCCGCGAGTCACCACGTGTTGTACCCGAGGTTGTTCCACTGGCTTCCGCTGATCGCACCCAGCGTGCGGGACGTGCCGCCGCTGATGGCCTCGAAGCGCACCGCGATGGTCTCGTTCGCGGCCCGGATCCCGAGGTGGTTGAGCAGCTGGAGCTGTCCGCTCGCACCCACCTGGACCGTCTGCTGGTAACCGCAGCACGGACCGCCGTTGGTGGTCGCGTACACCCGGTACTGACCCGGGTCCATGTTCTGCCACGAGATGCGCACCTCGGCGCAGCCGCCACCACCGCTCTGACAGCCACGGCTCGGGCCCTTGCCGATCGTGCCGGACGGCTGCGGGGGCGGCGGATCGTTCACGACGATGCGCTGCGACGCGACCGGGCCCTGTTTGCCGCCGCCGTTCACGGCGTACACCTCGACGGTGTGCGTGCCGGCGCCGATCCCGCCCCACGACGTCGACGTGCCGTTGACCGTCTGCCAGCCGCCGCCGTTGATCCTCGCGCGGTACGAGATCCCGCCGCCGCCGGTGTCACTCGGCACGTTCCAGTCGGCGCGGACGTTCGTGGGGGCGTCGCCGCCCTTCGAGAGGCTGAGCGACCGCGGCGCCGTCGGCGTGCCCCATGGGGTCACTTCGGACGACGGATTCGACACGGGACCGTCGCCCATGCGGTTGATGGCATGCACCGAGAACCGGTATCCCGTGCCGTTCCGCAGGCCGTCGATCGTCTGGTTCGTGCCCGCTGCATCCGCGCCGAAGGTCTGCGAGCCGCCGTTCCAGGTGACCACATAGTTCTGGATGGGCGAGTTGTTGTTCGCAGGCGTATTCCAGCGCACGGTCGCGGAGCCGTCGCCCGCGTTCGCCGTCGGGGCGCCCGGCGCATCCGGGACGTCGCGCACGACGATGGTCGCGTACCCCTGCACCTCGCGAGCGGGATCTTTCGTGCCGTCGGCGATCCGGTAGATGACACTGAGATTGCCGGTGAACGCCGAACCCGTGCGCACCGTGATGTCCTCGGGCGTGAACGACACCGATGCGTTGGAGCCGATGCTGTCCTGGGCGATCTCGGCACCGATGACGGTGAGCGGCACGCCGTCCTGCGCGAACGGGTTGAAGTCGTTCGCGAGCACGTCGATGGTCCGGCTGCCGCCGCGCTTCACCTCGATCTCACCGGTCGACGGGTCGTTCACGGCGCGGGCCTTCGGGCGCGACGACGATACCACCTTCACGTCGACGTACCCGGGGACCGTGAACTCGTTGAACGAGAGGTCGAAGGTGAGCCGCGTGGAGGTGCCCGGCTGCACTCCGAGCGGCGCGGAGACCTGCAGGGTGTCGCCGCCGACGATCGAGGCCTCGATCTCGGCGGTAGTGCCCTGCAGGTTGCCGTACGACACCTTCTCGATGTTCTCCGGGTTCGGCTGATCCGTCGAGGCGCGCAGATCGATCTCGAACGCGCCCTCGCCGGCCTCGATGTCCTCGGTGCGCGGGGTGAATGCCGGCGGGACGTCGTTGAAGCCGGGGTCCCCGACCGTGATCGGCAGGGTCAGGACCGCGGTGCGGCCGACGGGGTCGTCGGCGCCCGATCCATCGGTGACCTCGAACGTGAGCGTCGCGGGCCCGCGATAGTCGGTCTCGGGCTGGAAGCGCAGCTGCGTGGGGCCGACGAACGGTTCGGACCGGGCGTTCGACGCGGTCGCCGAGAGGATCGTCGCGGGCTGGCCCGACGGCACCTCCACGAGATCGTTGACGTTCCACTCCTCGCTGCCGTTCATCGGCACGATGATCTCGGGCAGGGACTTGAGGTGCGGGGCGGGGAACTTCGCCCGCTCCTCGGCGTCGAGCTCCTCCTGGGTCTTCGGCCGCTGCGTCTCGGACGGCTCGTCCTCGCCGGTCGGGATCGGCGGCACGATGACGAACGCCATGGCGGAGAGGTCGTCGAGCTCGTTGGTGAGCCGGAACGCGACCGCGTACCGGTCCCGGCCGGGTTCGACGGTGATGGTGCCGTCGTTCTCCAGCTCGGCGCGGCCCGCGTTGGGTCCCTCGAGGCTCACGACGAGGTCTTCGACCAGGCCGCCCGGGTTCGTCGCATCCCGCAGCGGGTCGACCGTCACGCTCTCGCCCGCGACCACCTGCGAGGGCTCGATGACCTGGTCCTCGGCGGTGGGCGGGTCGATGACCGCGTCCTCGCTGACGATCACCTGCAGGAACGCGGTGTCGACGCCACCGTGCCCGTTCGAGATCTGGTACCGGATCACATACGCGCCCTCTTGCTCGGGCGCGGTCACGACCACGCGCCGTCGGTCGCGGATCTCGGCCTCGATGCCCTCGTCGATCTCGGGCAGGTCGGCGACGTGCAGCGAGTAGCCGCTCGGGTCGGTGTCGTTGAGCAGCACCTCGGCGCCGACGGTGCGGCCCGGCTTCATCTCGATGACGTCGTCGACCGCGGTGGGCGGGAGCTGGACCGCGGGCCGCGGGATGACGCCGATGCGGATGGTCCCGGTGGCCGTGGCGCCGAGCGCGTCCTCGACCTCGTAGGTGAAGGTGTCGGTGCCACTGGCGCCGTCGAACGCCTCGTAGGTGAAGGACGTGCTCGTCCGCTCGATGATCCGGCCCAGGCTCGGCGCGACGCCCATCTGTCTGATGACCACCGAGTCGCCGTCGGGATCGATGCCGTCGAGCGGCACGTCGATCTTCACCGCGGAGCCGGCGAACGTGCGGGAGGTCTGCGGCGTCGGCACGGGCGGCCGGTTCTCGGCGTCGCGGCCCACCACGGTGATGGTGAGCGTGCCGCGCGCGATCTGCTCGGTGTCGTCGCCGATGGTGTACACGACCGTGCGCACGCCGGGCGAGTCGGGCGCCTGGAACCGGATCCGGTCGCCGTCGGCGAAGGCGAGACCGTCGGCGGCGCCCGACTGGTCGAGTTCGGGCAGCAACGCGAACGACGCCGCATCGGGGTGGTAGTCGTTCGCGAGCACGGGCACCGACACGATGTCGCCCGCGCGCACGATCGCGCTGTCGTCGACCGCGACCGGCGGCTGATGCTTCACGAGCGGCGGCACCGGCACCACGGTGACGGTCGCGGTCGCGGTGTTGATGCCGTCGGACACCACGTACTCGAACTGCAGCTGCCGGTCGATCGCCTCCGACGCGCTCACGCGCGCGACCGTGTTCGTGATGAGCTCGACCGATACGAGCCCTTCGGTGCCGGTGTCGTCGATCGACTGCACCGCGAGCACGCGGCCCGACGGCGAGACGTCGTTCGCGAGGACCGACACGGAGGTCGGCTCCCCCGGCCGCAGATAGGCGGTGTCCGTGACCGCGATGGGCGGCGGCGCGTCGGCGGGCGGCTCGACGACCTGCACCCGGATGAGCCCGACGCTCACGTTCGTGCCCGCGCCGACGTCGTAGAGGAAGACCAGTTCGCCCGGCGTCGTGCTCGTGACCGCGATGGTGCCGCGCTCGGGGTTGACCACCACCGACGCGCCCTCGGGCGGGTCCTGCACGCCCAGCAGCTGCAGCGGCGCCCCCGACGGCGACAGATCGTTGATCAGCGGCTCGACGACCACCGTCTCGCCGACGAACGTCTGCGCGTAGTCGGGCGTGCCGACGGGGTTCAGCGAGCCTGTGGGCTTCACGTCGACGGTGAACGTGCCGGAGGCCGACGCCCGCCCGTCGGAGACCGTGTACGCGACCTCCTTGAGGCCGAGCTCGGCGGACTTGTGCTCGAACGTGACGTAGCCGTCGGGGCTGGATCGCACGACGTCGCCGCCCGTCGGCGATGCGTCGACGAGGAAGAGGTCGTCGCCGTCGGGATCGTTCCAGTCGGCGAGCAGGTTGTACGAGATGTGCTGCCCCTGCTCGACGCTCACGGCGCCGTTGCGCAGTGCGACCGGCGGCGAGTTCTCGGAGTCCGGCACGATGCGCAGATTGACGGATGCCTCGGCGACGCCGCCGCGCCCGTCGTCGGCCGTGTACCGGAACGACGTGGTGCCCGCCGCGCCCTCGGCCGGGGTGAACTGCAGCGCCCGACCGCCGTCGATCAGGTCGAGCGTGCCCGCGCCCTCGGGCACGCCGTTCGTCGCGGCGATCGTGAGCACGTCGCCGTCGGGGTCGGTGTCGTTCTCGAGCACCTCGATGATCGTGGTGCGGCCGGGGCGCACACCGTAGTCGTCGTCGCGCGCGACCGGCGGCCGGTTCACCTCGGTGCGCTCGGCGAGCGTGTCCTCGAACGTCTGCTGCGAGCTCTTCTCTTCGCCCTCGAGCTCGTCGGTCTCCTCGGGCGGGGTGACCTCTTCCCAGTTGTCCACGAGCCGGAGGTCCGAGTCGACGAGCCATGAGTCGCCATTGGTCAGGTTGTTCAGGACCACCACGTCGCGGTTGACGCGGAACTCGAGCCGAGCACCGGCGGTCGGCTGCTCGAGGTCGATGCGGCGCGGCTCGTCCTCGCCGTCGCAGAGCGCGAGGTACCGGCCCGCGTCGGCCCAGGCGGCGTGCACGCATGCCCCGACGCGCACGGGCGCAGCGAGGCCTTCCGCGTCGCTCGCGGGCTGCGCTCCCTCGTGCGCGGTCTCGCGGATGTCGCCACCGCCGAGCGGCACCTCGAGCAGTGAGGCGGCCGTCGCGACGAGCACGTCGTCGTGTTCGGGGCCCGATTGCTGCAGCCGCAGGGCGGACTCGGGAAGCTCGATGCGCCGGTCGTCGACGATGACGGTGTCGGCCTCGCGGTCGAAGATGACGGCACGCTCGCCGACCGCGGCGAGCTCGTGCGCGCCGAGCCCGCCGACCTCGCGCTGCGTCGGCTCGTCGGCGCCGCGCTCGAGCTCGACGAGCAGCCCGTCATCGGGGTTCGTCGCGAACACCGTGCCCTTCGCGCTGACGGCGACGTCGCCGTCAGCACCGAGCTCGGCCACGGGATCGGTGCCCCGCCAGTCGAACGAGAGCTCGCCGTTCGCCTGGATGGTCCACAGCTCACCGCGCGGTGACAGCACCGCGAGCACGTCGCCGCCGTAGGCGATCGTCGACGCGGGCGGCACGTCGATGCGCTGCACGAGCGTGGTGAACGCGGGGTCGACGCGTTCCACCGCGCCGGCAGGTGCGTCGTAGAGGAACACGTCGTCGCCGTGCTGCATGACGTCGACCTCGCTGGAGGTCGTCGCGACCGAGGCATCCAGCTCCTCGATCTGCCGGTTCAAGCGCCCCGCCGCGAGCTCTTCCGCATTCGTCACCCATACATCGCGGACATGCAGGTCGGGATCGGTGACCGGGAATCCCTGGTGCAGCACGGCGATGCCGATCGGCACCCCGGCCAGCACCGCGATGGCGGCCGTCGTCGCGACGGACTTCCGGGCAGCGAGACGAGAGCTCAGCCACCCCATGCCATCTCCCGGATCCACCCTCGCGAACGTCTTGGAACCACGGCACCAGGCGTGGACCGCGATCTACCCTACATGCGGAGGACTGTCCCCAGAACGGGGACTTCTCCCCATGACCGCCGGATCGGTAGTGGACCCTCCGGCGAGCGGCCTCGCTCAGCCGGCGGACTGCTCGAGATTCGCGTCGAGGAGCGGCAGATCGTCGATGCTCACCAGGCGGGTGGCGACCGCGTACTCGACCAGGCGTGCGCGCCGGTTCGTGGCGAGCCGGCCGCGCCCGCCGCGCAGCCCGTGCACGCCGATCTTGTCGAGCTTCTCGCACACGTTGTCGAGCTTGCGGTTGAAGGTCGTCATGCTCCAGCCGAGCCTCGCGGCGGCCTCGGCCGACGAGGGCACCGTCGCCCGGCCCGCCGTGGGCTGCGCGAGGACGCGTTCGGCGAGCGCGAGGATCAGCAGCCGCTGCGTGGGCGTGAGCGACACCGGCATGATCGTCGTGCCGGCGTCGGAGGTCCCCGCGGTGAGCGAGGTCGTGTAGACGTCGGCCTCGGCGTGGATGGTGAAGTCGTACGTCGTCGAACCGGCGCTGAACAGCACGTGCATCGTCTGGAACACGACGGGCAACCGCGCCCCCGGCGCGAGCCAGGCCTGCACGCTGCCCGAGGCATCCGAGACGGTCGCGGAGAGCAGCTGGCCGACATTGTGCAGCCACCACAGGTCGTGTGCGGCGTCCAACGTGAGGAACGTGCGATGCAGGTAGGGATTGTCGTCGATCACGAGATCCGACTCGCGGCCGATGCCGAACGGCCGCCCCGGCTCGATCGTCGTCCATTCCCCGCAGAACTCGAGCTTCAACGGCTTCACGGTGTGCACCCCCTGCTGGTCTCCGACGTCTTGCTGCCGCGCTGCACCTGCACGTCGATGCACACGGTCTGCCCGGGCGACACCGGCGCGACGACGATCTGGCCGGAGTCGGCGACCGCGGTCTCACCCGAACCGTCGGCGCGCTGCCAACGATAGCGATCGCCCTCCTCGGCCGGCTCGTGCGTGACCGCGAAGCTCACGCTCGACCCGTCGGCCGAGGGCACGCCCGGTGCGACGGAGGGCTGCGGCACGGTCGCCGCGACGACAGCGTCCTCGCCGGTCGCGCGCTGCGTCGGCTCGGCCTCGGTCGTGCGCGGCGGGGCGGTCACCGCCACCGCGATCGCGATGCCGACCGCGGCCACGACGACCGCGCCCGCGATGCTCGCGACGACGACGCCCACACGGGACTTCTTCGCGCTGGTCGCGGGGGTGGTGGCCGTGGCGTGCCCAGGACTCGAGGCCGCACCCGGCCCGGCGACCGAGCCGGTTCGCGGCCCCGACCGCAGGACCGTGTGCTCGTCGGGCTCCGGCCGGCCCGGTACGGCCTGCGCCGCCGGCGCGGCCGAGCGGACGACCGTCCGGTCGTCGACCGCGTCGATGGGCGCCGGGCCCTGCGCCTCGATCCGCTGCGGGGCGCGTGCACGCGTCTCGTCGTCGCCGGGCTGCGCGTGGACGGTCCGCACCGACCGCGCGCGGGTCTCATCGGCATCCTCGGACGAGTCAGCCTCGCGCTCGGGGGCGCCCGGCTCGGGCGCCAGGTTCGGCACCTCGATGGACGTGGCCGAGTAGCCCAGTTCGAGCTCGATCCGCTGCAGGGCGCGCGCGAACTCCACGGCGCTCTGGTAGCGGTCGGCCGGCCGGACGGCCATGCCGGTGCGCAGCACCTCCTGCAGGCTCCGCGGGACGTCGGCACGGCCGATGGCCGTGATCGCGCCGCGCTCGATGCGGCCGATCAGGTCGAGCGAGCCGTTCGACCGCCCCGGGATCTCGAACGGCGATCGGCCGGCGAGCAGCGTGTGCACGGTCGCCGCGAGCGAGAACACGTCGCTGCGCGTGTCGGCGCTCGGATCGTCGTCGAAGAGCTCGGGCGCCGACCAGGGCACGCTCATGCCGATCGCGGATTGTCCGCCACCGGTCGCGGCCGCCTCGCCCGCGGTCATGGTGTGCACCGGCAGGTCGCCCTCGAGCGTCGAGGAGATGCCGAAGTCGCTGAGCGCCGGCCAGCCGTAGTCGTTGGTGAGCACGTTGGCGGGCTTGATGTCGCGGTGCAGGATGCCCGCGCCGTGCGCGGTCGCGACCGCGCCCGCGATGCGGATGCCGATCCGCAGCGCATCCTCGACGCCGAGCGGGGACCGCTTCGCCTGCGCCGCGAGGTTCGGACCCGAGCAGTACTCCATGACGAAGTAGGGGCGTCCGTCTTCGGCGACGTCGGCGTGGAAGATCGTGACGATGTAGGGGTGCGCGGAGAGCTGCGCCATGAGGTTCGCCTCGGCGACGAACTGGGCACGCGTGTCGCGGGTGAGGTCGTCGGCGAGCAGGACCTTGACGGCGACCTGGCGGCGCGGGAGTCGCTGCTCGTAGAGGAACACGTCCGCGAACCCGCCCGAGCCGAGCAGGCTCACGTACCGGTATCCGGGCAGCTCGGGCGGATCGGACGCCGCGCGCCGCATCAGCCGGCCACCACGGCGACTTCGCACCCGCCGCCGAGATCGACGACGGTTCCGACGAGCACCGGGGTCGGCTCGCCGGCCCGGAGTTTGACCGGTGCCCGGCCGGGCTGCAGGATGCTCGTGCCGTTGCGCGAATGCAGGTCCGTGACCACGACGGTGCCACCCTCGATGCCGATCCGCACGTGACTGCGTGAGATGTCGGGGTCCCCCGCACCGATGGTCACCAGCCGCGGCAGCGAGGTCCCGCTCGCTCGGCTCACGCTCGGCGACCGTCCGAGGACGATCTCGCCGGTCAGCGGCTCGTCGCTGCCGCCGGGCAGACGGAGCGTCACCGCCGGGAGGCCGGCGGGCGCGTCGGCGTCGCCCGTCGTGCCGGTGTCGGATGCCTCGCCCGAGGCCGACCGCTTCGCCCGGCCGCGGAGCTCCTGCAGCGCGGTGACCGCGATCGTGAGCCCGTCGTGATCGCCGGCCGGGTCCGCATCGGCCACCGTCGCCGATGTCGAAGGCGCCGGAGGCTTCGCGGGCTTCGGCGACGTGGGTGGCTTCGCGACGACGATCGTCGCGTCGTCGACCGCGTCGTCCGCCAGCGGCACCATGGTCTCCTCGGCCACGACCGCGGTCTCGGCCGTCACCGGTGCGGGCGGCGGCGCGGCCGGCGCGGCCGGTGCCTCGACGGATGCCTTGGCGGGCGCCGGAGGATCGGCGGGCGCCGGAGGATCGGCCGGCGCGCCGGCGGCCTCGAGGGAGGGCGCCGCCGCCGCCGGGTGGACCGGCAGCTCGTCGGAGCGCACGATCGAGGCAGGAACCATGCCGTCGTCGACGGGCCATGCGTCGAGGTCGTCGGCGACCGGCGCGAACGGCGCGATCACCTCGTACGGTGCATCGGCGGCGACGATCCGCTCGACCCACGTCGAGACGCCCGAGGCCGTGATCTCTTCCCCGGCCGCGACGACCCGGAACCCGCCGCGCACGATCACGCGGCGGCGATCGGCGCCCGCGACCATTGCGAACGGCGGCACATCGGCGAGCCCGTCGCGGGTGAGACGACCCAGCACGGCGCCGACCTGGTCGGCCGCGGTGAGCGCCTCCCAGAGCTCCGGCAGGTCGTTCGCGGTGCGCGGCAGCATGAGCACCGCCGCCCCGCGCACGAGTGCGACCCAGCGATCCTGGCTGTCGAGTACGTATGCGGTCATGCGTTGGATCCGCGCCGAGGGGCGGTCTCATCGAGGTCGCCGCCGACGGCGTCCTCACGGTCTTTGGTGGTCTCGTCGTCGGCGCGCGAGACGTCGCCGCACTCCGACTCGACGACGACGGCGGTGACGTTGTCGCGGCCGCCGCGTTCGAGTGCGAGGTCGACGAGTTCGCCGGCGATGCCCGCCGCGTGGCCGCCGCCGCCGGCGAGCACCCGGGCGATCGTGTCGTCGTCGACCTCCTTGGTGAGTCCGTCGGAGCACACGAGGAAGACCTGTCGTCCGGTCGCCGGCACCAGCCAGACGTCGGGTTCGACGAACGCGTCGGCGCCGAGCGCGCGGGTGATCACGTTGCGATCGGGATGGCGCTCGGCCTCTTCGGGCTCGATCACGCCGGCATCGAGGAGTTCCTGCACCGCCGAGTGGTCGACACTGACCTGCTCGAGCCGGCGCCCATCCCACGCGTAGACCCGGGAGTCGCCGACATTGAACACCATCCAGCGCAGTTCGCCGTCACCGGCGTCCACGAGTGCGACGCCGGCGAGCGTGGTGCCGGCCACCGCCGTGCCCTCCTCGCCCTCCTCGCTCAGCGCGCGGACCGCATCGTTCGAGGAGTGGATCGCATCGAGCACCTGCTCGGGCGTCGTCGAGCGCTCGGGTTCGAGGTGCCGTCGGAAGGTCTCGAGCACCGCATGGCTCGCCGCGTCGCCACGGGCATGGCCGCCCATGCCGTCGGCGACGAGGTAGACCGGGGCGGCGGCGAGATACGCGTCCTCGTTGACGCTCCGCACCCGGCCGACGTCGGTTCGCGCACTGTACGCGACGACCGCCGACCCGTGTGGCAGCGAGGATCTGCCCTCCTCGTCAGTCGACACGACTCACCTCCGTACTCTCCGCATCGGTCCACCGGCGCACGTCGATCCCCCATGGCCCGGACACCGGACACGCCGGGACCACGCTACCAACACGAGCGCCGACCGGATGCCGCCGCGGTGTCGGCCGCCCATCGCCCATGCCGCGGCTACTGGTCGTGCTTGCCCGGTGTGTCCTCGGTGAAGTGCGGGACCTCTTCCATGAGCGTGTGGCCGCGCCGCTTCGCGTCGAGCCGCGCCTTGACGAGGCTCGCGACGGTCGCGACGGCCATTGCCGCCACGATCACGATGAGCGACATCCAGGTCGAGATCTCGGGCGCCCATTCGATGTGCTCACCGCCGTTGATGAACGGCAGCTCGTTCTCGTGCATGGCGTGCAGCACGAGCTTGACGCCGATGAACGCCAGGATGAAGGCGATGCCGTACTTGAGGTACTCGAGCCGTTCGAGCAGGCCGCCGAGCAGGAAGTAGAGCTGCCGCAGGCCCATGAGGGCGAACACGTTGGCCGTGAACACGATGAACGGACTCTGCGTGATGCCGAAGATCGCGGGGATCGAGTCGAGTGCGAAGAGCAGGTCGGTCGTGCCGATCGCGACGAACACGATGATCATGGGCGTGAAGTACCGTCGGCCGTCGACGGTGGTGCGGAGCTTCACCCCGTCGTACTCGTCAGTGATCGACACGCGCTTGCGGAGCATCCGCACGATGAAGGTCTCGGAGTCCTCGTCTTCGTGGTCGCCGCGCACCTGCTGGATCGCCGTCCAGACGAGCCACGCGCCGAAGAGGTAGAAGATCCAGCTGAAGTTCTCGATCAGCGAGGCGCCGAGCAGGATGAAGATGCCACGTAGGACGAGGGCGATGATGATGCCCACCATCAGCACCTCCTGCTGCAGCTTCCTCGGCACCGAGAACCTGGCCATGATGATCACGAACACGAACAGGTTGTCGATCGAGAGGCTGTACTCGGTGAGCCAGCCGGCGAGGAACTGCCCGCCGTGCTCGGCGTCGCCGAGGACGAACATGAGCCCGGCGAAGACCAGCGCGAGCGCGACGTAGAACGCGACCCACAGGGTCGACTCCTTGAACGACGGCACGTGCGGTCGCTTCAGGACGAGCAGGAGGTCGCCGACGAGGATCAGCGTGAGGACGACCAGTGACCCGATCTCGAACCAGGCGGGGAGGGCAAGCACGCGCGGAATTCTATCCGACCGCGGGTTACGTAGACTGCATTCGCTGAACTGAAAAAGGAGATCCGTGCGCGCCCCTACGACGCCCCCTTCGCCCCTGTCCGGATCACGCTCCGCCCCGTGGGGTCGCGCGATCGGCGGACTCATCTTCACCAGCCGCTGGTTGCAGGCCCCGCTCTACCTCGGGCTGATCGTCGCCCAGGCGGTCTACGTGGTCGTCTTCATGTTCGAGCTCTGGCATCTCGCCGAGACGGTCCTCGCCGACCCGTCGCACCTCGACGAGGCGGCCATCATGCTCGCCGTGCTGGGCCTCATCGACGTCGTGATGATCGCGAACCTGCTCATCATGGTGATCATCGGCGGCTACGAGACCTTCGTCTCGCGCATCAACGTCGAGAACCACCCCGACCAGCCCGAGTGGCTCAGTCACGTCAATGCGAACGTGCTGAAGGTCAAGCTCGCGATGGCGATCATCGGCATCTCGTCCATCCACCTGCTGAAGACGTTCATCGAGGTCGGCCCCCTCGACGACGACGGCATCGGCGAGGGCGACGACGGCTACACGTCGACGGGCGTCATGTGGCAGGTCATCATCCACTGCGTGTTCATCCTGAGCGCCCTCGCGCTCGCCTGGATCGACCGCATGTCGTATCACCGCGTCCGCCCGCACGAGATCCACGACGGCCTCCCCGTCGCCTACTCGCCGGTCGCCGACCCGGCCCGATCACGCGAGCACGGTGAGCCGGTCGAGCACCGCGAGCACGGGGCATCCCCCAACGGCGACCACCCGCGCGAGCCCGCCGAACCTCGCCGCTGAGCCCGCCCGAAACGAGAAGAACCCCCTCCGGATGGAGGGGGTTCTGCTCGCTGTGCAGCTGGTGACCCCAGCGGGATTTGAACCCGCGCTACCGCCGTGAGAGGGCGGCGTCCTAGGCCGCTAAACGATGGGGCCGTTTTTGCAACTCAGAGAGTATGACACACGTTCCAGAGCGTTTCCAAATCGAGGCGGGACCCGCCAAGACGCCGTCGTTCAGCGGAAGACGCGGAGCGCTGCCGGAGCCACGTCGACCTCGACGGGCAGCGGTCCGATGCGCTCGCCGTCGGCGTAGGCGACCACCCCGTCGGCCTCGATCCTGACGCGACGCGCCCGCACGAACTCGACCGCGGGATGGTCCACATGTGCCCCCTCGTAGACCTTCGGCAGGACGCGCAGCAGCGCAGCCCGGCTCAGCGGATGCACGATGAACACGTCGAGCAGGCCGTCGGTGAGCTCGGCGTCGGGCACGATCCGCAGCCCTCCGCCGAGCGACGACGTGTTCGCCACCGACACCAGCATCGCGCGCTGCGTGCGCCGCACCCCGTCGATCTCCAGCACGTACTCGCGCGGCCGGAACGTCGCGAGCTCACGCATCAGGGCGAGCAGGTAGCGGTTCGGGCCGCGAGGCCGCACCATCCGGTTCGCCCGCTCGTTCACGATCGCATCGAAGCCCGCCGACAGCACGACGCCGTACCGGGTCGTGAGCTCGCCGTGCCGCGCGACCGCGACGTCCACGGCCGTCGGAGGACGCTCGAGCGCGGCGACGAGTGCGTCCAGTGCGGCGACCGGGTCGTCGTGCGGGACCCCGAGCGCCCGGGCGAAGTCGTTCCCGGTGCCGGCCGCGACGAGACCGAACGGCACGTCGGAGCCGGCGAGCACATTGACACCGAGCGACACCATGCCGTCGCCGCCGACGACGACGAGGCCATCCACCCCGCGTGCGAACGCCTCCTCGGTCTCCCGCCGCAGCAGCTCGAGGTTCGCCTCGCGCATCAGCTGGACGTCGTAGCCCTCGGCGACGAGCCGTGTGGCCACGACACCGCCGACCTCGCGGTTGCGACCGAACGATGCGGCAGGGTTGACGGCGACGAGGAGGCGCTCCACCGGTCGGGTCACGCTCCCGATTCTGGCAGTCGCACGCCCTCGTACCGCGCAGGTGACACGGTTCGCAATGGCTTGCGTCCCGGCTCGACGCTCGTGTTGGCTCGACGCATGCGACTGACGAAGTTCGAGCACGCGGCGCTCATGATCGAGGATTCCGGCTCGCGGCTGTTCATCGACCCCGGCAAGTTCACGACGCCGATCACCGAGGCCTCCGGGGCGGTCGCGGTCGTGATCACGCACCAGCACGACGACCATTGGACACCCGAGCAACTCGGGCGCATCGCCGCCAAGAGCCCCGGTGTGCGTCTGTTCGGCCCCGCCGGTGTCGTCCGCGCCGCGGCCGACAAGGGCATCGAGGTCGAAGCGGTGCACGCGGGCGACGAGCTCGAGGTCGCGCCGTTCCGGCTCAGGTTCTTCGGCGGCCGGCACGCGGTGATCCACGAGTCGATCCCCGTCGTCGACAATCTCGGCGTGCTCGTCAACGACGCGCTCTACTACGCGGGAGACTCGTTCAGCGTGCCGGAGGGCGTCGAGGTCGACGTGCTCGCGGCGCCGGCCGGCGCCCCCTGGATGAAGATCGCGGAGTCGATGGACTACGTCGTCGAGGTCGCACCGAAGCGCGCGTTCCCGACCCACGAGATGGTGCTCTCGCGAGCCGGCAAAGATCTGTCGAACGCACGTCTGCGTTGGGCGACCGAGCAGGGCGGCGGCGAATACCTGGCGCTCGAGCCGGGCGACACGCTCGATTTCTGAGACGGATGTCTCGGGCCCGCGCAGCCCGAGGCGTCCGCCGACCTACTCGACCTCGTCCGCGTCGTCGTCGTCGGCGCCCGGCGAGGGCGCGACCGACTGTCGCCCCGTGACCGGTCCCGGCCCGGCCTCGGTGAACCCGTCACCGCCGTACTTCGCGGCCGCGACCGACATGACCGCCGGCCACATGCGATGACGCGCCGTCGCGGCCTGGCCGGAGTCGAAGGAGATGCCTCGCTGGTTCGCATCGCCCGTCACGCTGACCACCGCGGCGGCGGTGGCGACCTTGGAGGTCGCCCCGACCATCCACGTGTCCTTCGCGCCGTCGGTCGTGCCGGTCTTGCCGAGGACCGGGACCCACGGGTCCATGGCTCCGCTCGAGGCCTGGCCGGTTCCGCTCGACATGACGCGCGTCATGCCGTAGTGCATGCCGGCGGCGACCTCGGGCGAGACGGCCGGCGCACAGGTCGACTGCGGTACCGGGAGCTCTTCGCCGTCGCGCCCGACGATGCGGTCGATGGCGATCGGCGTGCACGAGACGCCGTTGTTCGCGATGCCCGCGAAGGCGACGGCCATGCTGAGCGGCGCCACCTCGTTCGTGCCGATCACGGCCGACGGCCCCTGGAAGAGCGGGTTCCCGTCGGCGCGGTGGACACCGAACCGCTCCGCGGTCTGCGCGATGCCGCACAGGTCGAGCTCTTTCGCCATGCCCAGGAAGCCCGTGTTGATCGACTGGATCGTCGACTGCAACGCCGTGTAGTTCGCACCCGACTCCCCCGCGTCATTGCGCGGGTTCCAGCCGGCATCGGCGACCTGTGTGCCGAGGCAGCTGTCTCGGAAGGCGCCCCAGTTGCTGCGCAGCCGCGAGTCCGTGCGCTCGCTGAGCCCATGGCCCTCGGTGAGCCACTCGGCCAGCGTGAAGACCTTGTACGACGACCCCGGCTGGAACCCGCTCGAGCCGCCGTAGTCGTAGTCGGTGTTGTAGTTGATGCCGGTGTAGTCGGGTCGCCCGGCGACGACGTTCGGGTCCTGGCTGTACGACTTGTTCTGCGCCATCGCGAGCACCCGGCCGGTGCCGACCTGCACGCTCGAGATCACACCGCCCACGTCCCAGCCGGGGTAGGTCGACGGCACGTTCTCCGCGATCGCCCGCTCGGCGGCGACCTGCAGGTCGAGATCGAGCGTCGTGTAGACGTCGTAGCCGCCGCGCCGGAAGTTCAGGAACCTCGTCGAGGCGTCGGCGCCGAACGTCTCGTCGTTCTGCAGGATGTGCGCGACGTAGTCGCAGAAGTACGCGCTGCCGCCCGCGGTCTGGCAGCCGGTGCTCGGCTCACTGATCGCCGGCTCGACGGGCGTCGCGATCGCGATGTCGTACTCGGCCTGCGTGATCTTCGTGTACTCGAGCATCTGGTTCAGGATGTAATCGCGCCGCCGGTGATTCTCGGCGTAGCCGCTCGCCGCGCCGTTCGTCTCGCTCTCGGGCCGGTCGAGCTGGAACTTCACCGGGTTGTTCACGATCGCCACGAGCGACGCGGCCTGCGCGAGGGTGAGGTTCGCGGCCGTGGTCGAGAAGTAGTAGTTCGCCGCCGCCTCGATGCCGTAGACGGTGCCGCCGAACCCCGCGATGTTCAGATAGCCGAGCAGGATCTGGTCCTTGCTGTACCGCTTCTCGACGCCGATCGCGAGCCGCATCTCTTTGAGCTTGCGATCGATGCTGGTCTCGGTGGCCGCCGCATAGCACTCGTCACGCGCCGTCTCGTCGACGGCTTCGCGCTCGCACTCCTGCACGCGCACGTTCTTGACGTACTGCTGCGCGATGGACGATCCGCCCTGCGTGTCGCGGCCGGATGCCGTCGTGACGGCCGCCCGGAGCGTGCCCTGGAGGTCGATGCCGCCGTGGTCGTAGTACCGCGGGTCCTCGCCCGCGACCGCGGCATCCTTGACGTACTGACTGACCTGGTCCCAGCCGACCTGCACCCGGTTCTGGTCGTAGAACGAGGCGAGCAGCACGGGTGAGCCGTCGGACGCCGTGGCGTAGATGTTGCTCTTCTCGGAGAGCTCGCCGATCTCGAGGTAGCCCGGCAGGTTCTCGAACATGCCGATGGTGCTCGTCGCGGTGACGCTCACCATCGAGATCGCCGGGGTGGCCGCGGTGGCCACGAGCGCGCCGGCCGCGGCGCTCGCGACGACGAGCCCGATCATGCCGCCGAGCACGCCGTGAGCGGTCCGGGTCTCCGTGAAGTCCCGGCCTCGTTTGTGCCGGTACGGCTGCGGGGCAGGCTCGACGGTGTCGTCGTCGAACGGATGCTGCTCTGGTGCCATTGCTGGACGCCCCCTCCGCGTCACGTGCTCCAATGGAAGCGCAGCACGGCTGCGTTGTCCAGCCGGACCGTGACACGTCAGTTCGCGGGCGTGTCCCGGCGCGGCGGCGGCGGCATGCGGCGGAGCGAACCGAAACGTTCCGCGACGGGCGCGAGTACGAGCGGCCGGGCGATCAGCCAACCCGCGACGAGCACGACGACCGAGACGGCGAACACGGCGAAGCCGACCCAGTCGTCGGCATCGCGCGAGGCATACATGGCGTTCAGGTTTCTGAGTGCGCCGGTCGTGAGGACGAGCACGACGTGCACGAACGTGAAGAGCACGAAGAAGAGCATGGTCGGGAAGTGCAGCGCACGCGCCGTGCGCTCCGACGGCAGCGAGGTCAAACGCCCCTCGCGCGGCCACACCGGAGAGAGCCGGAGCCCGGTCACGATCGCGATGGGCGACGCGATGAAGACGACCGCGAAGTACGAGAGCACCTGCGCGTCGTTGTAGTAGAGCCACGCGTGCTCGACGGGCCATTCGAGCGACGCGTACTGCAGGACGACCGAGATCGCATTCGGCACGACGTCCCAGCTCGTCGGCACGACCCGGAGCCACTGCCCGGTCGCGAAGAGCAGCACGACGTAGACGACACCGTTCAGCACCCAGAACACGTCGACGACGAGGTGCAGCCACACCGAGATGCCGAGGCGACGCGGCGTGCCCTTCGTGCGCGGGAACCGCGAGTTGTCCCTGGTCCAGAACGCCGGCGGCCGCTGCTTCGACCGGATGATGAGCCCGGTGCGCACGAGCAGCACCAGGAAGAAGACGTTCAGGAAGTGCTGCCAGCCGAGCCAGGCCGGGATCCCGACCGGACCACCGGGCGCGAGCTCGCGGTGACCCGGGTAGGTCTCGATGAACGCCTGCACGCCCGGAAGGGTGCGCAGGCCGCGGGCCGCGGCGACCACGAGCACGAGCAGGACGAGGGCGCCGCCGGCCCCGATCAGGAACCGCTTCCACGTCAGACCCGCCAGCAGGGAACGCGAGTCGGGCGGCACGTCCCTCAGCGTCGCAAACGGCGGGCGCGGGCGCAACTCGGGCGCGCCGGCCCGCCCCCGCGGGCGGTCACCAGATCGACACGTACTCCGAGAGCGACTGCGGGAGGGTGCCGCGGACCACCGGCACCCCGCGCAGCACCGCCTGATCGATCCGCTCGTGCAGCGCATCGGACTCGATCCGGTAGTCGACGAAGTCGCCGTCGCTCGCGTACACCCCGATCGGGAGCGTGATCGCCTGGAAGAACGAGAACAGGGGACGGAACTGGTGCTCGATGATGAGCGCGTGCCGATCGCTGCCACCCGTCGCCGCGAGCAGCACGGGCTTGTCGATCAGCGCATACTGGCCGACGAAGTCGAACACGTGCTTGAACAGGCCCGTGAAGCTCGCCCGGTAGACCGGGCTCGCGACGATCAGCAAGGTCGCCGACTCGATGCTCCGAACCGCCTCCTCGGCCGCGGGACTCAACTCCGACCGGCTCAGTGCGCCCGAGAACTCCCGGCCGATGTCACTGAGCTCCAGCAACGTCGGCTCGACCTCGAGCCCGGCGGCGGCGAACGCCTCGGTGAACCGGTCGAGGATCTCGCTCGCGAGCACGGTGGTCTTGGACGGCGTGTGCAGGCTGCCGGAGACGGCGACCAGCGAGAGTGCATCGGACATGCTGTGACCGTATGCGGCGCGGCCCGGTGCTCGCCAGCGCAGCGACGTCACCACGGTAAGACCCCGTCGCGGGACGTAAACCGGCGACACACTCGACGCGTCGGGGCTGCCGGATCGCTCGACGGCTCGTGGTCGGTGACGTCCGGTGACCTTCGATAACGCATGTGACGGCATGCGGTCGCGGGTCGCGACGTGGGCTGGGTAGCGTCGCCGCTCAATCGACCGGATGCGTCGCATCGACCGGATGCCTCGCATCGACCGGATGCCTCGAAGGAGCCCCCATGACCTCACGACCACGCGCCCTCCCGGCGTTCGCCGTCGCCGCAGCCGCCACGTTCGCGCTGGCCGGATGCGCCGCGGGTGGCCAGGCCGCGGCCGGCGATCCGGTCGACGGCGGCACCATCGTCTACGCACACCAGCAGGAGCCGGCGTGCGTGTTCGGCGGCTGGATCGAGCAGGCCTACCTGAGCGCGAACGTGCTCGACAGCCTCGTCTCACTCGACGAAGACGGCACGGCCGTGCCGTGGCTCGCCGAGGAGTGGGGGGTGAGCGACGACGGCCTGCACTGGACCTTCGAGCTCAAGCCCGGGGTCACGTTCACGGACGGCTCGCCGCTCACGGCCGAGGCCGTCGCCTACAACTTCGACCACTGGGTGAACCACGGCGGCAACGGCACGGCACTCGCCTGGCTCGGCGGCTACTACGAGGGCGCCTCGGCGGTCGACGAGCTGACGGTGCAGGTGGACCTCTCGAAGCCGTACCCCCGCCTCGCCGAGACGTTGACGCAGGGCTACTTCGGCATCCAGTCGCAGGAGGCGCTCGAGACGCGCAGCGACGAAGCGAACTGCGAGTCGCCGATCGGGACGGGCGCATTCGTGGTCGACCACTGGAACCGCGGTCAGGAGATCGTGCTCACGCGCAACGACGAGTACACCTCGCCGCCCGCCAACGCCGGCCACACGGGGCCGGCGCACGTCGAGGAGGTCGTCTGGAAGTTCGTCGCCGATGCGACGACCCGCGTCGCCGCGCTCAAGAGCGGCGAGGTCGACGCGATCTACGATGTGCCGGCGGTGCAGTGGAACAGCACCGAGCAGGCCGGTTTCACCCTTGAGAAGTACGTCACGGGCGGCCGACCGCAACAGCTCACCTTCAACACGGCCGAGGGGCCGTTCACGGATGAGCGCGTGCGCCAGGCATTCGCCTACTCGCTCGACCGCCAGACGCTCGTCGAGACGATCGGCCGCGGCGTCATCCCCTACGAGGGCAACGGCGGCGTGAGCCAGAGCACGCCGGGCTGGAGCCAGGAGGCCGCCGACCGGTACACGTTCGACCTCGACCAGGCCGAGGCGCTGCTCGACGAGGCCGGCTGGACCGGGACGGACGCCGACGGCTACCGCACCAAGGACGGCGAGACGCTCGACATCGTGCTGCCGTACGGCGCTGGATCGATCATCAACGCCGACGGCGCCTCGATCCTGCAGGGCGTGCAGGAGCAGGCCAAGCAGGCCGGCTTCAAGGTCGAGCTGATCCCCGTGCCGCAGGCCGAGCTGTTCTCGGGCGCGTACGGCGGCCCGAGCGAGCGCGACATCTACCCGGGGTACTGGACGGCGGTGACGAGCGGCATCCTCTACGTGAACTGGCGGCAGTCGACGCCAGAGTGGCCGAACTACAACAACGACTCGTTCACGAACTACCCCGAGCTCGAGGCCATCATCCTCGAGGCCAACTCCACGGCCGATGTCGATGCGCAGAACGCGCTGTACGCCGAGGCCCAGGAGTACATCGCCGACCATGCACTCGCCATCGGCATCTACGACCGCCTCTCCACGCTGGCGATCTCCCCGGAGCTCGACGGCGTGAAGCAGGAGCACTCGCAGGGAGGACCGACCTTCTATGACGCACGATTCGTCAGCTGAGGCGGCGGCGTCGCCCGTGACGGCACCGGCCGGGGTCCTCGCGGCCCCGCCGGCGCCGTCCGGGCGAGGGCTCACGGCGGCCGCGCGCGGCCTCGGTCCCCTCCGTCTCGTCGCCGGTAAGGCGCTCGCTGCCGTGCTCGTGCTGCTCGGCGCGGCGACCGCCGCGTTCTTCGCGCAGGCGTCGATCCCGGGCGACCGGGCGACGGCGATCCTGAACATCCGCAACGGGCAGGCCATCGAACGCACACCTGAGGAGCTCGCGCCGATCATCGCCGAGTACCACCTCGACGACCCGACCCTGGTGCAGTACTTCACTTATCTGCGCGGGCTCGTGACGGGCGACCTGGGCACGTCCTACCAGCAGCACCGGCCGGTGCTCGCGATCGTCGCCGACCAGCTGGGCGCGACGATCGTGCTCACGCTCACGGCGCTGCTGTTCGCCTGGATCCTCATGATCGTGTGGGTCTCGCTGACCGCCGGCCGGGGACCCCGCGTGCGCGCGATCGGCGGGTTCGTCGACACCGTGACCGCCGGCCTCCCCCATTACTGGCTGGGCATCATCCTGCTGCTCGTGTTCGCGCTCGGGCTCGGCTGGTTCCCCGTCATCGGCGGCACCGGGTTGCACGGACTCATCCTCCCGGCGCTCACGCTCGCGATCCCACTCGCCGGCTTCATGGGCCAGGCCACGCGCACCGAGTTCGAGCGCGCACTCGACCAGCCGTTCGTGCTCAGTGCCCGCACGCGCGGCATGGGTGACACGGGGGTCCGCCTCCGGCATGTGCTGCGACACGCGGTGCTGCCGGCGATCACGCTCTCGGGCTGGGCGCTCGGTGCGACCATCTCGGGCGCGGTCGTCGTCGAGGCCGTGTTCGCACGGCCCGGCATCGGCAGCGTGCTCGTCTCGGCCGTGAACTCGCAGGACATGCCCGTCGTCATCGGCGTGGTCATGCTCATCGCCGCGTTCTATGTGATCGCGAACCTCGTCGTCGACGTCGCGTACGTGCTCGTCGATCCGCGCCTGAGGAGGACCGCATGACCACCATCGCGCCCGAACCCGCGGTCCGTACGGGCGGCCGCCGACCGCGCTCGTCGCGCATCTCCTGGGACGTCGTCATCGCAGTGGCCGGCGCGGGCGTCTTCGCGCTCGCGGCACTCTGGCCGCAGCTGCTCGCGACGCACGACCCGTTCGCGATCGACCTGCCCGCATCGCTCCAGCCGCCATCGGCCGCGCACTGGTTCGGCACCGACGAATCGGGCCGGGACCTCTACTCGCGCGTCGTCTTCGGCACCCGCGAGTCGCTCGGCATCGGCATCGGTGCGGCGGCCGTGAGCCTGTCGCTCGCGATCGTGCTCGGTACGCTCGCGGCCCTGGGCGGCCGGGTGGCCTCGTCCGTCGTCGGCTGGCTGCTCGAGGTCGCGTTCTCGTTCCCCGCCCTGCTGCTCTCCCTGCTGCTCATCGCGGTGCTCGGTCCGTCGGCGCTGACCCAGATCCTCGCGGTCGGCATCGGCACGGCGCCCGGCTATGCGCGCATGGTGCGCGGCCAGATCCTCACGGCGAAGGACTCCGCGTACGTCGAGGCGGCGACCGCGCTCGGGCACCCACGCGGGCGCATCCTGCGCCGGCACATCCTGCCGAACGCGCTGCGGCCACTAGTGGCGATCTTCGCGCTCTCGATCGGGCAGTCGATCGTGTGGGCGTCGAGCCTGTCGTTCCTCGGGCTCGGCGTCGCACCGCCGTCGCCCGAGTGGGGCGCGCTGCTCGACGCGGGCCGCGCCTACATCACGGAGGCCGGCTGGCTCACCGTGATACCGGGCCTCGTGATCGTGTTGCTCGCGCTCGCTGCGACCACGCTCGGCCGCCACCTCCAGGTGTTCCTCGAGAAGGGAGAGCAGTCATGACCGTCACCGACCAGCGCACCGGGGCCGACCGGAGGCCCGCGCTCGAACGCCGAGATGCGGCGAGCCCGCCGCATCCGCGCGTGTCCATCCGCGACCTGTCCGTCTCGTTCGCCACGAACGCCGGCGAGCGCCGGATCGTCGAGGGCGTCTCGTTCGATCTGCACCCGGGGCGGTGCGTCGCGATCGTCGGCGAGTCGGGGTCGGGCAAGTCGGTGACGGCGCGCACGATCGTGGGGCTCACGGGCCGCGGCGCGAAGGTCGAGGCCGGAGCGCTCGAGGTGCACGGCCGCGACGTGCGCGACCTGCCCGATCGCACCTGGCGCCGTATCCGCGGCACCGAGGTCGGCTTCATCCTCCAGGACGCGCTCGTCTCGCTCGACCCCCTCAGGCCGGTCGGCGCCGAGATCGGCGAGGGCCTGCGGCTGCACGGCTGGCGGGGCCGCGGACCGCGGCGGAAGAAGGTCGTCGATCTGCTCACCGCGGTCGGCGTGCCCGCGCCCGAGCTGCGCGCCCGCCAGCGGCCGGGTCAGCTCTCGGGCGGTCTGCGCCAGCGCGCGCTGATCGCGTCGGCGCTCGCGCTCGACCCCGATGTGATCATCGCCGACGAGCCGACCACGGCGCTCGACGTCACGGTGCAGGCCCAGGTGCTCGCGCTGCTCGAGGAGTCGAAGCGGCGTGGCGCCTCGATCATCCTGATCAGCCACGACCTCTCGGTGGTCGCGCAGCTCGCCGACCACGTGCTCGTCATGCAGCACGGCCGCGTCGTCGAACAGGGTCCGGCCGAGACGCTGCTCACAGACCCGCGGGAGTCGTACACGAAGGCGCTCATCGCCGCCGTGCCGAGCGAGGCCACGCGCGGCCGCCCGCTCAGCCCCACGGTCGGCCCCGACTCGACCGCCGCGCCCACGCCTTCGCCTTCGCCCGCGCCTTCGCCGAAGAGTCGAGGATGGCGGGTGCAGGCGGGCGATGACCCGCCGTCTGCGACCGTTCGAGGCGGAACAGCCGAGCGGGCGACGGATGCCTCGGCGGAGGTCGTGCTGGAGGCGCACGGCCTCGTCAAACGGTTCCGGGCGCCCGACGGGAGCTCGACGCTCGCCGTGGACGACGTGTCGTTCGCGCTGCACCGCGGCGAGACGCTCGGCGTCGTGGGCGAGTCGGGTTCGGGCAAGAGCACGACGGGCCGAATCGCGCTCGCGCTCGAGTCCGCCGACGGGGGCGAGGTCACGCTCCTCGGCGAGCCGTGGTCGAGCGTGCCGGAACGTCGGCGCCGTGCCCGGCGCTCGCGCATCGCGGTCGTCTCGCAGGACCCGCTCTCGAGCTTCGACCCCCGGTGGAACGTCGAACGCATCCTCGCCGATGCGCTGCCCCGAGGCATCCGCTCAGCCGAGGAACGCGCCGCGCGACTTCGCGAGTTGCTCGACCAGGTGGGGCTCCCCGACGCCGTGCTCGCGCGGTTCCCGCTGCGTCTCTCGGGCGGGCAGCGCCAGCGCATCTCCATCGCGCGGGCGCTCGCGACGGAGCCGGACGTCATCGTCCTCGACGAGGCCGTGTCGGCCCTCGACGTCACGATCCAGGCCCAGGTGCTCGACCTGCTCGTCGAGCTGCAGCAGCGGCTCGGGCTCAGCTACCTGTTCATCTCGCACGATCTCGGCGTCATCGCCCACCTCAGCCACCGCGTACTCGTCATGAAGGACGGTCGCGTCGTCGAAGAGGGCCCGCCCGATGAGATCTTCAACCGGCCGCGCGAGACGTACACGCGCGAGCTCATCGCCTCCATTCCCGCCTTCGAACCGAGGAGCCAGTCATGACCACCCCGCCGCCCCGCACGCCATTGCACCTGAACGCGTTCGTGATGAACACGAGCTCGCACATCCACCACGGCCAGTGGCGGCGGCCCGACGCCGGTCAGGTCGACTTCAACGACGTCGGCGTGTGGATCCGCCTCGCGAAGCTGCTCGAGGAGGCGAAGTTCGACGCCATGTTCTTCGCCGACGTCACGGGCGTCTACGGCGACGCCGACGCGGACTTCGACGTGTACATCCGCGAGGGCCTGCAGATCCCGAGCAACGACCCGATCCCGCTCGTCGCGGCACTCGCCGCCCACACCGAGAAGATCGGCCTCGCGCTCACGAGCAACGTCGCCCAGAACCATCCGTTCAACTTCGCTCGCCAGGTCTCGACGCTGGATCACATCTCGCGCGGCCGCATCGCCTGGAACATCGTGACGGGGCTGCAGGACAACGGCGCGCGGAACTTCGGCTACCCGCGGCTCACCGACCACACCGAGCGCTACGCGTGGGCCGAGGAGTACGTCGACGTGACCTACAAGCTCTGGGAGGGCTCGTGGGATGAGGACGCGCTGCTGAAGGACAAGGAGCGCGGCGTCTTCTCCGACCCGACGAAGATCCACAAGATCGACCACGTCTCCGAGCGGTACGAGGTGCAGGGCCCGCACCTGCCGTCGCCCTCCCCGCAGCGCACGCCCGTGCTCTACCAGGCGGGCTCGTCCGCGTCGGGCCGCCAGTTCGCGGCGCGCAACGCCGAGGCGACGTTCATCATCGCGCCCACACCCGCGATCGCGAAGGAGCTCATCGACGACACTCGACGGCTCGCGGTCGAAGCCGGCCGGCGGCCGGAGGACATCAAGTTCTTCCAGGGGCTGTCGTTCGTCGTGGGCGCGACCGAGGAGGAGGCGAAGGCTAAGGCGGCCGAGTACGAGAAGTACGTGTCGGTCGACGGATACCTCGCGCACCACGCGCTCGTCGACAAGACCGGTCGCGTGTACGACCCCGAGACGCCCATCAAGGACGTCGAGACGAACACGGCGAAGGGCCTCACCGAGTGGGCCGCCAAGGCGATCACCGACCGCGAGCCCGTCATCCGCGACGTCGCGCTGCTCATCTCGCGCTCGACCCGGCTCGTCGGCACGGCCGACCAGATCGCCGACGCACTCGAGGAGTGGCAGGCCGCGGGCGTCGACGGCATCAACGTCATCAACTGGGTGATTCCGGGGTCCTTCGAAGAGTTCGTCCGCGACGTGCTGCCCACGCTCCGAGCCCGCGGGCTCGCGCGGTCGGACTACGGCCCCGGCACCACGCTGCGCGAGCAGCTGTTCGGCGAGCCGCGGCTCAATGCACGGCACCCGGCAGCGCGGTACCGCGGGGCGTTTGGCCGGAACGCGACCGAGGAGCCGGCGCTCCCGGTGCCGGCCGACGCGTCCATCTGACCTCGTCGCCGGCCCTGGGCCGACGCCTCAGACCGCCCGATCTCCGGCCGGCTGATCCCCGACCTCGGCCGGCGCCTCGGGCGCCGGCCGAAGCGGCGTGCCGCGGAGGGTGAGGATCAGGAACATCACGACCCCGAAGAAGAGGGCGATGTCGGCGATGTTCCCGATGAACCAGTTGAAGTAGGCGATGAAGTCGACGACGTGCCCCTGGCCGAAGGACGGATCCCGGAACATGCGGTCGAGGAAGTGCGTGGTCGCCCCGCCGAGGAGGAGCCCGAGGCACACGGCCCACACCCGGGAACGCACGCGCCACACGAACCAGGCGACGACGACCACACCGATGCCGGCGAGGATCGTGAACACCCAGGTCGCATTCGCACCGAGCGAGAACGCCGCGCCGGGGTTGTAGGCGAGCTGGATGCCGAGCGCGTCGCCGAGCACGGGTGTGCGCTCACCGAGCGTCAGGGTCGCCTCGGCCCAGACCTTCGTCAGTTGGTCGACGACGAGGACGACGACCCCGATGACCACCGCGATCCACGGCGCGTGGCGCGACCAGTGCCCGGCCGGCGTGGTCACCGTCGCGGTCGATTCGTCGCTCGTCTGGCCGGTCGCCGCTTCCTCGCTCATGCCCTCGATTCTCGCAGGCGTGGCGCGCACCGCCGACCACCGCGACGACGGATGCTCCGGACCGGTGTGGTCCGAAGCATCCGTCTTCGTGCGGGTCAGGAGCGGCGGGCGCGCCGTCGCCCGACGGCCGTGAGCGCGGCACCGGCCAGCAGGGCCAGCATCACGGCGGCGAGCGCGGGCGTCACGTCGACGTCGGTGCCGGTCGTCGCGAGTCCGGCGGGTCGTGCCGGGACGGGGGCGTCGGCCAGCACGGTCACGCCGACCCAGCCGAGCAGCTGGCCTGACGCATCGGTGACCGCGAGTCGGTGCGCGCCGGCTGCGAGGTCCGCGGGGATGCGGAACGCCGCCTTCCCGTCGGCGCCGGTCCAGGCCCATCCGAGGACCGTCGGAGTGGAGTACGCCCAGCCGGCGACCCAGGCGGACGCGGGCAACCCGCTGATCGTGACGGTCTCGCCCGCGCGAACCCGGTCGGGCGTCGCGATGAGCCCGCCGGCGGTCTCCGGGGTGAGTGCGGCCTCCCCGGGAGCCGCCGGAAGCGTGCTCGGCTGCGGAGGCCGCGGCGTCCGCAGGTCGGTGGTCTCCGCCCAGACGCCCGGCTCATCCGAGCTGTTCAGCGCGGCGACCCGGACCCGGTAGGTGGTCTCGGGAGTGAGTCCGGCGAACGTCGTGGCGGTCTCCTCGGCCCCCAGCGTGCCGGCGTCGATGATCTCGCCCTGTCGCAGCAGCTCGACCTGGTAGCCGGTCGCCGTCGCGCCGGCCTCCCACTCCACGGCCACGCTCGTCGGCGACAGCACGGTGCCGGCGAGGCCGGTGACCGCGGGGGCCGGCAGTGCGGCCAGCAGCGAGTAGCCGTCGGCGAGACCGGCGCCGAAGACCTCGTCGTCGGGCAGGATGCCGTCGAACGGGTTCGTCATCGGTGCCGCCGTCTCGAGGAGCAGCTCCGTGATCTCGTCCGCGCCGGTGCCCGGCGCGAACTGGGTGGCGAGGGCATGGGTGGCGGCGACGTTCGGAGCCGCGGCGGAGGTGCCGAAGAACCGGTAGAGGCCGTCGCCCGGCCCGCCGAAGAAGCTCGTGCGGGTGCCGTCGACACCCGTGACCTCCGGGGCCTGGATGCGAACGGGCTCGGGCAGGGCGGCGGCGGGGACCAGGCTCTGCGGATCGAGGGCCTCGAAGCGGATCGTGCCCGGCCCGGGCGAGGTGAAGGGCTCGGGGACCTGCGGCGTCCGCCAGTCGGCCGCGGCGACGCCGACGCCGGAACCGTCGGCCGGGTGGCCGAACGTCGCCGGCCCGACGACGTCGTCACCGGTGCTGCGGTCGTGCTCGCGCCAGGAGATGCCGTCGGAACCCTGCATGGTGCCGATCCAGAGGGCGGGCTCGTGCGCAGCCCGATCGGTCAGGTCGCGCACCACCACGAGCCGGTACACGCCCTCCTCGACGTCCTCGGTCGGCACGAGCCGGTTCGGGATGTTCGAGTCGAAGGTCACCCCGACGCCGTACAGCTCGGGCTGCCCGTCCTCGTCCTCGGCGTAGAGCTGCAGGTCGAACGACGACTCGACGCCGTTGATCGGCTCGCCCCAGCTGAGCAGCACCTGCGGGTCGAGGCCGCCGTTGAAGCCCAGGAGGTCGTACGCGTCGTCGACCGACGTGGGGTCGAAGTCGAGGCAGTCGTACTCGGTCACGCCGGGGGCGACCTGGACCCAGTCGGGGCACTCGATGCCACGGTACGACGGCGTCTGCCACGCCGCGATCGGAAGGCCTGCGCTCGGGCCGTCCTCGGCACCGGCGACGTTCGAGTTGCCCGCCGACGTGTAGTACGCGACGCCCTGCGCCCGGACGGCGTTGATCGCCACCGAGATGAGCCCCTGCTGGAAGTAGGTCTCGGTCGCGTAGCCCAGGTCGTCGACGATGATGTCCGCTCCGGCCTCGGCGAGCTGGATGATCGACTCGGCCATGCCGTTCGGACCACCCCACCCGGACGCGAACATGAGCTTCGCGCCCGGCGCGATGCCGTGCACGAGCTGCGCCATGCCGCGGCCCTCGTCGTCGCCGGTGGCGGACTCGACGAGCACCTCGACCGGCGTCTCGTAGCCGCACGGGTTGCCCGGGCCGGGCAGCACGCCGAGCGCGACGTCCTGCTCAGGGGTGGTGACGTCGGTGGCCAGGCCGTATGAGTCCGAGATGATCCCGATCGTCACGCCCGTGCCGTCCACGCCGAACGTCTCACGCGCGAGCTCGGTGCGCAGCGGGCCATCGGCCTCGACGGGGATCGCGCGGCACGAGTCGTCGGCCGGGGCGCCCGCGGGTGCCACCTCGGTGGCCATGAGCGGTGCGCGGGTGGCACCGGTCGTCGCGGTGACGACCGGCACGACCGAGGTCACGCCCGAGAGCGCCTGGAGTTCAGGGATCCGCACCGGGTCCACGGTCACCACGGCCGCCGGGCTGAAGGAGTACACGCGGTCGACCGTCGCGATGCCGGCCACCCGCGCGAGGTCGCCCTCGGTGGGTGCCGCGGCGAACGTCACGGTGGCCGCGATCGCGCCGTCTTCGCTCACGGAGAGGCTGTTCGCACCCGTCGCCGGCAGGCCGACCGACGCGGCGAGCTCGTCGGCTCCGGTCGCGCCGCTCTTCGCCGCCTCGGCGACCTGGTCCGCCAGCGTCACCGGCTCGGGGACGGACGGCTCCTCCGCAACCGCCGGCCCGGCGAAGCCTGCCACCAGGACTCCGGTCACCAGCACCGCAAGGGCAGCGCGAATGGCTCTGAACACGTGATCTCCCCACCAAGGTCGCGTACGCAATCTCCTCAACGTGGCATATCCACAGGAGAGTGAGGCATCACCCGAACGGGGGACATGGCGCGAATCGGGCGCCGATTCACGGATGGGGTGGGTCTCGAACGATCGCCGACTGGTAGGAACTACTCAGTTCGGCGATGGCCCGCCGGCCCGAGCCGGGGCGAGAGCTCGCGTGACGATCTCATGCACGGCGGATGGCCCGGGCGAACGTCGGATGGCAGCGCCGATCTCGGCGGCGCGCGCTCGATAGCTCGCATCCTCGAGTGCCGTGCGCACGGCTCGTGCGATCTTCGACGGAGCCGGCCGGTCGGTCCGGAGGTCGATGCCCGCGCCCGACCACGCGACTCGGGCACTGACCTCGGCCTTGTCCTCGGTTCGGCCTGCGACCACGACCGGCACGTCATGCTCGAGGGCGTAGTGCACTCCCCCGTAGCCGCCGTTCGTGACCATGACGTGCGTGAGCGGGAGCAACCGCTCGTACGGGAGGAAGCTCGCTGCCCTGACGTTCGACGGCAGGTCCCGCGGCAGCTCGTCGACCGGGCGCCCGCCCGTCGAGACCACCACGAGCACGTCCTCTCCGGCGAGCGCACGAACGGTCGGTTCGACGAGGGTCCACTCGCTGTTCGCGACGGTGCCCTGCGTCACGTGCACGACCGGGCGCCCCGCCGTGAGCTCGGGCCACCAACTCGGCAGCTCGGACGAGGACGCACGCGCACGCGAGACCGGCCCCACGAAGTGCACGGTGTCGGGCAGCCCGCGTCGCACATACTCGAACTCGGGCACCGTGAACTGCACGAGCAGGTCGGCACCGGCGGGCCAGTCGAGGAAGAACCGGTCGAGCCCTCGGCCGGTCTCAGTGCGCGCGAGCTGATCGGCGTACCGCTGGACGGGCGCGAACACGCCTCGCTCGGCGGTCGCGGTGAGCACCGCATTGCGGAGGCGGCCGATCGGCCCTCGTAGGGGCGTGATGCCGAGGCCGAAGGGGGCCACATCGGGGTGCTTCATCGCCAGCGGCACGATGCCGAGATTGACGACGAGCGGCCGTTCGGCGCGCGGCACCCCGCTGAGGACCGCCGCCGCACCGAACATCGACTCGGCGAGCACCGCGTCCGTCGGCTCGGCGCCGATGGCCGCGCGCAACGCACGCAGCTGCGCCGGGACCGGCTTGAGGAAGATCTCGATCATGTCGTACCGGATGCCCGCGGGTCCTGTGAGACCGCGACGGCCGGGGAAGGCCGCGTCCATGTCGCGGTCGTCGTAGTCCGCCTCGGGCGGCAGGGGCAGGAACTCGGCACCGGTGGCGAGCACGTCATCGCGATAACGCGCTCCGGTCAGGAATCGCACGCGGTCGCCGGCCGCGACCAGCGCCTCGGCGACGGCGAGCAATGGGGTGACGTGGCCGCGAACCGGTGTGGAGGCGATGAGCACGGAGATCATGAGCGGGTCCTCGGGTCAGGTGTCGCACGGGTTAGGATTGGAAACACCACTGAAGTATTCACCACCCTGGCAGGCTGGTCAATAGGGAGTTCGATGGCAGACACGACGACGACCCGCGCGTACCGGTCGGCACTGCGCTCCGAGCAGGCTGCGGCGACGCGCCGGCGCGTGCTCGACGCCGCTGCGGCCAGCTTCGTCGAACGCGGCTACCACGGCAGCTCGCTCGCCGACATCGGCGCGCGAGCCGGCGTCTCGACCGAGACGGTCAAGGCGAACGGCCCGAAACGAGACCTGCTCCTGCGCGCGTTCGAGCAGGCGTTCGCGGGGACCGAAGGCGACGCGCAGATCGCCGACGGCGATGCGGCCGCGGCGCTCGGAGCCATCGCCGGCGCCGACGACTGGCTCGCCGCCGTGGCGGGTTTCGTGGCCGCGGCGAACGCCCGGACGAGCGTGCTCTGGATCGAGTTCCTGAGCGCGGCCAACACCGATGACGCCATCGACCGTGCACTCGGCGACCTGCTGGTGCGCCGACACGCCGATTACCTCAGCGTCGCCGGCCAGCTGATCGAGCGGGGCATCGCCGCGCCCGGTACCGACCCCGAGGCATCCGCGGCCGTCCTGTCCTTCCTGTGGTCGCCCGAAAGCCATCAGCAACTCGTCCTCCAATCGGGCTGGGACCACGACCGCTACGAACGCTGGCTCGCCGACGCCGCCCGCCGCCACCTGGAACGGTAGCGACGGACGGCCGGCGCCCCCCAGCCCGCTGACCCGCGGCCTCGCGTCACCTGAGACGCAGAATCAGGATCGACCCCGAGGTCCTGGTCGCGGTGGCGCCGGTCACGGTGCCCGTCACCCTGACCGAGATCATGCTCAGCCAGTCGGCGGTCACGAGCGTGTAGGTCCGCGCGGTCGCGCCGGCGATCGGGCTGCCGTTGCGCAGCCACTGATACGTGAGCGCGACGCCGGTCGGCGACCACGTGCCCGGGTTCGCGGTCAGCACGCCACCGACCCGAGCCGTACCCGAGATCGTCGGCGTGCCCGGCGTCACGGTCGCCACCACCACGACGCCCGCCGAGGTGGCACTTGCCCCCGTGCCGCCGGCCGGAGCACCCGTGACCCGCACGCTCAGCGTGGCGCCCGCGTCCGCGGCCACCGCCGTGTACGTCCGCGCGGTCGCGCCGGCGATGGCGGTGCCGTTCCGCAGCCACTGGTAGGTGAACGTCAGCCCGGTGGGCGACCACGTGCCCGGGTTCGCCGTGAGCACGCTGCCCACACGCGGCGTCCCGCTGATCGTCGGCGTGCCGGGCGTGACGGTCACCGCGGTGACCGCGACGCCCGACGAGGTCGCGCTCACGCCGGTGCCCCCGGCCGGCGTCCCCGTGACGCGCACACTCACCGTCGTCCCTGCGTCGGCGGCCACCGCCGTGTACGTCTGCGCGGTCGCGCCGGCGATGGCCGTGCCATTGCGCAACCACTGATAGGTGAACCCCAGCCCCGCCGGCGACCAGGTGCCCGGGTTCGCCGTGAGCACACTGCCGACGCGCGGTGTCCCCGTGATCGTCGGCGTGCCCGGCGTCACGGTCACGGGCGCGGCGGTGACCGTGACCCCCGCCGAGGTCGCGCTCGCCGCGGTCGCCCCAGCCGGTGTCCCGGAGACCCGCACGGTCAGCGTCGTGCCGACGTCGGCCGCCACCGGTGCGTACGTCGCGTTGGTGGCGCCCGTGATGGCGGTGCCGTTCCGCAGCCACTGATACGTGTAGGTCGACGGTGCCGGCGTCCAGGTGCCGGGGTTCGCGGTGAGCACCTGGCCGACCTGTGCCGTACCGGTGATGGTCGGCGTGCCCGGCACCGTGGTGGTCGGCGCACCCGACAGGTCGTACAGCTCGTAGTCGTCCGTGACGAGCTGGCCGTTGGAGAACAGGTTCAGGCCGAAGCTGATGCCGTTGTACCCCGCCGGGATCGGCGGCGAGTCCCAGATCGCCTGGGTGTACGCGGCGGCCGGGGCGAACCACGGGCTCGACGTCCAGTACACCCAGCCGCCGACGCCGTTCCGCAGGTACACCGCGAACTGCGTGACCACGGTCGAGGTGTACCAGGTCCGGAGCGAGTACTGATGGCCCTCGGTCACGGTCGGTGCGCACGAGCCGAAGTCCATCGTCATGATGGTCTTCGCGTCGCCGTCGACGTAGTTCGCCATGACGACCTGCTCGGCCACGTTGCCGGTGCGACCGGGCGACACCCGGCTGAAGGTCGGCGCGTTGGTGCCGTATCCGGCGAGCATGAAGCAGTCGGGCACGCCGTTGGTACCGAGCTCCTCGAGGCTGGGGTTCTTGATGCCGTTGACGCCGGGCGCCGGTGCGGGCGGGAAGGTCGTGCCGGTGACCGGCTTCACGGCCCCGCCGAAGACCTGGTGCACCGTCTTGACGGACGTGTTGTGCGTCGCGGGCCGGGCCGCGAGCCACTGCACGAACTGCGTGAACAGCGCCGGACTCACGTTCAGTCCTTCGACGTCGCAGTCGTCGCAGATGTGGTGGAACGTCAGCCCGATCCATCCGCCGCCGGTGTTCTCGGCGTTGATCACCGTGTTCTGCAGGTCGGCAAGCGTCCACGTCGAGTCGACCTGGTCGGGCACACGCAGCTCGAACGGATCGGCCGGCGGTACCGCCTCGGCGAACCCGCATCCGGAGCATCCGAACCGGGTCTCGATGTCGCCCAGGTTCCGCGCGGTGTTGTAACCGCAGTCGACGACCGCCTGCTTGGCCGTCGCGTTCAGGGACGCGTACGGGTAGGCGAAGCTCGTCACCTGGAAGCCCCACGCGGTCAGCGTCGCGCGGCTCTGACAGGCCTGGGCCCTGGCCTCGGTCGGCGTCAGCGTGGCCATGTCGGGGTGCGACACGGAGTGGCCGGCGATCTCGTGCCCCGCCGCGGCGAGCGCCTCGAGGTCGGCGCGGGTCTGGTAGCCCGGCTGGCCGACGAACCCCGTCGTCGCGTAGAACGTGCCGTCGAGGTTGTTCGCGTTCAGGATGCTCGCCGCGGTGTTCTGGTTCGCGTTGGAGTCGTCGAACGTGAGGCTCACGACCGTCGGCGCGCCTTCGAGCGCCGCAGCGGGTGCGGCGGTCGCGAGGAGCGAGGTCGCCAGCACCGCGGCCGTGACCAGGGCGGCCGAGCCGAGCATGGCCCGCCGTCGAGGACTCGTGGGTCGCAGGTCATCTGGCACACGTCGTTGTGAAGTCATGGTGTCCTCGCCGTCGGCCGGGCGGGCGGCGTCGGTGCCACCCGGATCGGGGTGCGTTTGGCGGTCAGTCTGGACCCGGTGCCCGTCGGCCGGCAGGGGCGCGTCGCGGAAATGTGGGAAACCGCACCGGGCCGGCGACGGCGGTCAGATCAGGCCGTGGCGCACGAAGGCGTTCCAGATGCCGTCGTCGAGGACGCCCGTGGTCTCCTCGTCGGCGATCGCCTTGACCGCGGCGGAGGCGTTGCCCATCGCGATGCCCAGCCCGCACCGCTCGAGGATCTGCAGATCGTTGACGCTGTCGCCGATCGCGACCGCGCGCTCGACCGGCACACCGAGATCGGCGAGCACGTCGAACGCGGCCCTGCCCTTGTCGACGCCGAGCGGAGACACCTCGCCGCTCGCCCCGCCGAGATGCGCGATGGTGCCGGTGATCACCGTGAACCGGTCGCCGAGGCGGCGCGCGACGCGCTCGTAGGCGCGCTCGTCCTCGCCGAGGAAGAGCGCCTTCGCGATGGCATCGTCCGGTGCGTCGGCGACGGGCGCGTAGGCGTCGGCGAGCGCGGCGTCGGTGGATGCCTCGGGGATGACGAGTTCCGGAACGCCCTCGGCCGTGTCATCGTCGGGCAGCGCCCCTTCGCGCATGAGGCGGAAGTAGTGCTCGAGCATCCCGGGCGATGCGTACACGCGGTCCGCCGCCTGGAGGTAGTAGTCGAGGCCCTCGTCCTCGAGCACGTCGGTGAGCGCCTCAAGATCGTCGGCGCTCATGGTGTGCGACGCGATGAGCCGGTCGCCGACCTCGGCGAATCCGCCGCCCGCGGTGATCGCGCCGTCGAAGCCGATCTCGGCGACGTGCGGCAGGATCTCGGCGCGCGAGCGACCCGTCGCGAGGTACACGAGATGCCCGGCGGCCCGCGCCCGGCGGACCGCCTCGGGCGTCGAGGGAGCCATCCGCTCGTGCCCGTCGATGATGGTGCCGTCCACGTCCAGGAAGATCACTCGGGTGTGGGGGCGCACTCCCCCAGCCTACCGGCGCCGAGGCGGCCGCCGGCTCACGGGCGCCTCGGCAGACGGTGCTGCGGGCAGCACGCACCATCCAGCACTTGGAAGCGTAAGAAACGTGTTACACACTGCCATCGTCACCAACATCGAGTGGGACCCGGATGCGGGCGCTGCGATCCCCCGATCCGGCAAGTCGCTCCGGCAAGTCGCTCCGGCAAGTCCGATCGCTTCATCGGTTGGAGCACCACACGGAACGAACTGCTGGTTGTCATTCTCGTTAGACATGGCGGCCGTCACCTGCGTGTGGATCGCGCTGCTCCACTGCTCCTCGCCGCAACCATCCGGTTTCGTCGACCGCGCTCGCGGGATATGAGCCTCCGCCGGTATTCTGAAGATATGTCCATTCCCGTCGCAACGCCGGAGACGCTCGCCCTTCGCGGGGTGCTCGATGCACGTCGTGACGAGTTCGAAGCACTGTTGGCGAGGTATGCGGCGACGAATCCGAGGCTCTTCGGATCGATTGCTCGTGGGACGGCACACGAGGGCAGCGACATCGACATCCTCGTCGAGATGGACCCGGCCGATGGGAACCTCCTCATGCGCGCATCCGGCCTCATGGAAGAGACTCGCACGCTCTTCGGTCGGGACGACATCGACATCTTCCCCGTGCAACTGCTCAAGCAACCCATCTCGACATCAGCGCTCGCTGACGCGGTTGCACTGTGAGCCGGAGCGTCGAACAGCGTATCGCTGACAACCTGCGGTCGATCGATCGATGCCAGCGGTATGTCGATGCACTCGACAGCGGTAATCCTGATCTGGTCGACATGGCCGAAGACGCCGTCCCGCCCTTGCGAGTGCAACGGCGATCGCAGGGGCGGTAACCCGCATTCGGAGGCGTCCCAGCTGAGGTGGCCGCTCAGACATGAGAAAAGCCCCGGAGAACCGGGGCTTTCGAGGAGTCATACTGGCTGGGGTACCTGGACTCGAACCAAGAACAACTGAACCAGAATCAGCCGTGTTGCCAATTACACCATACCCCAATGGCCTGAAACAGAGGTCCCGGGCCGACATGTAACTCTAGCCTACGGTCGGGCGCCGTCCAAACCGAGCACGGGCTGGCCGCCGACCCTCGGCGCCCGGCGCCGCCGTCAGATCGTCAGGCGGAACGCGAGCCGGTCGATGCGCGCGAGCGAGTCGATCTTGCCGAGGATCGTCATGGACTCGAACAGCGGCGGCGACACCCGCCGCCCCGAGATCGCGACGCGGACCGGGCCGAACGCGACACGCGGCTTCAGGCCGAGCCCCTCGACGAGCGCGCCGCGCAGCGCCTCCTCGATCTCGATGGTCGCCCACGCCTCCCCCGGCAGACGGTCGAGCGCGTCGCGAGCCGCCACGAGCACCTCCGTGGCGTTCGCCGGGAGCGACGCCAGCGCGTCCTCCTCGAAGTGCAGGTGCGCAGCATCCGTGAACAGGAAGCCGACCATGCCGGGCGCCTCGCCCAGTAGGCCGATGCGCTCCTGCACGAGGGGCGCCACCTCGACGAGGGTCGCCTCTTCAGCGGGCGAGATGGGCAGCTCGACGATGCCCTCGCGCTGCAGGTACGGCACGGTCCGTGCCGCGAACTCCGACACCGGCAGCAGCCGGATGTGATCTCCGTTGATCGCCTCGGCCTTCTTCAGGTCGAAGCGGGCCGGGTTCGGGTTCACGTCGGCGACGTCAAACGCGGCGACGAGCTCGTCGCGGCTGAACACGTCGCGGTCGGCCGAGAAGCCCCAGCCGAGCAGGGCGAGATAATTCACCAGGCCCTCAGGGATGAAGCCGCGGTCGCGATGGTGGAACAGGTTCGACTCGGGGTCGCGCTTGGAGAGCTTCTTGTTGCCCTCCCCCATGACGTAGGGCAGATGGCCGAAGCGCGGCACGAACGTCGTCACGCCGATGTCGATCAGCGCGTGGTACAGCGCGATCTGCCGCGGCGTCGACGACAGCAGATCTTCGCCGCGCAGCACGTGGGTGATGCCCATGATGGCGTCGTCGACCGGGTTCACGAGCGTGTACAGCGGGGCGCCGTTGGGCCGCACGACCACGAAGTCGATCGTGGACCCCGCCGCGAACGCGATGGGTCCGCGCACGAGGTCGTCGAAGCCGAGGTCCACATCGGGCACCCGTAGCCGCAACGCCGGCTCGCGCCCCTCCGCACGGAACGCCGCGCGCTGCTCGTCGGTGAGATCGCGATCGAAGTTGTCGTACCCGAGCTGCTTCGGCCGGCCGGCGGCCTCATTGCGCGCGTCGATCTCCTCCGCGGTCGAGAAGCTCTCGTACACGTGCCCGGAGGCCTTCAGCCGCGCGATCACGTCGGCGTAGATGTCGCTCCGCTGCGACTGCCGGTACGGCGCGTGCGGACCGCCGATGCCGATGCCCTCGTCCCAGTCGAGCCCGAGCCACGTGAGCGCGTCGAGGATCATCTCGTAGCTCTCTTCGCTGTCGCGCGCCGCGTCGGTGTCTTCGATGCGGAAGACGAACGTGCCGCCCGTGTGCCGGGCGTACGCCCAGTTGAACAGCGCGGTGCGCACGAGACCGACATGCGGCGTGCCGGTCGGCGAGGGGCAGAAACGCACGCGGACGTCGCTGCCGGTGGCGGTGGTCGTGGGGTGGGCCGTGTCAGACATCGTCACCAATCGTAGCCACGGATGCCTCGGCCCCCGCGTGCACCATTGCGAACCTGTCCCGCTCGGCGGAGACTGACCGCATGCTCGACGTCGACGGAGCCCAGCCCATCGCGGGATACGGCGCGGCCGCAGGGCGCGGGTACCTCGCCGCGTGCACCATGGGCCTGCCGGCCGCCGCGACGGTCGCCGCCCTCCGCGCCGACCTCGACCGCTGGCGCCTCGGCACCGCGACCGCGGCCCGGTACACCGAGGTCGCCGAGCGATCGCGCGCACACGCGGCGACCCTGCTCGGCACGAGCTCCGACCGCATCGCGCTCGGCTCGCAGGTGTCCGTGTTCGTGGCGCTCGTGGCCGCGTCCGCGGCACCGGGCGATGAGGTCGTGTGCGTCGACGGGGACTTCAGCTCGCTGGTCTCGCCCTTCCTCGTGCGCGGCGACCTGCGGGTCCGGCACGTGCCGCTCGCCGCGCTCGCCGACGAGATCGCCGCCGACACGGCGATCGTCGCCTATTCGCTCGTGCAGTCCGCGACGGGCGAGGTCGCCGACGAGGCATCCATCTCGCGCGCCGCGCGCGATGCCGGCGCCTTCCTGCTCGTGGACACCACGCAGGCGACCGGTTGGCTGCCGACCCGTCACCTCGACGCCGACCTCACGGTGTGCCACACCTACAAATGGCTCTCGGCCCCGCGGGGTGCGGCCTTCGCGGCCCACTCGGATCGCGCGCTCGCCGAGCTCACGCCGCTCGCCGCAGGCTGGTACTCCGGCGCCGACCCGTGGACGAGCTGCTACGGCCCGTCGCTGCACCTCGCCGACGACGCGTCGCGGTTCGACGTCTCCCCCGCGTGGCAGGCATGGGTCGGCGCCGAAACCGCACTCGGCGTCGCCGCATCGCTCGACGAGACGGCCGTGCTCGAACACGACCTCGCGCTGGCGAACGCGTTCCGAGCACGGCTCGGGCTCGAGGCATCCGACAGCGCGATCGTGACGTGGCCGGATGCCGAGGGCGACGACCTGCGTGCACTCACCGCGGCGGGCGTCGTCGCGTCCGGCCGCGCGGGGCGCGCCCGGGTGGCCTTCCACGTCTGGAACGACGACGAGGACGTCGAGCTCGCCGCGCAGGCGCTCGGTCGGGCGGCGCCGAGCTGACCGTACGAGCGGCCGGGCTCAGCGCACCGGGTTCGACAGCGTCCCGAGCCCAGACACGGTGACCTCGACGGTGTCCCCGGCGACGATCGGGCCGACGCCGGCGGGCGTGCCGGTCAGGATCACGTCGCCCGGCAGCAGCGTGAACACGCTCGACGCGTACGCGATGATGGCGGGCACCGAGTGCACCATGTCGGCGAGCCGGCCCTCCTGCTTGCGCTCGCCGTTGACGCTGGTCTCGATCGTGCCGTGCTCGAAGTCCACCTCGGTGTCGATGACCGGGCCGAGCGGGCAGAACGTGTCGAAGCCCTTCGCACGCGTCCACTGCCCGTCGCTTCGCTGCAGGTCGCGTGCGGTCACGTCGTTGCCGATCGTGTAGCCGAAGATCACGTCTTCCGCGTCGGCCTCCGCCACGTTCTTCGCGATGCGGCCGATGATCACGGCCAGTTCGCCTTCGAACTCGACCCGCTCGCTCTGCGGCGGGGACACGATCGCGTCGCCCGGGCCGATGACCGCCGTGTTCGGCTTCAGGAACAGCAGCGGTTCGGCGGGCGCCTCGTTGCCGAACTCGGCGGCGTGCTCGCGATAGTTGCGGCCGACCGCCACGACCTTCGAACGCGGGATCACCGGCGCGAGCAGCTTCACCTCGGCGAGCGGCACCCGCTCGCCGGTCGGCTCGAACCCGGCGAACATGGGGTCGGCCTTCAGCACGACCAGCTCGTGCTCCTCCTCGTCGACGATGCCGAACGAGATGGACTCATCGTGACTGAACCGCGCGATCTTCATACCGGCCAGCCTATCGAGGCACTGTCCGTTCCCGGGTGACTGAGCACGTGCCCGCATCCGTGCGATTCGCGAGTGCTAGTATTCTGGCATGATCACCGCTCACCGTCGTCAGCTGACCATGTCCACCGCCCTCCTCGGCGCAGCCCTCCTGCTCGGCTCCACCGCCGCGCCGGCGGCGGCGGAGCCCGCCGACGCGACCGACGACGTGAGCATCCAGGCGATCTCAGGTCAGCTGCTCGGCCAGCTCGGCAACACGGGCCAGTCGGCGAACGTGCTCTTCAGCTACACCTGCCCCACCGGTACGGTCGCCTACGTGACCGCCGACGTGACGCAGACGTCCACGACCGTCGAAGGTCAGGGCGGCGAGTGGGTCAACTGCACGGGCGCACCCGCGCAACGACGCGTGACCGTCACACCGACCGGCACGAAGGCCTTCTCGGTGCTGAAGAAGGACCGGGGCATGGCGGTGAGCCTGCTCATCACCGGACTCACCGAGCCGGTCCACACCGACCTGACGTTCACCTGGCCCTGAGCGCAGGCCCGGCCTCCAATTAGGCGTCGAGGCGGAGCATCCAGCCGTGCCGGTCCTCGACGCGGCCGTACTGGATGCCCGTGAGCTCCTCACGCAGCGACAGCGCGAGCTGCTCGGCCTCGTCTCCGACGTGCGCGATCTCGAAGTCCTCGGCGAGCAGGCGCCCGATCGGCACCACGACCGCGGCCGTGCCGCACGCGAACGCACCGACGATGTCGCCCGACGCCGCGCCCTCGCGCCACTCGTCGATCGTGATCTTGCGCTGCTCGACCTCGTGGCCGCGGTCCGCCGCGAGGCGCAGGATCGAGTCGCGCGTGATGCCCTCGAGGATCGTGTCCGACTCGGGCGTGAGCAGCGTGCCGTCCTTCTTCACGAGGACGACGTTCATGCCGCCGAGCTCCTCGAGGTACTTCCCCTCGTCGAGGAACATGACCTGCTGGCAGCCCTTCTCGTACGCCTCGGCCTGGGGCAGCAGGCTCGACGCGTAGTTCCCGCCGGTCTTCGCCGCCCCCGTGCCGCCCTTGCCCGCACGCGCGTACCGCGTCGACAGCCAGATGTTCACCGGCTGCACGCCGCCATTGCCGCTGAAATACGCGCCCGCCGGGCTCGCGATGAGGTAGTAGGCGACCTTCTGCGCGGGGCGCACCCCGAGGAACGCCTCCTTCGCGAACATGAACGGCCGGAGGTACAGGCTCGTCTCGGGGGCCGTCGGCACCCAGTCGCCATCGACCGCGACGAGCTGCTTCAGCGAGTCGATGAAGTGCTCGACGGGCAGCTCGGGCAGCGCCATACGGTGGGCCGAACGCTGGAGGCGGGCGGCGTTCTCGTACGGCCGGAAGGTCCAGATCGAGCCGTCGGCGTGACGGTACGCCTTCAGGCCCTCGAAGATCTCCTGCGCGTAATGCAGCACGGCGGCCGCCGGATCGAGCTGGATCGGGCCGTACGGCGAGACACGCGGCCGGTGCCAGCCGCCCTTCTGCGACCAGCACAGGTCGACCATGTGGTCGGTGAAGTGGTTGCCGAAGCCCGGGTCCGCGAGGATCGCGTCGCGCTCGGCGTCGCTCTTCGCCTCGGCGTTGCGGGCGACGTTCCAGATGAGTCCGGCGGCTGAGGGGGCCTGGAGGCGGAGGTCGGTGGTCATGGCGTCTTCTTTCGGATGCGTCTGATGCGAGGTGTGCGCTGGGCTACGAGTGTGCGGGCTGCAGTGCGGCCTGGATGCGGGTGGCGATCGCGTCGCCGACCTCGATCGTGCTGCGGCGCTGGTCGCCGCGTTCGGCGAGGTCGGCGGTCACGGCCTGCTCCACGCGGGTCGCGGCATCCGCTTCGCCGAGGTGGCGGAGCAGCAGCGCGACCGACAGGATCGCGGCCGTGGGGTCGGCGATGCCCTTCCCGGCGATGTCGGGAGCCGAACCGTGCACCGGCTCGAACATGCTCGGGAACCTGCCGTCGGGGTTGATATTGCCCGAGGCGGCGAGGCCGATGCCGCCGCTGATCGCGCCGGCCAGATCGGTCAGGATGTCGCCGAAGAGGTTGTCCGTGACGATGACGTCGAATCTACCAGGATCCGTGACGAGGAAGATCGTCGCCGCGTCGACGTGCAGGTAGTCGACCGCGACGCCCGGGTACTCGGCGGCGACCGCGTCGACCGTGCGCTTCCAGAGCGAGCCGGAGAAGACCAGCACGTTCGTCTTGTGCACGAGCGTGAGCCTGTTACGGCGCGCCGCCGCCTGCTCGAACGCGTAGCGCACCACGCGCTCGACGCCGTACGCGGTGTTCACCGACACCTCGTTGGCAATCTCGTGCGGCGTGCCGACACGAATCGCTCCGCCGTTGCCGACGTACGGGCCCTCGGTGCCCTCGCGGACGACGACGAAGTCGACCTCCCCGGGCTCGGCCAGCGGGCTCACGACGTTGGGATGGAGCACGGTCGGGCGAAGGTTCACATAGTGGTCGAGCTCGAACCGCAGCTTCAGCAGCAGGCCGCGTTCGATGTTCGCGCCCGCGAGCCGCGGGTCACCGGGCGCGCCGCCGACCGCGCCGAGCAAGATGGCGTCGTGACCGGCGATCGCGGCCAGGTCGTCGTCGGTGAGCACGTCGCCCGTCTCGAGGTAGCGACCGGCACCGAGCGAGAACCGGGTCTGTTCGAACGCGAGGTCGGTGCCTGCGATGGCGGCGTCGAGCACCTTGAGCGCTTCGCCGACGACCTCCGGACCGATCCCGTCACCGGGGATGACCGCGAGTTTGAGCGTCGTTACCATGCGTGTCCCTTCGTGCGCCAGCCCTCCCAGCGTAGTGCGTGGCCTGGCTAACCTGAGGCCGCTGCCCGCGCTTCGGCGCCGGTGCCAGTAGCGGCGCGGCATCCGCCCGTGCCCGGGAAGGAAGGGCCTGATGAGCCTCGGACTCGGAATCGTCCTCTTCGCGATCGGCGCGATCCTCGCGTTCGCCGTGAACGTCACCGTCGACTGGATCGACGTGACGACCGTCGGCTACATCCTGATGGGTGCCGGAGCCCTCGTGATCATCCTCGGCATCGTGCTCATCGCGCGTCGCCGGAACACGGTCTCGACATCGCGCACGTCGGTCGACCCGGCGACCGGCGAGCGCGTGCGCCGCGACGAGACGAGCACGCCGGACGGCCCCGCGGCCTACTGATCCGCGCGCTTCGCGCCTCTGCCGAGCGTCGTCGCCGCGACCACGGCGGCGGTGAGCATGAGCGCGACGCCGATGAACGAGGTCACGACGACCCCGCTGTCGAACGCGTGCGCGGCGGATGCCTCGAGCGCGACGCGTGCGGCGTCGGGAAGCTCCGACGCGGTGGTGAACGCACCGGCGAGCGTCTCGCGGGCGGCGTCGGCCTGCGCGGCGGTCAGCCCGGTCGGGAGATCGAGCGTCGCCCGGTAGTACGCGGTCAGGATCGAGCCCATGACCGCGGTGCCGAGCACCGCGCCCAGCTCGTAGGCGGTCTCGGAGACCGCCGACGCGGCGCCCGCTTTCGCGGCGGGGGCATTGCTGAGGATGAGCTCGTTCGAGACCGTCTCCGCAGCCCCGATACCGATGCCGAGCATGACGAAGGCGAGCACCACCGGTGCGAGCTGACCGGAATCGGCCGTGAGCGCGATGACGACATAGGCCCCGGCCGAGAGTGTGAGCCCGACGGGCACGACGACCCGCGCCGCGACGCGTTTGGCGATCGGCACCACGAGCAGCCCGGCCGCGATCATCGCGACCAGACCCGGCGTGAGCGCGAGACCGGCCTGCACGGGGCTGAGCCCCGCGATCAGCTGCAGGTGCTGCGAGACGAAGTACAGGAAGCCGACGAGCGAGATGACGCTCATCAGGTTCACGAGAACGGCACCGCCGAACGCACCGCGGCGGAACAGGCGCACGTCGAGCATGGGCTTCGGGCGACGGAGCTGCCGGCGTACGAAGAGCCAGCCGAACACGAGGCCCACGAGGATCATCGGGATGCCGTACCCGCCCGGCCCATCCGTCGCGATCGCCTTGATGCCGAACACGACCGGGATCATCGCGGCGAGCGAGAGGGCGATGCTCAACAGATCGATCGGACCGGGTGCGGGGTCGCGGCTTTCACGGACGAGGAGCGGGAGCAGCACGACGAGCGGCAGCAGCACGGGCACCGCGAGCAGGAAGACCGACCCCCACGCGAAGTGCTCGAGCAGCACGCCACCCACGATGGGGCCGAGCGCGCTGCCCGCCGCGAACCCGGTCGCCCAGATCGCGATGGCGAGACGGCGCTGCTCGCGGTCGGTGAACACCGATCGCAGCAGTGACAGCGTCGACGGCATGAGCATGGCACCGAAGAACCCGAGCGCGGCGCGGGCGATGATCAGGGCCTCGGCCGTCGGCGCGAACGCGGCGGCGACCGACACGATTCCGAAGCCGAGCGATCCGATGAGCAGCAGACGACGGCGACCGAAGCGGTCGCCGAGCGAGCCCATCGCGACGAGCAGGCCGGCGAGCACGAGCGGGTAGGCGTCGATGATCCAGAGCTGCTGGGCGGCAGTGGGCGCGAGGTCGCGGGCGATCTCGGGGAGCGCGAAGCTCAGCACCGTGTTGTCGACCGAGACGAGGAGCACGGGGAGCATGAGTACGGCGAGCGCGACCCACGCCCGGCGGGGTGCGCGAGGGCCGTCGGAGGCGAGGGACGCCGTGTCGGTGCGGGCGATCGAGGTCGACGAGGTGTCGGTGTGCATGAGTGTGGGTCCAGTTTCTATACCGTCTGGCTGGTATAGTAACAGAGAACCACCCGACGGATGCATCGAGAATGGACCCATGAGCCGACCTCCTGCCGCTCGCGAGGCGGTACTCGACGCGTTCGAGCGACTGATCGTCGCCGACGGCGAACGGGCCGCCACCCTCGACGCGACCGCGAAGGCCGCAGGCGTGTCGAAGGGCGGGCTGCTGTACCACTTCGGGTCACGGCACGCGCTGATCGCCGGACTCACCGACCGCATCCGGCAGCTCATCGACGACGACGTCGCGCGGATCGACGCCGCCCCAGACGGCGCCGTCTCGTACTTCATCCGCTCGTCGACGGATGTCGCGACGCCGCTCGACCGCACGTTCGTGGCCATGGTGCGCCTCGCGCAGGGCGGCGATCGAGATGCGGCGGACGCGCTCGAAGAGGTGCGCCGGCGGTGGATCGAGGTGCTCTCGCACCACGTCGCCGACCCGACGGTCGCGCTCGCGGTCACCCTCATCGGCGATGGGCTGTACTACCACGCGGCCCTCCGCGCCGAGGCGGACTCGCCCGATGCCAGCACCATCGACGACGACGCGATGAACCGCCTCGTCGCCCTGCTCCAACGCCTCGCACGAGAACGCCCCGCCGACGGCCGGGCCGCGGGCGGGGCATCCGACCACCCGTCCTAGGACTCGGTGATGTCGATCTCGACCATGACCTCGGCGTCGGTCGCAGCGCGTACCCGCTCGAGCACGTCGGCCGGAACCGGCGAGTCGACCGTGAGCACGCTCAGCGCCTGCCCGCCGGCCTCGCGCCGGGCGATCTGCATACCCGCGATGTTGATGCCCGCGTCACCGAACTCGCTGCCGTAGACCGCGACGATGCCGGGGCGGTCGGTGTACAGCATGACGATGTGATGGCTCGCGATCGGCACCTCGATCTCGTACCCGTCGATGCCGACGAGCTTCTCGATCTGCTTCGGGCCGGTGAGCGTGCCGGACACCGACACCTGGCGGCCGTCGCCCTGCGCACCCTTGAGCGTGATCACATTGCGGTACTCGGGCGACTCGGCGTCGGTGATGAGGCGCACCTCGATGCCACGCTGCTCGGCGAGCAACGGCGCGTTCACGTAGGACACCGACTCGCTGACGACGTTCGTGAAGACGCCCTTCAGCGCGGCGAGCTTGAGGACGCTCACGTCGTAGTCGTTCAGCTCGCCGTGCACCTCGATGTCGAGGCTCGTGAGCGGGCCGTCGACCAGACCGGAGAAGAGCTGGCCGAGCTTCTCGACGAGCGAGATACCGGGGCGCACGTACGGGTCGATGACGCCGCCCGCCACGTTCACCGCGTCAGGCACGAGCTCGCCGGCGAGCGCGAGCCGCACCGACTTCGCCACCGAGACGCCGGCCTTCTCCTGCGCCTCGTCGGTCGAGGCCCCGAGATGCGGGGTGACGACGACGTTCGGCAGGCCGAGCAGCGGCGACTCCTTCGGCGGCTCCGAGACGAACACGTCGAGACCCGCACCGGCGATCGTGCCGTTCACGAGCGCGTCGTGCAGCGCGGCCTCGTCGATGAGCCCGCCGCGGGCGACGTTCACCACGAACGCCGTCGGCTTCATCTTGGCGAGCTGCTCGGTGCCGATCATGCCCGTCGTCTCGGGCGTCTTCGGCATGTGGATGGTGATGAAATCGCTGCGCTCGAGCAGCTCGTCGAGCGACACGGTCTGCACGCCGAGCTGCTGCGCCCGCGCCGCCGTGATGTACGGGTCGTACGCGATGACCTCGACGCCGAACGCCTGTAGGCGGGCGGCGATGAGCGCGCCGATGCGGCCGAGGCCGATGATGCCGACGGTCTTCTCGTAGAGCTCGGTGCCGGTGTACGCCGACCGCTTCCACTCCCCCTGCGCGAGGGCCGAGTGCGCCGCCGGGATGTGCCGCGCGAGGCTCAGGATGTGCCCGACCGTGAGCTCGGCAGCCGAGATGATGTTCGAGGTCGGCGCGTTCACGACCATGACGCCCGCGGTCGTCGCGGCCTTGATGTCGACGTTGTCGAGGCCGACGCCCGCACGTGCGATGACCTGCAGCTTCGGTGCCGCAGCGATCGCCTCGGCGTCGACCTTGGTCGCCGAGCGCACGAGGATCGCGTTCGCGTCGGCGAGCGCCGAGAGCAGCGCCGGACGGTCGGTGCCGTCGACCGAGCGGATCTCGAAGTCGGGCCCGAGGGCGTCGACGGTGGCGGGCGAGAGTTCTTCGGCGATCAGCACGACCGGCTTTGACACAGACGATTCCTTCGAGTGACGTGCGCGGGCCCCGCGCGAGTTGGGGAGAGGAACGGCGCCACAGCCGTCGGGGCGCTCGGCACTCACTCTACTTGAGCGCGCATGCCGCGCTCGTTCGTGTGACGCACCCGCGGCTCAGGCCGGGACGGCGATGGCCCCCGAGACGCCGAGCAGCACCGTGAAGGTCGAGAACAGCGCGCCTGAGACGGCGAGTCCGGTGAGATAGGCCAGCATGGCGATCGGGATGCTCCGTCCGCGGCCGATCGCGAACGCCGCCGCGAACAGGGCGAGCGGGGCCAGCATGGCGACGACCATGATGACCCAGCCGATCACCTCGAACGTGAGCCCGAGGCTGAGGATCTGCACGAGACTCTCGACGACCTCCCACACGTCGTAGGCGTAGAACAGGCCGAAGAGCACCGCGAGGGCGACCTGCAGCCACAGCGGCTGGACCGCGCGCGGAGCGCGCTCGCCGGCCGGAACGGCGGGGCCGGATGCGGATGCGGGCTCGGCGGTCATGCGGTCACCCCCAGCACGAACGGGAGCGGGACAAGCACGATCGCGCCCACGATGAGCCAGAGCAGGCGTCGCGGCGGCCGGGAGACCACGGCGTACGCGAGCCCGAACCAGAGGGCGGGCGCGAGCACGGCCAGCCAGAGGCCGAGCGTGTACATCGCGTCCGCGACGAGACTCGTGCCAGGTGCGTCCGTACGCACCGCCGTGAGCAGCCAGCCGACGGTGTAGAGCAGGTACACCCCGGCGAGCACGCCGAGGATGAGCAGCTCCGCCGAGCTCGTCTGGCGTCGCACCGCCTCCCCGTCGGCGTCGCCGGTCGCCTCGGCCGAGGCATCCGTCGCCCCTGAGCTCGCCGTCGTGACTGAGGCATCCGGTTGGCCTGCGTCAGCCGCATCCGTCACGGGCGCCGCGTTGCCGACCCGCTTCCAGCCCGGCGCGAGCGTCGGATCGTCGTCGCCCTCCCAGCTCAGCGCCTCGTCGTCGTTCTCGCGGGTCATCCCCCCAGCCTAGTGAGCGCGCTGCCGGCGGATGTCGCCCGAGGGCGATGGCGGGCACCCCGCGGACGGAGCAGACTCGGGGTATGACGAGCGACCTCGGCGAACTGGTGCGGCTTCACATCTATTCGACACTCGCCGCGACCGGCCTGATGCCGAGCGTGCGCGATCTCGCGACGCGAACGGGCGTCTCGAGCGAGGCGGTCGACGCGGCGCTCGACGAGCTCGCGGCGGCGCGCCATCTCGTGCTCGACGCCGACCGCGGCGTGGTGCTCGCGCACCCGTTCGCGACGCGGAACTTCGCGTTCTCGGTCATGGGCGAACACACACTGTGGTGGGGCGGATGTGCGTGGGATGCGTTCGCCATCCCCAACCTGGTGCCCGCGGAGCCAGCGGCGCTGGTCGCGACGACCTGCCCGGCCTGCGGCACGGCGCACTCGTGGACCGTGACCCGCGAGGGCCCTCCCGACGGAACCCAGGTCGCGCACTTCCTCGTGCCCATGGCGCGGGTGTGGGACGACGTGGTGCACGCCTGCGAGCACCAGCGCATCTTCTGCGACGACGCATGCGTCGCACGCTGGCTCTCGGACACGGGGAACGAGCGCGGCGCCGTCTTCGACCTCACGACGCTCTGGCGGCTCGCCGCGAATTGGTACGCCGGCCGCCTCGATTCGCCGTACCGGCGACGCGAGCCTGCGGAAGCCGCGGCGTACTTCGAACACGCCGGACTCGTCGGGACCTTCTGGGGCAACGCCCCCTGAGCCGCGCCCGTGCCCGTGCCCGTGCCCGGGCCTGTGCCCGTGCCCGTGCCCGTGCCCGTGCCCGTGCCCGTGCCCGTGCCCGTGCTCAGGAAGATCCCGCCGCGCGGCGGCGTGTCGCGGGCGGACACGCCGCAACACCGTCCGCGATTCCTGAGCAAGCGAGGTGTGGCGGGGCCGGAGACGGCAACGGCCCGGAGACGGCAACGGCCCGTCCCGGAGAATCCGGGACGGGCCGTTGAGAGTCGCGTTTAGCGCGCGACCTCGCCGTCGACGTAGTCGTCGTCTTCCGACGCGTTCCAGGCGAAGAGCTTGCGGAGCTCGCGGCCGGTGGCCTCGATGGGGTGCTGCTCGCCCTTCTTGCGGAGCTCGAGGAACTCCTTCTGACCGTTGTCCTGGTCGTTGATGAACCGCTCGGCGAACGCACCCGACTGGACGTCGGCGAGCACGGCCTGCATGTTCTCCTTGACGCGCGGGTCGATGACGCGCGGGCCCGAGACGTAGTCGCCGTACTCGGCGGTGTCGGAGACCGACCAGCGCTGCTTGGCGATGCCGCCCTCCCACATCAGGTCCACGATGAGCTTGAGCTCGTGCAGCACCTCGAAGTACGCGACCTGCGGCTGGTAGCCGGCCTCGGTCAGGGTCTCGAAGCCGTACTGGATCAGCTGCGAGACACCGCCGCAGAGGACCGCCTGCTCACCGAACAGGTCGGTCTCGGTCTCCTCGGTGAAGGTCGTCTTGATGCCGCCGGCGCGGAGGCCGCCGATCGCCTTCGCGTACGACAGCGTGAGCGGCCAGGCGTTGCCCGACGCATCCTTCTCGACCGCGACGATCACGGGGACGCCGCGACCCGCCTCGAACTCGCGGCGCACCGTGTGGCCCGGGCCCTTCGGGGCGACCATGACGACGTCGACGCCCTCGGGCGCCTCGATGTAGCCGAACCGGATGTTGAAGCCGTGACCGAACACGAGGGCCTTGCCCTCGGCGAGGTTGTCCTTGATGGACTCGGCGAAGATGTGGCGCTGGTACTGGTCGGGCGCGAGGATGACGATGACGTCCGCCCAGGCGGCGGCGTCCGCGACGTTCTTCACGTCGAAACCGGCCTCGGTCGCCTTCTGGATCGACTTCGAGCCGTCCTTCAGCCCGACGACGACCTCGACGCCCGAGTCGCGGAGGTTCTGCGCGTGCGCGTGGCCCTGCGAGCCGTAACCGATGACGGCGACCTTCTTGCTCTGGATGAGCGCGAGGTCGGCGTCGTTGTCGTAGTAGATCTCAGCCATTGCGGTTCTTTCTCCTTTGATGGTTCGGTCTGGTCAGCTGCGGAAGACGCGCTCGGAAATGGACTTGCCGCCGCGGCCGATCGCGAGAAGACCCGACTGGGCGATCTCTTTGATGCCATAGGGCTCGAGCACTTTGAGCAGCGCCTGGGTCTTGCCGGAGTCGCCCGTCACCTCGATGACGAGTGCGTCGGTCGCCACGTCGACGACCCGCGCGCGGAAGAGGTTCACGGCTTCGAGGACCTGCGATCGGGTCGCGTTGTCGACCCGGACCTTGATGAGCAGATGTTCGCGCTGCACCGACTGCGCCGGCTCGAGCTCGACGATCTTGATCACGTTCACGAGCTTGTTCAGCTGCTTCGTGACCTGCTCGAGCGGGAGGTCCTCGACGTCGACCACGACCGTGATGCGGGACAGGCCCTGGATCTCGGTGTGGCCGACCGCGAGGGATTCGATGTTGAAGCCGCGGCGGGCGAACAGCCCGGCGACCCGGGTGAGCAGGCCGGGCTTGTCCTCGACGAGGAGCGAGAGCACGTGGGTCGACATGGTCAGTCCTCCTCGCTGAAGGCCGGCGAGTGGTCGCGGGCGTACTGCACGTAACTGTTCGACACGCCCTGCGGCACCATCGGCCACACCATGGCATCGGCCGAGACGACGAAATCGATCACGACCGGGCGGTCGTTGGTCTCCAGCGCGAGCTTGATCGCGGCGTCGACCTCCTCTTCCTTCGTCACCCGGATGCCGAGTGCGCCGTACGCCTCGGCGAGCTTCACGAAGTCGGGGACCCGCACGGTGTCGTGGCCGGTGTTCAGGTCGGTGTTCGAGTAGCGGCCGTCGTAGAACAGGGTCTGCCACTGCCGGACCATGCCGAGGGAGGAGTTGTTGATGACCGCGACCTTGATCGGGATGTCGTTCAGGGTGCAGGTCGCGAGCTCCTGGTTCGTCATCTGGAAGCAGCCGTCACCGTCGATCGCCCAGACCACACGGTCGGGCTGCGCGACCTTCGCGCCCATCGCCGCGGGAACGGCGTAGCCCATCGTGCCGGCACCGCCCGAGTTCAGCCACGAGTTCGGCCGCTCGTACTTGATGAACTGGGCCGACCACATCTGGTGCTGGCCGACGCCCGCCGCGTAGACGCCCTCGGGCCCGGTGAGCTCGCCGATGCGCTGGATCACATACTGCGGCGCGAGGTGCCCGTCAGAGGTCGGCGAGTACCCGAGCGGGAACTCCTCGCGGAGTCCGTCGAGCGTCGCCCACCACTCGTCGAGGTCGGGGGTCTGGTCGCCGATGGCGTCGCGGTAGGCCGCGGAGAGGTCGACCAGCACGTCTTTCAGGTCACCGACGATCGGCACGTCCGCGGTGCGGATCTTCGAGATCTCGGCCGGGTCGATGTCGACGTGCACGACCTTCGCGTCGGGCGCGAAGAGCGCCGCCTTGCCCGTCACCCGGTCGTCGAACCTGGCTCCGAGCGCCACCAGCAGGTCGGCCTCCTGCAGTGCGAGCACCGCCGGCACCGTGCCGTGCATGCCCGGCATGCCGAGATGCTGCTGGTGCGAGTCGGGGAACGCGCCCCGTGCCATGAGCGTCGTCACCACGGGGGTGTTCGTCGCCTCGGCGAACGCGAGCAGTTCTTCCGAGGCGTTCGCACGCACGATGCCGCCGCCGACGTAGAGCACCGGCCGCTTCGCCTCGGCGATGAGCTGGGCCGCGGCCTGCACCTGCTTGCCGTGCGCCTTCGTGATGGGCCGGTACCCCGGGAGGTCGATCTTCGGCGGCCACTGGAAGGGGAACGTCGCCTGCTGGGCGTCCTTCGTGATGTCGACGAGCACCGGGCCGGGACGGCCGGTGGTCGCGATGTGCACCGCAGCCGCGATCGTCGCCGGGATCTCCTCGGCGCTCTTGACCAGGAAGGAGTGCTTCGTGATGGGCATCGTGATGCCGACGATGTCGGCCTCTTGGAACGCGTCGGTGCCCATCAGGTTGGAGAAGACCTGACCGGTGATGGCGAGGAGCGGGACCGAGTCCATGTGCGCGTCGGCGATCGCCGTGACGAGATTCGTCGCGCCGGGCCCGCTGGTCGCGATCGCGACGCCGAGCTTGCCCGACGCCGATGCATAGCCCTCGGCCGCGTGGCCGGCACCCTGCTCATGGCGGACGAGGATGTGCCGGAGCTTGCGGCTGTCGAGGAGCGGGTCGTATACGGGCAGGATGGCGCCGCCCGGAAGACCGAAGACATCGGTGATGCCGAGATTCTCGAGCGAGCGGACGACCGCCTGGGCGCCGGTGAGTTCTTCGGGCGCGCTGGAGGGCGGGCTCGGGGGCGTCGGCACGGGACTGGATTCCGTGGACATTCGTATCCTTCTGCTGGACGGTGAGTGAGCGGGTGGGGCGCAGCACTCAGCCCGTCGTCGCGCCTTCGGCAGCGGAGCGCACGAGCTTGGAGTACTTCGCGAGGACGCCTCGGGTGTAGCGCGGAGGAAGCGGCGCCCAGCCTTCGCGGCGGGCGGCCAGCTCGGCTTCGTCGACCAGTAGGTCGATGGAACGAGCCGCGATATCGACCCGAATCAGATCACCATCGCGCACGAAGGCGATCGGACCTGCGTCCACCGCCTCGGGTGCCAGATGGCCGATGCACAGGCCGGTTGTGCCGCCTGAGAATCGACCGTCCGTCAAGAGTAGTACATCTTTTCCGAGCCCGGCGCCCTTGATGGCGGCCGTGATCGCCAGCATCTCGCGCATGCCGGGCCCGCCCTTCGGGCCCTCGTACCGGATCACGATCACGTCGCCGTGTGAGATCTCGCCGTTCGTGAGGGCGTCCATCGCCGCGCGCTCGCGCTCGAACACGCGGGCCGGGCCCTCGAACACGGCGGCGTCGAACCCGGCGGTCTTCACGACCGCGCCTTCGGGAGCGAGCGAGCCGTGCAGGATTGTGATGCCGCCGGTCTCGTGGATCGGGTCGTCGAGCGTGTGCAGCACCTCGCCGTCGAGCGCGGGCAGGTCGAGCTCGGCGAGGTTCTCAGCCATGGTCTTGCCGGTGACGGTGAGCACGTCGCCGTGCAGCAGGCCGGCCTCGAGCAGCGCCTTCATGAGCACGGGCACGCCGCCGCGACGGTCCACGTCGTTCATGACGTACTTGCCGAACGGCTTCAGGTCGCCGATGTGCGGCACCTTCGCGCCGATCCGGTTGAAGTCGTCGAGGGTGAGATCGACGTCGGCCTCACGGGCGATGGCGAGCAGGTGCAGCACGATGTTCGTCGAGCCGCCGAGCGCCATGCCCACCGCGATGGCGTTCTCGAATGCCTTCTTGGTGAGGATCTGGCGCGCGGTAATGCCCTGCTTCAGCAGGTTGACCACGGCCTCGCCCGAGCGGTGCGCGTAGTAGTCGCGGCGGCGGTCGGCCGACGCCGGCGAGGCCGAACCGGGCAGCGAGAGGCCGAGCGCCTCGGCGACCGAGGCCATCGTGTTGGCGGTGTACATGCCGCCGCACGCGCCCTCGCCCGGCGCGAAGGCGCACTCGATGCGCTTGGCGTCGGCCTCGCTCATCTTGCCGGCCTTGACCGCGCCGACCGCTTCGAACGAGTCGATGATCGTGATGTCCTTCTCGGTGCCGTCGGAGAGTCGCACCCAGCCCGGCGCGATGGAGCCGGCATAGAGGAACACGCTCGCGAGGTCGAGCCGGGCCGCGGCCATCAGCATCCCGGGGATCGACTTGTCGCAGCCCGCGAGGAGGACCGACCCGTCGAGCCGCTCGGCCTCCATGACCACCTCGACCGAGTCGGCGATGACCTCACGCGACACGAGCGAGAAGTGCATGCCCTCGTGGCCCATGGAGATGCCGTCGGAGACGGACACGGTGCCGAACTGCAGCGGGTAGCCGCCGCCGCCGTGCACGCCTTCCTTCGCGGCCTGCGCGAGGCGGCCGAGTGAGAGGTTGCAGGGCGTGATCTCGTTCCAGGAGCTCGCGATGCCGATCTGCGGCTTGTCCCAGTCGGCATCTCCCATGCCGACGGCACGCAGCATTCCACGGCTCGTCGTGGCTTCGATGCCATCGGTGACGACGCGACTACGGGGCTTGTGATCGAACTCGGTGGGCATAAGGACGAGTCTATGTCCAGCGCGGGTCTCGCCCGCGCGCGCCCTCGCGGGCATCGGCCAGCCGCTCGAGCAGCTCAGCGACGTCGTCCGGGCTGCGCACGCGATGCGCCGCCAGGGTCTTGCCCTGACCGACCTTGACCCCGACGTCGTCGCTGTCGAGCGTCGCGAACGCGTCTTCGTCGGTGACGTCGTCGCCGATATAGAGCACCGCAGTGGCCCCGACGTGCTGGCGGAGCCGGGTGAGCGACTCGCCCTTGTCGCTCTCGCGTACGGCGAACTCGAGCACGGCCTTGCCCGTGCGCACGGTGATGCCCACGAGCTCGGTCTCGACGTGCGTACGCGCGTCCTGTTGCAACGCCACACCGTCGGCGGTGCTCAGTTGCCGGGTGTGTAGCGCGAGTCCGGCCGGCTTGTGCTCGATCCATGCGCCGGGCGTCGCTGCGGCGACCTGTTCGACGATCTGTCCGAGGCGCTCGAGCTTCGCGAGCTCGTTCTCGCGCAGGTCGACCTGCACGCCCCCCGCGTCGAGCTGCAGCTCGACGCCGTGCGAGCCCGAGAGCAGGGTGCCCGCCGACGGATTCGCGACCTCGCTGAGGCTCTGGAGCGCCCGGCCCGACACGATCGCCACACGGGTCTCCTCGTCGGAGGCGAGTCGTTCGATCGCCGCACGGGCGCGTTCGGTCGCGCGGGCGTCCTCGGGACGGTCGACGAGTGGCGCGAGCGTGCCGTCGAAGTCGAGGGCGACGAGCAGTCGCTCGGTGCTCGCGAGCGCGACGATCGCGGCCTGCAGCGGATCGGAGATGCCCGGCGCGATCTTGCCGACGCCGGTGAGGGTCTTGAGGAAGGTCGCCGACCAGTTCGCGACGTCGTTGTCACGGACGCGCTTCCGCAAGGCCCGCATGCGTCGCGCGCGCTCGCGCGCGGGCATCTGCGTGGCCTCGATGATCGAGTCCTTCAGCCCCTCGATGTCGTGCGGGTTCACGAGGATCGCCTGTCGCAGCTCATCGGACGCCCCGGTGAACTCGCTGAGCAGCAGCACGCCGTCGGTGTCGAACCGGCATGCGACGTACTCCTTCGCGACCAGGTTCATGCCGTCGCGGAGCGCGGTCACCAGCATGACGTCGGCGGCCAGGTACAACGCGACCATCTCTTCGCGCGGGTACCCGTGGTGGAGGTAGGCCACCGCCTGGTGCCCGAGGGTCGAGTAGTCGCCGTTCAACCGGCCGACCTGGAGCTCGATCTCGTCACGCAGCTGCCGGTAGGTCTCGACGCGTTCGCGCGACGGGCTCGCGACCTGGACGAGCGTGGCGTCCTCGACCGACAGCCGTCCCTCGTGGAGCAGTTCGCCGAAGGCTTTGATGCGGTGCCGGATGCCCTTGGTGTAGTCGAGCCGGTCGACGCCCAGCATGATCGTCGCCGGGTTGCCGAGCTCCTCACGGATCTGTCTGGCGCGCTCCTGGACCTCGGGACGCCGTGCGATCTCCTCGAAGCCGGCGGCATCGATCGAGATCGGGAAGTGCCGGGCGACGACCCGTCGGACCTCGCCGTCCTCGGCCGGGACCTCGATCACGGTGCCCTTCGTCGCGTAGCCGAACAAGCGGCGCACCGCACGCGCGAAGTTGCTCGCGTCGGCCAAACGCTGGAAGCCGATCACGTCGGCACCGAGCAGGCCGTCGACGACCTGGCGGCGCCACGGCAGCTGCGAGTAGATGCCGTATGCCGGGAACGGAATGTGGTTGAAGAACCCGATGACGAGGTCGGGGCGGGACTCGCGGAGCATCCGCGGCACGAGCTGCAGCTGGTAGTCCTGCACCCAGACCACCGCACCCTCGGCAGCCGCACGAGCGGCAGCCTCGGCGAACCGCCGGTTCACGCGAACGTAGGCGTCCCACCATTCGCGGTGGAACGTCGGCGGCGCGATCACGTCGTGGTACAGCGGCCAGATGGTGTCGTTCGAGAAACCCTCGTAGTAGTCGGCGAGCTCCTGTTCCGACAGCGGCACGGGGATGATCGAGATCCCGTCGTGGTCGAACGGGTCGAACTCGCGGTCGGCCACACCCGGCCAGCCCACCCACGCGCCACCGGATGTGCGCATGACCGGTTCGAGCGCGGTGACGAGCCCGCCGGGCGAGCTGCGCCAGATCGTGTCGGCGCCGACTCCCCCTTGATAGTCGACCGGGAGGCGGTTCGAGACCACGACCATGTCGTAGGCGGCGTCGATGTAGAGCTCGTCTGATCCGGGAGATGTCGTCATGGGCGGCGGTGTCCTCCTCGCGCTCCCCTCAGGCTAACAGTCGGGATTCCGCCCACTCCGTTCGTGCCGACCTTTCACCTCGGCGCACTACACTGGCCCACCTGATGATCCGAGTCGGCATGAGCACGACCTGCGTCTACCCGCAGGGTCCCGAGCACGCGTTCCGGTTGGCGAAGCTGTCCGGCTACGACGGCGTCGAGGTGATGGTCACCCAGGAGGAGACCACACAGCAGCCCGAAGTGCTGCGCGAGCTCTCGAAGCGGTACGCGCTTCCGGTGCTGTCGATCCACGCGCCGGTGCTGCTGCTGACCCACTTCGTCTGGGGGCGCGACCCGAAGGTGAAGCTCGACCGCACGGCCGAGCTCGCGGCCGCGGTCGGCGCGGAGTCGGTCGTCGTCCATCCGCCGTTCCGCTGGCAGTCGGGCTACGCCGAGAAATTCCTCTCGATCGTGCGCGAGATCACGGAACGCCGGGGCGTCGAGATCGCGGTGGAGAACATGTTCCCCTGGCGCGCAGCGGGCAAGAATCTGAAGGCCTACTCACCCGGCTGGGATCCGCGCGTCATGGATTGCGACGCGGTGACGCTCGACTTCTCGCACGCGGCGCTCTCCGGCGTCGACAGCCTCGCGTATGCGAAGGACCTCGGGCATCGCCTGCGCCACGTCCATCTCTGCGACGGTTCGGGCGCCATCGGCGAGGGGCAGATCTTCGACGAGCACCTGCTTCCCGGTCACGGCCGGGAGCCGGTGGCCGAGGTGCTCGGGCTGCTCGCCGAGCGCGAGTGGAACGGCTCGGTCGTCGCCGAGGTCAACACCCGGAAGGCGAAGACCGAACACGACCGCATCGACCTGCTGCGGGAGACCCTCGAGTTCGCCCGTCGGCACCTCGGTCAGGCCCCCCGCCCGCGCGAGACGAGCCGTTCGCAGCGCGCGCTCGAGACGCTGCTGCCGGGCGAGGGTCGCTGAGCCCCGAGGTCAGCCCAGCGCGGCCGCGGTCAGGCCGGTCGAGCGGATGCCTCGGCGCCGCGCCACGACCGCCCAGGTGAGCAGCACGCCGGCCAGCCCGAACAGCGCCAGCACCGCCGCCGCGCCGCCGACGACCCCACCGCCGACGCCCGCCACGATGCCCTGCATGCCCTGTACCGCCCAGGTGAGCGGCAGGAACGGGCTGATCGCCTGGAACGGCGCACTCACGACCTCGATCGGGTAGAGCCCGCCCGTCGCCGCGATCTGCAGCGCGACGAGCACGAGCGAGACGAGCAGTCCCGCCCGGCCGAAGGCCGTGGTGAGGAACGCGTGCAGCGCGGTGAACACCAGCGCCATGAGCGCCGAGAACGCGAGCGTCTGCGGGAGCACCGCCCACGAGACTCCCAGCGCGGCGTGCAGCAGCGCGACCACGGCCACGGTCTGCGCGAGTGCGACGAGCGAGGCACGCACGAGCGTGCGACCGACGATGCCACCGGTCGAGGACGTACTGCGGAGCACCTCGCGCGTGATCGGGCGGAACACGAGGAACATCGCGAGCGCACCGATCCAGAGCCCGATGGGCGCGAAGAGGATGCCGATGACCTCGCCGATCGACCCGATCTCGTTCTGGCGCTCGGAGGCGACGCTCACCGGCTGCGACACCACGTCGGCCGTCTCGGCGGCGTCGATGTCGGTCAGCGCCGAGGCGCCCTCGGCGCCGCTGGTGAGGCCGTCGGCGAGCTGGGTGGTGCCGTCGGCGAGCTGCGTGGCTCCGGTCGCGGCGGCGGATGCCCCGGTCGAGAGCTGCCCGAGACCCGAGGCGAGTTCGTCCACGCCGCCGGCGAGCTGGTCGGCGCCCGCGGCGAGACCGGTCGCCCCGTCGCGGAGACCCGCGGATCCGGCGGAGATCTGTGCGGCGCCGCCGGCGGCCTCGGCGATCCCGCCCTGCAGACCATCGATCGCTGCGCGGGACTCCGCCGCGAGGGTCTGGCCGCCGGTCGAGAGCTGACCGAGTTGGCCGCGCACACCCGTGACGGCATTGGCCGCCTGCTGCAACTGCGGGAATTGCGCGGCAAGTTCCGGGTTCTCAGCGATGAACTGATCGAGGCCGGTCGCAGCCGGGCCGAGGTACTGGTCGACCTGGCTGACGCCCGCGGAGATCCCGCCCGTGTACTGGTCCCAGGCATCGGAGATCTGATCCACGCGCGCTGCGCCGGCACTGAGCTGGCCGAGGCCGGACGCGATGCCGTCGACGCCCTGCGTGTAGCCGGTCACGCCGTCGGCGAACTGGTGCACGCCGGAGGCGTACGTCGAGGCCCCGGCCGAGGCATCCGCCGCGCCCGACGCCGCCTGCGCGACGCCCGCCGACAGCTGCCCGACCCCATCGGCCAGTGTGCCGGCGCCGCTCGAGAGCTCCGTCGCGCCGCTCGCGGCGTCGCCGAGCGAGCCACCGAGGGTGGCGAGGTTGCCGTAGAAGCCCTCGAGGTACTGCGCCGTGATGGCCTGGCCGAATGTGGCGCTCATCGCGGTGCCCACCGACTGCGCGACGGCGCCCGCGAGGTAGCCGTGCGCGTCGTCGGTGCGGATCGAGAGGTCGGCCTTGGTGGGCTGGTCGCCCGACAGCGACGTGATCGACTCCGAGAACCCGGGCGGGATGGTCAGCACCGCGTACGCCTCGCCCGACTCGAGCTTCTCGGCGGCCTCGTCGTCATTCGTGATCGACCAGTCGAAACCGGCACCCCCGTCACCGGTGAGCTCGGTCACGAGCAGCCGTCCGGCGAGCACCGTCTGCTCGCTGCCGTCGGGAAGCGTCGTGGTGACCATCTGATCGTCGTTCACCACGACGGCGGGAATGGTCTCGAGGCGGTCGGCGGCGCCGCCGAGCGCGCCGGAGACGAGGCCGGCGACCGCGAGCGGCACGAGGATGACGGCCGCGAGCAGTGCGGCGAAGCGCGTGCGGCGTTGGCGGTCGGTGCGGCCGAGCAGGGATTGCAGTCGGGTGCTCATCGGTTCGTCTCCTGGAGGACGGCGCCGAGGCGGACGGTGCTGAGCCCGCGCGGCGCGAAGGGTGCGGCGTCATGCCCGGGCGCGACCCCGGCGATGACGGTGGTGGCGGCCGGAACGAGCCGGGCCGCGGCCGACCAGAACCGGGCGCCGTCGGCGCCGGTCTCGTCGTCGAGGTCGATCACGACCGCGTCGGGTCGTTCGGCGAGCGCGGCGGTCAGCGCGATCAGCGCACGGTCGACCGCGCCGAGCGCGGCGACGCTCGTGTGACGATCGATGCCGGCCGCTCCGGGGCCGCGCGCCTCGGTGAGGCGCTCGAGCCAGCCGTCGACTGCCGCGGTCGAGGGCGTGAGCCGGTACCACGGCCTCGTCGCGTCGAGCCGGGAGGCGATCAGGTCCGCCACGCTTCGCGTGGCGTCGGTGTCGAGCTCGGCGATCGCGACGCGGCGGAGCACGGCGGATGCCCCGGTGGGAAGCGGTTCGCCGAGCACCGCGACCCGGCCGTCGACCGGCGCGAGGCGGCCGGCGAGCGCGGCGGCCACGATCCGGCGATCGACCGGCTCGCCGGAGACGAGCAGCAGCCCTCCGGTCGGCGCCTCGACGTCGACCGGGCCGATCGGGCGGTCCGGCAGGCCGAAGACGGCGTCCTCGGCGAGCACGGCCGCTCGTCGGGATGCCGCCCACGCCGCCTGGTCGAGGTGCGTCCTGAGGCCCTCGCCCTCGATGTCGACGTCGGGCAGCGCGCGGGCGAGCCACGTCGGCAACCACCAGGCGCCGCGGCCGGCGAGGGCCATCGCGGCCGGCACGAGGGTCATCCGCACGAGGAACGCATCGAAGGCGACCCCGACGGCCAGCGCGAAGGCGATGCCCTTGATCACGCCGGAGCCCTCGGGCACGAAGGCGAAGAAGACGAAGAACATGATGAGCGCGGCGGCCGTGACGACGCGGGCCGCGTGCTGGAAGCCGTGCACGATCGAGGTACGCGGGTCCTTGGTCTTCACGTACTCCTCGCGCATGCCCGACACGAGGAACACCTCGTAGTCCATGGCGAGCCCGAAGAGCACCGCCATGAGCAGGATGGGCAGGAAGCTGAGGATGGGGCCCGGCTCGATGTGGAACAGCTCGGCCGCCCAGCCCCACTGGAAGACCGCGACGGTCACCCCGATCGCGCCGAACGCCGAGAGCAGGAAGCCGAGTGCGGCCTTGACCGGCACGAACAGCGACCTGAAGACGATGAGCAGCAGCACGATCGAGAGGCCGACGACGATGAGCGCGAACGGGATGAGCGCATCGTTCAGTCGTTGCGAGATGTCGATCGAGACGGCCGTGTAGCCCGTGACCGCGATGGGTGTGCCGAAGTCGGCGGTGATCGAGGGCTCCAGGTCGCGGATCTCCTGCACCACGTGCTTGGTCTCGGGGTCGTCGGGCGCACTCTCGGGGATGACCTGGATGATCGCCGTGTCGACCGTCTCGTTCGGCATGCCCTGACCGACGTAGTCGACGCCGTCGACCTCCGCGAGGCGCGCGCCGATCGCGTCCAGGTCGTCGAAGATGTCGGTGGTCTGGGTGATGTCGACCGTGACGATGAGCGGCCCGTTGGCGCCGGGGCCGAACCCGTCGGCGATCATGTCGTAGGCCTCGCGCTGGCTCGAGCCCGGTTCGCCGTTGCCCGCGGGCAGATTCAGGTCGAGGCTCGCGGCGGGGATGGCGGCGGCGCCGAGCAGCCCGACGACCAGCACCACGAACACGATCGGCGCCTTCAGCACCGTGTCGACCCAGCGGCGGCCCATCGTGCGCTTTCCGCCCTCGTCGCCGGCGAGCGCCCGTCGCGCCGCGCGGCTGCCGGGCTTCGGCACGAGCCGGTGGCCGAGCAGTCCGAGCAGCGCCGGCAGGAGCGTGACGGCGCCGGCGACCGCGATGAAGACCGCGAACGCCGCGGCGACGCCCATGACGCTGAGGAACGGGATGCCGACCACGAGGAGCCCCAGGAGCGCGATGATGACCGTGAGGCCCGCGAACACGACCGCACCGCCCGCGGTCGCGACCGCCTCGGACGCACTGTGCTCGGGATCCTCGCCCCGGGCGAGCTGGGTGCGGTGCCGCGAGAGGATGAACAGCGCGTAGTCGATGCCGACCGCCAGCCCGATCATCACCGCGAGCATCGGCGCGGTGCTCGACACGGTCGTGAAGGCCGAGACGATCGTGATGCCGCCGAAGGCGGCGCCCACGCCCACGAGCGCGGTGAGCAGCGGCATGCCCGCCGCGACGAGCGATCCGAACGTGATGAAGAGCACGACGCCGGCGAAGAGCACGCCAAGCGCCTCGGTGATCGTGAGCCCGAACGTCGTCTCCTCGAACACCTCACCGCCGAAGGCCACCTCGAGCCCGGCGTCCCGGCCGATCTCGCCCGTGGCGACGACCGCATCCAAGGAGTCCTGCGAGACATCCGTCGTCTGACCGTCGAACTGGACCTGGATGTAGGCGGTGCGCTCGTCGCCGGAGATCTGGTCGCCCGCGTACTCGTCGAACGGGCCGAGCACGCTGGCGACGCCGTCGACGTCTTCGAGCTCGGCTTCCATGGCCTCGATCGCCGAGCGGGCGGAGGCGTCTTCGACCGAGTCGCCGTCGGGCACCTCGAGCACGGCCTTCGCCGACGCTCCCGCGGTCTGCGGGAACACGGCCGCGAGCTGGTCGATCGCGGTCTGCGACTCGGTGCCGGGAATCGAGTACGACTCCTGCAGCTGACCGCCGAGACCGATGCCCGCGCCGAGCAGCGCGGCGAGCGCCACGCCCCAGGCGGCGAGGACGAGCCAGGCGCGGCGGTAGGCGAAGCGTCCGATGCGGTGGAGGAGGAGGGCCACGGGCGTTGCAGTCTTTCTCGGTCAGCGGCCGTCGGCCGGCAGCAGCAGTTCGGAGAGCACGGTGACGAGCGCCTCGCGGACCTCGTCGTCGGGGTGACGCTGCTCGTCCTCGAGGATCGTCTCGTCGGCGACGAGGGCGTAGGTCGCGCCGGCGAGCGCGACGCCGAAGCGCATCTGCTCGGCGAGCGGCGCATCGGCGTCGCAGATGGAGTCGGCGAGCCCGCGGATCACGGTGTTCGCGCGTTCGATGACCGGGATGTCCCGCAGGAACTGGCCCTGGTTCACGAAGGTGTGCACGGCCAGCCGGTTGCCGAGCAGGAAGTCGACGAACTCCCGGATGAACACGCGGCGTGCGTCGAGCGTGCGGCCGGCGTCGACGAAGTCCCGGAGCAGACGCTCGAGCAGGTCGATGGCCGGCCCGATCGCGGCCTCGAGCAGCGCCTCTTTGGAGGCGTAGTGGTACAGCACACTCGACTTCGAGTACCCGGCGCGGTCGGCGATCTGCTGCAGCGAGCTCGCCGCGAAACCGACCGTCGCGAACTGCTCGAGGGCGACCTGTTTGAGCTCGTCGGCGGCGCGCACGCGGGACGTCGGCTGAGGGTCTGTGGGCATGGAAACACGCTAATTGACCGATCGGTCAGTCCCTGTCCGATCGGTCAGATTCCCGGCGGACTCCCAGCGCGGTCGAGAACGGGCGATAGCGTGGTCGTATGCGCAAGTACCTGTTCAGCGGGGCCGTCGTCAGTGCGATCTTCAGCGGCATCGGCGTGGTCCGAGCCACCTTCGCCGGGCCACGCGACTGGCGCCTGCTGCTCATGTGGATCTCGTGGGCCGCGAGCCTCGCGATCGCGATCGGCACCGTGGCCGACGAGTCGGAGCGCGCGAAGCTGCTCGACTGACGACGACGCGGAACGGCACCGCGTCGGTCGGCGCGGCGTGTCCAGCCGGGAGATCTCCCACTCGTCCACCAGACTGTGGTACAAGCTCCCCACCCGACCCGCCGAACTGAGAGGGGCCGCCGATGTTCCGCCGCTGGCGCCGCCGCGCACGGCTCGAAGCCGAAGCCACCCCGATCGCCGCCACGGCCGCACCTCGACCATCGGCGGCAGACCTTCGCGGTGAGCACATCTTCGAGCTGGTCAACACCAAACTCGCCGAGTTCATCGGCGCCAACGGGCAATGGGCGCTCGTGCGCCGCACGCCCGAAGACACCGACATGATCTTCGACGCCGTCGTCACCCACCAGATCGCCTCGGAGGTCACCCGCACGATCCTCGACGAGCGTGAAACCGTCGCGGTCGTGGTCCCCGAGGGCGAAGACACCATGGCACTGAGCTGGAACCCCTCGCCGCTCGTGCTGTGGGCGGAGCCCGTGGTCGAGCCCGTGCACGACGAGCCGGCGTCCGCCGAGACGACCGACCAGCCCGAGGCATCCGTCGACGCGACCGACGCCTCGCACGACGAGCCCGCGAAGCTCGACGCCGCCGCCTGACCCGGCGCACCGCGCTCCAAAGTCGGCGCCGGTTCTTTGTAGGGCGACCTCGCGCGCACGCCGGCCGGTCCTTCCTAGCGTGAGCTTCATGACGACTGCCCCCACGCCCAGCCGCGCCGCGCCGAAGTCCACCGCACGCGACCTCGCCCAGATCGCGGTGTTCGCCGCGCTCATCGCCGGCCTCACCCTGCCCGGAGCAATCCCAGTCGGCTTCGGCGTGCCGATCACCCTGCAGACCCTCGGCGTCATGCTCGCGGGCGTCATGCTCGGGGCGCGCAAGGGCTCGCTCGCCGTCATCGTGTATGCCGCGCTCGGCCTCGCCGGACTTCCGATCCTCGCGGGCGGCGCCGCCGGTCTCGGCGTGCTCGCGGGCCCGTCGGGCGGGTTCCTCATCGGATTCATCCCCGGCGCGTTCGTCATCGGCTGGATCGCCGAGCGCTTCGCGCCGCGGCTGAAGTTCTGGCCGCTGCTCGTCGCGAGTGTCGTGGGCGGCATCGTGGTGGTGTACCTCGTCGGCGTGCCCTGGCTCGCGGTGGTCACCGGACTGCCGCTCCATCAGGCGTTCCTGGCGGGCGCCGTGCCGTTCCTGCCCGGCGATGTCGTCAAGGCGGTCATCGCGGCCGGCGTCGCAGCCGGCGTGCACCGCGCATGGCCCGGCCTGATCGTGCCGCGCGAGTGGCCGTGGCGTCGCCGCAGCGCCGACGAGGCCGCGCCGGCTGCCCGCTGATGCCCGAGATCGTCTTCGACCGGGTCTCGCACCGGTACGACGACCAGCCGGTGCTGCACGAGGTGTCATTGAGCCTCACCGAGCCGCGTATCGGTGTGATCGGCGCGAACGGCTCGGGCAAGTCGACGCTCGCGCGACTCGTGAACGGGCTCATCTCGCCCACGTCGGGCCGGGTGCTGGTGGACGGGCTCGACGTCGCGCGGCAGGGCCGCGAGGTGCGGCGCCGCGTCGGGTTCGTGTTCACCAATCCCGATCACCAGATCGTCATGCCGACGGTGCGCGAGGACGTCGCGTTCTCGCTGCGGCGGCTCAAGCTGAGTGCGGCGGATGCCTCGGCCCGGGTCGACGGCGCGCTCGCGCGGTTCGGGCTGACCGAGCTCGCCGACCGGCCGGCGCACCGGTTGTCGGGCGGGCAGAAGCAGCTGCTCGCGCTCGCGGCCGTGCTCGTCGCCGAGCCGGCGATCGTCGTCGCCGACGAGCCGACCACGCTGCTCGACGCACGCAACTCGCTGCTCGTGGAGCGGCACTTCGCCCAGCTGGATCAGCAGCTCATCCTCGTCACGCACCGGCTCGAGTCGGTCGAGTCGTTCGACCGCGTGCTCGTGGTCGACGAGGGTCGCGTCGTCGCCGACGGCCCACCGGCCGCGTCGCTCGAGGCGTACCGGGCACTCGTGGGATGAGGCATCCGTCATGATCGGGCTGTACTCCCCCGGCGATTCGATGCTGCACCGCCTGCCCGCGGGCTGGAAGCTCGCGGGCCTCGCGATCGCGGTGATCGCCGTCGCGCTGCTGCCGTCGTGGCCGTGGATGCTGGGGGCTGCGGCTGTGACCGCGGTGCTGTTCGCGATCGCGGGGATCCGGCCGCGCGCCGTGCTCGCTCAACTCGCACCCATCGTGGTGATCGTCGCGTTCGCCGGCGCGCTGAACTGGTTCTTCCAGGGCTGGGAGGCGGCCCTGATGCTCGCGCTGCGCGTGCTCGTCTGCGTCGCCTTGGCCGCCCTCGTGACCCTCACGACCCGCGTCGGCGACATCCTCGACGCCATGCGCGCCGCGCTCCGCCCGTTCGGCCGGCGCATCGACGCCGACCGGGTCGGGCTCGTGCTGGCGCTCACGATCCGCGCCGTGCCGCTCATGCAGGAGCTCGTCCGTGCCGTCCTGGAGGCGCGCAAGGCGCGCGGCGCCGAAGGGTCGCTGCGCGCGATCGCCGTCCCCGTGGTCGTGCGCGCCCTGCAGACCGCCGACGCCATGGGCGAGGCCCTCGCCGCCCGCGGCGTCGACGACTGAGCATCCGGTCGACGAAGGACCGCGCTGAAATGCGAAGCCCCGCGTCGTAGACGCGGGGCTGCTGGTGCACCCCCAGGGACTTGAACCCTGAACCCACTGATTAAGAGTCAGTTGCTCTGCCGATTGAGCTAGAGGTGCATCGGCCCGGGATTTCATTGCCCCGGGCCGGGGATCAACGTTACCAGCCGATCTCCGAATGTGCCAATCGGTCGGGCGTCGGCCACGAGGCATCCGCTCGGGCGGTGTCGCCGCCTGCTGACGCGCCAGGACGCGCACGAACCCGGCCGATGCGGTGGGGCATCGGCCGGGCCCGTACCCGACAGGTCGCCACTGCGCGAACCGACCTCTCGGGGGCTGGGGTGGGTCGGCGCTGGTCGGGCAGATCGGGGAGGAACGGGCCTGCCCGCCAGGCCCGCCCCTCCCCGACCTATTCGAGGGTCCCCATGTATCAGGGGGCGAGGACCCCCGGCGAGGTCACCGATTCCGCCGTCCCGTTCAGGTCGGTGTATCCGACCGTCACGGTGATCGTGGCTCCCGAGTCCGCGGCGCCAGGCGTATAGGTGTTCCCCGTGGCTCCATCGATCGCGACCCCGTTGCGGAACCACTGGTAGGTGAATCCGGGATCGTCCTCGTTGAAGCCATCACCATCCGTCGGTGGCGTCACGGTCAGCAGACCGCTCGGCGAGACGATGATGGTCGGTGCGGTCGGGACGTCGTTGACGTTCGCGACCACATTCGGTGCGGGAGCGGAGGCCGCGACCCGTGCGATGCCGCTGGCGTCGAGGTACGACACCGTGACCCTCAGGAACTGCCCGACGGCGGTGTCGCCGGGTGTGAAGGTCGTCGGGCTCGCGGGCTGACCGGCATTGACCGTGACCAGTGCCAGCTGCTCCCACTCGGTGATGGTGTTGGCATCCTCGCCTTCCCCGCCCCACCACGTGTACTGCACGTTGGTGAATCCGGTGGTGTCGATCGCGTTGCCATCGAGATCCGTGATGGTCGCCGTGATGGGCGAGTCCTCCACGGGGCTCTCCGTGTCGAGCAGCACCTGAGCACTGGCCTCGCAGGCCTCCCAGGCGGTGCCCGCTTCGTTCAGCATGGCGCAGCCATCCGTGAACTGGAGCACCTCGAAGCCGCGGATCACGTCGGTACCGTCGCTCTCCTCAGCCTCCTGCACCTGGGTGTGCTCGACCCGCCAGTACCCGTCGGGCAGCTGGCTGATCGTGTACGAGGCGAAGGAGTTCCGGTAGAACGCGGTGTCGACCGCGGTGGCGGCGTTCGGGTCCATCACGATCTCGCGGACGATATCGAGCTGACCCGGGTTGACGTCCCCGCGGAACACCGCCGCCTGCACCTGGGCTGCGCTGTCGTAGCGCGTGCCCGTCTCGGTGTCGACGAGCTGCACCCGGAGGAACGCGTCACCGTCGAGGTAGTCGTTGCCGCCGCGTCCCTCGATCAGGTCGGAGCCTGCGCCGCCGACCATGATCTTGTGGACGCCGTCGGTGTCGGACTCCGGCGTGCCCCGCAGGAGCGGTGCCGCGTAGTCGTACGGTGCGCCGGCCGGTCGCAGCAGCTCCTCGAGCCCATCGATCAGGTCGAGGCTCTCCTGCGTGGCCTTGTGCAACGGGATCTCGTTCTCGGCGATGTCATCCGGTGCGACCAGCGGCCCACGGAGGGTGTCGTTGCCGGCACCGCCCGAGAGGGCCTCGAGCTGGTCGAACCGGCTCGGCAGCGGGTTGTTCGGCTGCGTGACCCGAGTCATCGACATGTCGGCGGTCACGTTCAACGACTCGCCGTAATAGGTGAGCCAGTCGAACCCGAGGTTGCCGAGATGACGATCGGTGCCGACGGCCTTGCCGACGAGGATGTCGTCGCCGCCTTCACCCTCGATGTCGTCGTTGCCGAGACCGCCGATCACGACGTCGGCGCCGCCCAGAACGTCGTTCTGGAACTGGTCGGCGTTGTCGCCCTGCAGCAGGTCGGCGTGGGACGAACCCTCGACCCAGTCGTCGTGCTCGCCGCCGAAGACCGTCAGCCGGCCGGAGGTGCCCAGGACCACATCGTTCCCGAGTCCGGAGAAGATGGTCTTGAAGTCACCGCCGCCCATGATGAAGTCGTCGCCGAGCCCGCCGAGCGTCAGGTCGATACCCGGACCGGAGTTGATCGCGTCGTTGCCCTGCTTTCCCTTGATGTTGTCGTCGCCGAACGAGTCGGTGATGATGTCGTCGCCCTTGCCGCCGACGAGCGCGTCGTTGCCGGCGCCGCCCTCGATGACATCGTCGCCGTCGTAGCCCCAGAGCGCGTCGTCGCCCTCGTCACCTCGGATGCGGTCGGCATTCGCGGTTCCGTGGAGTTCGACGTGCTCGTCGCCGTCCCAGCGCCAAGTGCCATTCGGCTCCTGGATGAGCCCCGCGGGACGCGGGTTCGGCAGGTTCTCGAGGTCGAGGATCGGGTCGTGCAGCGCGAAGACGTCGGCCGGAAGGTTCGACGCATCCGTGTTGCGCTGGATGATGTCCGCGAAGGTGTTGCCCTCGAGAGCGGCGAACAGCTGCTGGCCCTGGTTCCGGAACAGATAGTAGAACCGGTCACCGAACTGCAGCGCCTCCAACTGGGCTTCGAACACGAAGTTGAACGTCGAGCCGAGCATGCCGCCGAACGGGTTGAGCCGCTCCGCGAGTCCGCCCATCCAGAAGTCCACCGTGTCGAGACCCGTGGTGGTCTTGCCCTCCGCGTCGTTCGCCCAGGCGCCCGTGCTCTGCATGAAGGCCAGGCGGTCCTCAGGCGGGTCGAGCGGCTCGGGCGTGAACTCGGCGAGCTGCGTGTGCACCACCTGCGGCACCGACGGGAAGTCGCCGAGCACGTGGATGCGCGAGGGCTGGAGCCGTGCGATCTCGTCGAGCACCGCCTGCGACGCGCCCGCCGGGTTCACCAGCAGCAGCGGCGAGCCCTTGAGCCCGGCGGCGACGCCGCCGGCCAGCGCGTCGGGGAAGTTGTACCCCGTCGCGATGAACAGCTCTTCGGCCCCGTCGGGGAAGTACGTCTCGCTGATCTGCACAGCCGTCTCGATGCGGTCGGCACCGGCGATCCGGTCGATCGACGGGGCGAAGTTCGACAGCGCGGAGTACACGCTCGCCCCCACGGTCGGCAGACCACCGAGCACGACGATCTCGTCGGGTTCGAGGCGTTCGAGCTCGGCAGCGGTCTGCGCCGGGATCGACGTGGGCGTGACGAGCAGCACGGGCGAACCGTCCCGCGCCGCGACCGCGGAGCCCGCGAGCGCGTCGGGGAAGTTGTACCCGTTCGTCACGAACACCCGGTTGACGCCAGGCGCAGCGAACTCCTCGCTGATCATGGCCGCCGTCTCGAACCGGTCGATGCCGCCGATGCGGTCGACCACCCCGCTCGTCGCGTAGGCCTCGAGTCGCGTCTTCTGCGCCTCGCTCACGGCCTTCGCGTCACCGAGGATCACGATGCGCTCGGGCTTCAGTCGAGCGAGCTCGACCGCGGTCGCGCTCGGGATCTCGGCTCCGAGGGTGTTCGTCGTCAGCAGGATGGGCCCACCCTGCGCCGCCGCAGCGGCGCCGCCCGCGAGGGCGTCCGGGAAGTTGTGCCCGTTCGTCAGGTACGCGACCGGCACGCCCGGGGTCGGGAATGCGCGCTGCGAGACCTTCGCCGCGGTGTCGAACCGGTCGATGCCGGCGTACTGCAGGATGAACTCCTCGCCCAGCGGCGCACCGTTCACGAGCAGCGCTGCCGCCTCCCGCTTCGCCTCCATCGTGGTCGCGTCGACCACGGTCGGGTGCGTGCCGTACGCCGCCACGAAGTTGACCAGCGACGCGTTCGAACCGCCACGACCGAAGTTGTTGCCGTTCTTGATGTTCTGGCCGAAGTCGAACCAGCTCGCGTATGGACGCAGGGCCGGTTCGTTCGACGCCTCGAAGAACGTGCGACGTGCCTCCTGCAGCGGCGGGACACCGACGTCACGGGCCCGGAGGAGGTTGATCGTCGCAAGGTCGAGCGGCAGCCCGAGCAGCTGGTTGCGCAGCGTGTCCACGACGTGCTCGTCGATCTGGCTGCCCACCTCGGCGGTCATGCCGTTGATCAGCGAGCCTGCGGCCTCTTCGGGTGTGAGGTCGCCGCCGAGATCGTAGGCGTCGGGATTCAAGAAGCCGTCGAACAACGGCACGGGTTCGAACTCCTGTGTGCCGCCTTCGACCGCCGCACGGCCGATGCTGTCGGTCATCATCGAGTGGCCGAACCGGTACACGACGTGCGCGAACTCCGCGAAGATCGCGGGGTCGATGCCGGCGTTGTAGCTGTTCTCGTTGAAGACGACCTCATCGATCGACGGGGCCACCTTGCGGCCGAACTCCTCGAACACGAGGTGCTGGTACTGCATCTCGGTCGCGAACTTCGCCGCCTGGAAGAGGCGCTCCTCGTACGTCCAGTCGTCCGCCTCCGGCTGCGGCAGCTCCTGCCCGGCTTTGAGCGACGGGAACGCGTGGGCCTCACCGCGGAACGCCTTGGCGAACTCCTCGATGTTCCCGCTCTCGAGCTCGGGGCGCTCACCGTTCAGCACGGATTCGATCTGACCGATCATCCGGTTGTGCTCCGAGTGGAACACGTGGTGCACCGCCGTGAGGCCGATGTTCTCGTTGACGCGGCCGTCGCCGGCGATGAAGTGCCGGCCGAGCGCGACGTTGTCGTAGCCCGACAGGATCGGCTCGCCCGTCTCCGGGTCGAGCACCGGCTCGCCGTTCTCGTCGTACCGGGGCAGCAGCTGCCCGTTCGGGCCGACGACGGGCGTCGCGCCGTGCGCGATGTCCTCGAGGAAGGCGTGCCCGGTTCCGAGCGCGTCCTCCGTCGAGATCGGTGCGTCCGTGTCGCCTTCGACGAACGCCACGCCGCCCTCGACGGTCTCGTCGGCGACCGCGAGCTGCGGAAGCCCGCGCTCCGGGCCCGGCACGAAGTGCCCGTACTGGTCGGTGCGCAGCAGCGGCACGTCGAGGAGGTCCGCGTCGGTGAGCTCGATGCCGAGCACCTCGTTCGCCTGCGCCTTCACGCCGTTCCAGGTCGCGAGACCACCCTGGGCGCCCTCGAGCAGGTGACCCGTGTTCCTCGCGTCCGCCGTGTACTCACGCAGGAACACCTGGTGCGACGGGTGCGACGAGTAGGTCTGGTTCTGGTCGATGTACGGCGTCGTGAGGTTGATGTGCTCGGTCGTCGGGTTGCCCGCCTCGTCTTCGATGCGCGTCGCCCGGGTGAGCGTCAGGAAGTTCGTCCGCGAGCCCGCGACGTACAGCGGGTCGTCGGGCTGCAGCGGCACGATGAGCGAGCCGTTGCCGCCCTTCTTGACGAGGTCGAGCCCGTGGTCGAAGAACTGGCCGAAGAAGCCCATGAACGTGTTGAACGGCGCCGACAGTTCCTCGTCGGGCGCGGTGTTCGGGATCACGACCCGGTCGGTGCCTGGCACGCGCGTCGCCGTGCCGGCGTCGAGCTGGTTCAGGATCGCGGGGTTGTTGATCGTCTGGTCGACGATCAGGTTCGAGATCGTGCGGGGGTCGGCGTCGTAGACGATGCCGTCGGTCTGCGCGTAGCAGGTGTTCCCCGGCTCGCACATCTCGACGACCGCAGGCGGGTTGCCCGGAGGGCCCGTCGGCGGCGTGGTGCCCGGGAAGGGCGGGTTCGGGTCGGCCTGGCGCCACTCGGGCTCGAGCAGGCGCGGGAACGCCCGGTCGGCGGAGCCGTATTCGGCTTGACCGGCCACCAGGTTGTTCTCGGTCCCGTCGACCGTCCGGACGCCGAGCGTGCGGGCGTCGCCGGTGACGCACTTGCCGCTCGAGTCCTCGTCGTTCGCGCAGCGCAGCGGGTTGCCCGCCGCGTGCGACTCCGAGATCTGCATCTGGCGGAGCAGGAACTCGAGGTCGTTCTGCGTGAGGACGAATGACGGATCTTCGTCGGTGGCCGCCTGTGCGGCCGACACCGGCTGCAGGGCCAGCATCGTGACCACGAGCATGACTGCCGTGACCATGGCGAGGAGCAGACGCGCGAAGCGTCCTGGTTCTGAATGTTCGAACGACGCGCGGGCGCGCGTCGGCGCAGTGGGTTTCATTGCCGTGCCTCCGGGTTCGGCTGGGTACCGATGAGGTGTGAGGCGACGGAGGCGCGACGGGTATCGCAGCTCCGATGAGGATTCGTCGGGTAGTGCGTCCCCATCGAGCATAGTTTTGGGCGCGAAAAAGCTGAGCGTCAATCATTGAAGCGTGAATCACCCTCGTTTTGGGGGACAAGGGACCCCGATCAGGACGCCTCTGCAGCGAGGCGGATCAGTTCGTCGGCGGCCCGCGCGGAGCGGACCCGGTGATGAGACGGATGTCTCGGCGGCGCGCCGCCGCAACGCCCGTGCGTCGTGCAGTGACCTGCCGGGCGACGCCGGCATGCAGGGCCACCGCGTCGTCGCCGTCGTCGAGACCACCCTCGGCCGGCGACGCGTCATGCAGCGCACGATCCCCCGGCTCAGGCGGAATCTCGCCGGGAATCCAGGATTGACCGGCGACCGCGAGCGCCTCGACCGGCGCCGTCGGCGCGACGGCGACGGCGAGCGCGATCAGCGCGACCAGGGATGCCGTCGCGAGCGCAACGAAGGTGCGCGCCGTGGCGCGCACGAATCGCTCGGGTCGGATCCTCACCGCTGAGGCCTCTCTCGGCCGGGTATGCCGTCGGGGTGTGCTGAGTGACGCTCACCGTACACCCGAAGCGGCCGCTCGCACCAGGGCGGTTCAGTAGGGTTGGTGCACGTGACGACTCTCGCCGAAGACCTCGCGCTCGCACTCGACCTCGCCGACCGCGCCGACGAGATCTCGCTCGCACGGTTCCGGGCCGTCGACCTCGAGGTCGCGACGAAGCCCGACCGCACCCCGGTCACCGAGGCCGATCTCGCCGTCGAGCGTGCGATCCGCGATCGCCTCGCCGAGCTCCGGCCCACCGATGGGGTGCTCGGCGAGGAGTTCGGCACCGAGGGCTCGTCGGTACGCCAGTGGATCATCGACCCGATCGACGGCACCGCGAACTTCTTGCGCGGTGTCCCGGTCTGGGGCACGCTCATCGCGCTCGCCGTCGATGGCACGCCGGTCGTCGGCGTGGCGTCCTCCCCCGCGCTCGGACGCCGCTGGTGGGCGTCGACGGGTCACGGTGCGTGGACGACGGATGCGCCGGGCACAGAGCCGCGGCGCATCGGGGTGTCGGGCGTCTCGCAGCTCGCCGACGCGTCCCTCAGCTTCCAGAGCCTCGCGCAGTGGCGCGACGCCGGCCACCTCGACCGCCTCCTCGCCCTCTCGGAGCGAGTCTGGCGCGACCGCGCGTACGGCGACCTCTGGTCGTACACGCTGCTCGCCGAGGGCCTGGTCGACATCGTGGGCGAGTTCGACGTGAAGACGTACGATCTCGCCGCGCTCATGCCCATCGTCGACGAAGCCGGCGGCCGGTTCACCTCGATCGACGGCGCGCCGGGCGCCCACCACGGCAGCGCGCTCGCGACCAACGGCCACCTGCACGAGGCGGTGCTCGAAGCCCTGCACGCGCCGCACTGAGGCGGCGGGCGCCGCGAGGCATCCGCCGACCCGCCGAGCCGATCGCGCGATCAGCCGGCCGATCGCCCGATCAGCCGCGCAGGTCCGGGAGCTCGCCGCCGCCGCGTGCGTCGGCCCACAGATCGACGCCCGTGTCGACCGCGTGCCGGTCGATCGTGGCGAGCTCGTCGTCGGCGAGTTCCAGCCGGTCGAGCGCGCGCACGTTCTCCTCGAGCTGCTCGACCCGGCTCGCACCGATCACGAGGCTCGTGACGCGCTCGTCGCGCAACGCCCAGGCGAGGGCGAGCTGGGCGAGCGACTGGCCGCGGGCCGAGGCGATCGCGTCGAGCCCGCGCAATCGCTCGAGCGCCTCCTCCGAGATCATCGACGGGTCGAACGACGTGCCCGCCGCTGCACGCGAATGCTCGGGGATGCCGCGGAGGTACTTGTCGGTGAGCAGCCCCTGGGCCAGCGGTGTGAAGCCGATGATGCCGAACCCGAGGTCTTCGGCGGTGTCGAGCAGCCCCTCGGTCTCGATCCAGCGGTTCAGCATGGAGTACGACGGCTGGTGGATCGTCAGCGGCGTGCCGAGCTCGCGAAGGTACCCGGCGATCTCTCGGCTCTGCTCCGCCGAGTAGGACGAAACGCCCACGTACAGCGCCTTGCCCGCGCGGACAGCGGCATCGAGCGCCGCCGCCGTCTCCTCGAGCGGCGTCTCGGGATCGGGCCGGTGGTGGTAGAAGATGTCGACGTAGTCGAGGCCCATGCTGGCGAGCGAGCGGTCGAGGCTCGCGGTGAGGTATTTGCGGCTGCCGCCGACCCCGTATGGGCCCGGCCACATGTCCCAGCCCGCCTTCGTCGAGATGATGACCTCGTCGCGGTACGGCGCGAAGTCCGTCGCGAGCACGCGGCCGAAGTTCTCTTCGGCCGCGCCATACGGCGGGCCGTAGTTGTTCGCGAGGTCGAAGTGGGTGATTCCGAGGTCGAATGCGCGGCGCAGCAGGTCTCGCTGGCCTTCGAGCGGCCGGTTCTCGCCGAAGTTGTGCCACAGCCCGAGGGAGAGCAGCGGGAGCTGGAGGCCGGAACGGCCCGATCGGCGATAGGTCATGCGGTCGTATCTGGCGGCGTCGGCGGCGTAGGGCATGCGGGCCATGCTACTGCCGGGCAGCGTCCGCCCGGCGACCCTTGACGACGTGCCACATGGTGCAGGCTTGGAGCCGTGCAGCGTGCGATCGAGTGGTGGGAAGGCCGCCAGGTGTGGCTGTACCTCGCCGCGATCGCCGCCGGCGCGATCGTGGGGCTCTCGGCGCCGACGCTCGCTCACCCGCTCGAGGTCGCCATCACGCCGGTGCTCGGGGTGCTGCTCTACGCGACGTTCCTGGCGGTGCCCATCACGCACCTGGGCCGCGCGTTCCGCGACGGGCGGTTCCTGGTCGCGATCCTCGCCCTGAACTTCGTCCTGATCCCGCTGGTCGTGTTCGCACTCAGTCGGTTCGTGGCCGGCGACCCCGCGCTGCTCGTCGGCGTGCTCCTGGTGCTGCTGACGCCGTGCGTCGACTACGTGATCGTGTTCACCGGACTCGCGGGAGGCGCGCGTGACCGCCTGATCGCCACGACCCCGGTGCTCATGCTCGCGCAGATCCTGCTGCTGCCCGTCTACCTCTGGCTGATGGCCGGGCCCGACGTCATTGCAACATTCGATGCGGCGCCGTTCGTCGAGGCGTTCGTCTGGCTGATCGCCGTCCCCCTCGCGGCCGCAGCGGCGACGCAGGCACTTGCGCGCCGCATCCGGCCCGCCCGCACCCTCCGGAGCGGATTCCTCGGCGCGATGGTGCCGCTCATGATGCTCACGCTCGCGATCGTGGTCGCGTCGCAGATCGCCGCGGTCAGCGGCCAGCTCGCCGCCCTCGTGACCGTGTTGCCGCTGTTCGCCGCGTTCCCGCTCCTCGTCGGCCCGCTGGGCGCCCTCGTCGCGCGCACGGCACGCCTCGGCGTGCCCGAGCGCCGCGCGGTCGTCTTCAGCGGCGTGACACGCAACTCGCTCGTGGTGCTGCCGCTCGCACTCGCGCTGCCGGCCGGGTTCACGCTGACGCCGCTCGTGGTGGTCACGCAGACCCTCGTCGAGCTCGTCGTCATGGTGCTCATGGTCGCGCTCGTGCCGCGTGCCATCACCGGTCCGCGCACACGCGAAGAGGCCGCCCCGTAGGGCGGCCTCTTCGTGTGGCATTCGTTCGTGTGCAACGACGACCATGGTGGAGATGGGGGGAATCGAACCCCCGTCCATCGCTGTGGTTCCGCGCCTTCTCCGGGCGCATCCTGTGAGGCGTTCTGCTCGGCCCCGACCCTTGCCACAGGCAACTGAGTCGACAGGCCCAGCCTGAGTAAAGTCCCGCACGCCGCTCAGGCGACGGCGCGCAGCAAGTTCCCTAAATGACGCCAGCGACCGGGGCGGGAACCCACCCGGGCTGACGGACTATCGGACTCGCTTAGGCAGCGAGGGCGAAGTCAGACTGCTTCTTATTGGCAGTTATTGTTGTGCAGGGAGCGTTCACGAGATAACCCTGCATCCTCGGCCCGCTTCTCGCGGTTGCTCAGACGATGTCGAAACCGATCATCCCCCTGGTCACCAGGCCCTGCGGTCGCAGGGTCGTGGCGGGCCGTCGTCGCACACTGTGGAATTGCCATGAACCGCGCAGTGGACTGCGCGGCCTTACAGAATAGAACATCGGCGCCCGGCGCGCCATTCCCGACCGCGAAGGAGCGAACCGTGAGCACCCAGATCACCGTCACCGGCCGGGCCGAGGCCCGCATCGCACCCGAGCTCGGCGCGGTCAGCATCGCGGTCGCGGCCTCCGGCCCGAGCCGCGACGCCGTCCTGCAGCAGGCCGGCCGCGCACACCAAGCGCTGCTCGACGAGGTCAAGTCGGTCGACGCGGAGGGCGTGCTCGACGTCTGGTCAGCGGGTCAGCTCCGGGTCTGGGCGCACCGCCCCTGGAACGCCGAGGGCCGCCAGCTGCCCCTCGCTCACGAGGCCCGCGCCGATGTCGAGGTCGTCTTCCGCGATCTCGCACGCCTCACCGAATGGGTGAGCGCCGCCGCCGAGCGCGACTCGATCGCGATCGGCGGCGTCGAGTGGCGACTGACGGATGCCACGCGCCACCGCGTGCAGGAGGACGCCCAGCGACGGGCGGTCGCCGACGCGATCGCGAAAGCCCGCGTGTACGCCGACGCGCTCGGACTCGGCGAGCCGACAGCCGTCGAGCTCGCCGATCGAGGGCTGCTCGGCCCGCAACCAGGGCCCTCCGGCCCGCAGCCCGTGATGATGCGTGCCGCCGCCTTCGGCGGCGCGCAGGCCCCGGTCACCGAGCTCACGCCCGCCGACCTCGTGCTCGAGGCATCCGTCGACGCCCGATTCACCGCCTGACGCGGCCGGCCCGCGGCATGCCGCGGACCCGCCATCGCGCCACTTCTGCGCGCCCGCGCCCGCCATCGCGCCCGCCATCGCGCCAGTTCTGCACGCCCGCGCCCGCATTGGTGGCGCGGGCGTGCAGAAGTGGCGCGGAGCGAGTTGCGCGGCACGCGCCGAGCACGCCGGGATTCCCTGACACGGCGTGCCGCTCGGCTCAGCTCGGTTCGACGAGCAGGCGCTCGAGCGCGGCGAGCTCGTGCAACGTGAGGCCGGATGCGAGGAGGTACTCGCGCGCCGACCCGTGCTCGCGTTCAACGAGCGTGATCACGCCCTCGAGCGCCTCGGGCGGGCTGCCGCCCATCAGCACGCGGAGCTCGGGACCGTCGGGCACGCCGAACCTGCCGACCATCTCGACCATCTCCTCGAGCCACTCCCCTGCGAGGTTCGCCTCGGTCAGGGCGTAGTCGGCGATGACGTCGTCGCGGTCGACGCCGACCGCGAGCAGGGTCAGCGCGGTCACGATGCCGGTCCGGTCTTTGCCCGCGGTGCAATGCACTACGACGGCCCGGCCGTCCGCCGTCGAGATCTCGCGGATGGCGTCGACCACGACGCCCGCATGCTGCGTGACGATGCGCTCGTAGAGCGCCTCGAGCGTCACGTTCGGGCCGTGCGAAGCGCCGGACCCCTCGAAGACGGGCAGCCGCAGCACCTCGACGTCGAGCCCGTCGAGGTCGTCAGGCATGAACTTCGCCTCGGTGTCGTCGCGGAGGTCGATGACGATGCCGACGCCGAGCTCGGCAAGCGCCGCGCGGCCGGCTTCGCCCAGCCGCTGCAGGCCGTCGGACCGGTACAGCACGCCCCGCCGCACCACCCCGGTCGACGCGGGCAGGCCGCCGACGTCGCGGAAGTTGTACGTGCCGGGAACGGGGATGCGCGCGTGAGGGGTCACCCGCGCAGCCTACCGACCGCCGCTGACAGCCCGGCCGTCAGCCCGGCCGTCAGCCCGGCCAGCGGGCGTCACTCCCCCAGGTGCCGCCGGCTCGCGATGGCGCGTTCGGCCTCGCGCTTGTCCTGCCGCTCGCGCAGCGCGTGGCGTTTGTCGTACTCGCGCTTGCCCTTCGCCACCGCCAGCTCCACCTTCGCCCGGCCGTCGCTGAAGTAGATCGACAGCGGGATCAGCGTGTAGCCGCCGTCTTGCGTGCGATGGCTGATCTTGATGATCTCCTGCTTGTGCAGCAGCAGCTTGCGCTTCCGGCGGGGCGCATGGTTGTTCCAGGTGCCTTCGGTGTATTCGGGGATGTGCACCGCGTCGAGCCACATCTCACCACCGTCGATGAAGGCATACCCGTCGACGAGCGACGCACGTCCCTCTCGCAGCGACTTCACCTCGGTGCCGGTGAGCACGAGACCCGCCTCGTACGTGTCCTCGATCGTGTAGTCGTGCCGCGCCTTGCGGTTGGTCGCGACGACCTTCTGACCGCGTTCCTTCGGCACGGGTTGCTCCTTCGTTCGAGCGGGTGGACATGACGGATGCCGCGGGCACGGCCCGGGCAGCCGTTCAGTCTAGCCCACGCGCGCGGAGCGCGCTCAGACCCGCAGGTAGCGGCGGATCGCGATGCCCGCCGAGACCGCGGCCAACAGCACGCCCACCGCGATGAGCAGCGGCACCACCAGCCACGCCTCGCCGAGGTCGACGAAGGTGAACGACAGACTCCCCGCGAGGTATCCCTGCACGAAGAAGTGCACGATGCCGAGCACCGCGGCACCTGCGAGCACCGAGCCGATCAGTCCCGCGATGACGCCCTCGAGCACGAAGGGGGTCTGGATGAACCGGTTCGACGCACCCACCAGCCGCATGATGCCGAGCTCGCGACGGCGCGAGAACGCCGACAACCGGATCGTGGTCGCGATCAGCAGCGCCGCCGCGACCAGCATGATCGCCGCGATGCCGATCGCCGTGAAGCTCGCCGCGTTCAGCACGTCGAAGATCTGGTCGAGGTAGCGGCGTTGATCGACGACCTGTTCGACGCCCGCGAGTCCGGCGAGCGCCTCGGCGATCACCTCGGACTGGGACGGGTCGACGAGGTTCACCCAGAACGTCTCGTTGAGCACCTCGGGCGTGACGTAGTCGGCCGCAGGCGTTCCCGCGAACTGCTGCTGGAAGTTCTCGTAGGCCTGCTGGTGGTCTTCGAAGTAGAACTCGTCGATGTACGGCGTCAAGGTGGCCGAGTCGAGCTGCGACTCGACGGCCGCCTTCTGCTCCTCCGTGGCCTCGCCGTCGATACAGCCCGCCGCCGTCGAGACGGTGGTGCACAGGTAGACGGCGACCTGGGCGCGGTCGTACCAGTAGCTCTTCATCTGGCCGATCTGCAGCTGCATGAGTGCCGCGGTGCCCACGAACGTGAGCGAGATGAACGTGACGAGCACGACCGAGACGACCATCGAGGCGTTGCGGCGCAGCCCGCTCGCCGCCTCGGCGAGCACGAGCCCGATCCTCATGAGGTGGGCCCCACTTCCTGGTCACGGTCGTCGTGTCGGGGCCCGCCGGGGGCGCGCAACCCGAGCCGTTCGGCGAGCGTCAGATGATCGGATGCCGCGGCCTCCGGCGTCTCCTTCGGTTTCAGCTGGTCGGGGTCGAGCTGGATCTGACCGGTCGCGGCCGCCGTGATCTGGGCTGCAGCGTCGGTCACGTCATCGGTCGCCTCGGGCTCCACGTACAGCGGCGGTGCATCGCGCATGACCTCGGGGGTCATCTTCGGGGCGACCGCGGTGATCGGCGCGTCGGGCTGCTGCTCGGGCACGTACTCGATGTCGCGCACGGTCTGCCCGTCGTACCCGGCCTCCGTCTCGTCGCGGACGATGTCGCCGGCCGAGAGCTCGATGACCCGACGCTTCATCTGGTCGACGATGCCGGCCTCGTGCGTGGCCATGACGATCGTCGTGCCGCCGGCGTTGATGCGCTCGAGAAGTGTCATGATGCCCGCACTGGTGACCGGGTCGAGGTTTCCCGTCGGCTCGTCGGCGAGCAGCACCTGCGGCTTGTTCACGATTGCGCGCGCGATCGCGACCCGCTGCTGCTCGCCACCCGAGAGCTCATGAGGCATCCGCTTGGCCTTGCCGTCGAGGCCGACCAGCTTGAGCGTCTCGGGAACCGCCGACTGGATGAAGCCGCGCGACTTGCCGATCACACGGAGCGTGAACGCGACATTGTCATAGACCGACTTGTTCGGCAGCAGGCGGAAGTCCTGGAATACGACACCGAGGCTCCGCCGGAAATACGGGATCTTGCGGCTGGAGATCGAGCCGAGGTCTTGCCCGAGGACGTGGATCGAGCCCTTGGTCGGCTTCTCCTCCTTGAGGATCAGTCGCAGAAAGCTCGACTTGCCGGAGCCGGAGGCGCCGACGAGGAAGACGAACTCGCCGCGCAGGATCTCCACCCCGATGTCGTTCAGGGCAGGCCTGCCCTGGCCCGGATAGGTCTTGGTGACGGAGTCGAAGCGGATCATCGGGTTCGAGCTTAAGCAGGGTTCGGCGGAATCGTGCTCAGCGACTCGCGCCTCGTTCGCGTTGGGTCAGTCGTCGTCTTTGCGCTTGCGCCATTTGATGCCGGCGGCGATGAGCCCGTCGAGGTCACCGTCGAACACCGTGGCCGGGTTGCCGACCTCGTAGCCGGTGCGCAGATCCTTCACGAGCTGCTGGCCGTAGAGGAAGTACGAGCGCATCTGATCGCCCCAGCTCGCCGTGATGACGCCCGCGAGCTCTTTCTTCTTCGCGGCCTCTTCTTCACGTTTGAGCAGCAGCAGCCGGGTCTGCAGCACGCGCATGGCGGCGGCACGGTTCTGGATCTGCGACTTCTCGTTCTGCATCGAGACGACGAGGCCGGTGGGGATGTGCGTCAGGCGCACCGCTGAGTCGGTCGTGTTGACCGACTGGCCGCCCGGCCCCGAGGACCGGAAGACGTCGACGCGGATGTCGTTCTCGGGGATGTCGATCTCTTTGGCCTCCTCCATGACGGGGATGACCTCGACCGCGGCGAAGCTCGTCTGCCGCTTGTCGGCCGAGCCGAACGGGCTGATGCGTGCGAGGCGGTGCGTGCCGGCCTCGACGGAGAGCGTGCCATAGGCATACGGCACGTCGACCTCGAACGTCGCGGACTTGATGCCGGCGCCCTCGGCGTAGGACGTGTCCATGACCTTGACGGGGTACTTGTGCCGCTCGGCCCAGCGCAGATACATGCGCATGAGCATCTCGGCGAAGTCGGTGGCGTCGTCGCCGCCGGCACCCGAGCGGATCGTGACGACCGCGCCGCGCGAGTCGTACTCGCCGTCGAGCAGGGTCTGCACCTCGAGCTGGCCGATCACGCCCTCGAGCGCCGTGAGCTCCTGACGTGCCTCTTCGGCGGCCTCTTCGTCGTCCATCTCGGCGGCGAGCTCGACGAGCACGTCGAGGTCGTCGAGCCGAGCCTCGACCTCGGTGACGCGCTTCAGCTCGGCCTGACGGTGGCTGAGCGCGCTCGTCACCTTCTGCGCGTTGTCGGTGTCGTCCCAGAGGTCGGGCGCACCGGCCTCCTCGGAGAGCCGGGCGATGTCGGCCTCGAGTGCGTCGACGTCGACGACGGCCCGGATGTCGCGGAAGGTGGCGCGCAGGGCCGCGAGCGCCTGCGAGAAATCTGCATCCAACATGTCTCGAACAGCCTAGTCGTGCGGGCGGATCCCGGCCGCCGCAGGCGCCGAGCTGGTCGGGTGTAGCGTCGAGGACGATGAGTGACGCCTCGCCCGCCCCGTTCGCGTGGCGCTCGGTCATCCTCCCGGCGTATCTGCCCACGCTCGTGTTCTCGCTCGGCGAGGGCGCGCTGATCCCGGTCATCCCGCTCGTCGCGGTCGATCGCGGCGCGTCGCTCGCGATCGCCGGACTTGTCGCCGCCATGCTCATGGTCGGCGAGCTCGTCGCCGATCTGCCGGCCGGCTGGCTGGTCGCCCGAATCGGCGAGCGACCCGCGATGATCGGCGCGGCGATCCTCGCGGTGATCGCCGTGCTCGTCCCGCTCGGCCTTCCCTCGGTCTTCGCGCTCGGGGTGGGCGTGTTCCTGCTCGGCCTCGCGACCGCGGTGTTCGCGCTTGCGCGGCACGCGTTCCTGACGACGTACGTGCCGGCGCGGGTGCGTGCGCGGGCGCTGTCGACCCTCGGTGGCGTGTTCCGCGGCGGCTGGGCGGTCGGACCGTTCGTCGCCGCCGGGATCATCGCGTGGACCGGTTCGAGCGAGGCCGTGTTCTGGGTCCTGGTCGTGGCGTGCGCGGCCGTCATCGCCGTGCTGCTCCTGCTGCCCGACCCCGAGAAGACCTTCGGTGCGGCACGCGTCGCGCGCGGAGCATCCGGTGCCGTGACGACCGAAGGCGACTCGGCCGCATCAGCGGCCGCGGCGTCGTCGAGCGTGTTCCGTGCGATCCGGGCGAATCGCGGTGTGCTCGCCCGGATCGGTTCGGGCGTGGGCATCATCGCGGCGATCCGCGCGAGCCGCATCGTCATCCTCCCGCTCTGGTCGGTCTCGATCGGCATGCCCGCGGAGCAGGCGGCGCTCGTCATCGGCCTCTCCGGCGCGATCGACTTCGCGCTGTTCTATGTCAGCGGGCAGATCATGGACCGGTTCGGGCGACTGTGGAGCGCCATCCCGGGGCTACTCGGCATGGCGATGGGGCATCTCGCGCTCGCGTTCACACACGACCTCCCTGATCGTGTCGCGTGGTTCACGGGGCTTGCGATCTTTCTCGGCGTCGCGAACGGCGTCACGAGCGGCATCATCATGACGCTCGGTGCCGACCTCGCGCCGAAGGGGAACCCCGCACCGTTCCTCGGCGCATTCCGCACCATCTCGGACACCGGCCAGGCCGGAGCTCCATTGCTGATCTCGGCCGTGACCTCAGTGGTGTCGATCACGGCGGCGAGCGCCGCCGTCGGCGTGCTTGGCCTCATCGGGGCGGCGATGCTCTGGCGCTGGATCCCCCGCTACGTGCCGCACCGCCGACGGCCCTGAGGCATCGCGGCAGACGCCAGCCCAGGATCGGAGAATCTCCTCCGCGTGTCGCAGCGGTCGATCCCGATCCGTCGATCGTCACGCCAGTACTCTGGCGCCGGAGCCGGTCGCACGAGGGGTACGGCCGGCCATCGCCGTCGACGAAGGAGTTCCATGCCCGTGCACGATCTGCCCGACACCGTCGAAGCCCGCGCGCAGATGGACCGCGCGGAAACCGACGCGCTCGCCGCGCTCGGACTCGACCCGAAGACCATCGCCGTCTGGGAAGACGGGTACCGTGCCGCGAAGACCGCGGACACCACGTTCGAGTGGTGGTACTTCGACTGCCAGTTCGACGACGGCTCGACCCTCGTCGTCACGTTCTCGAACAAGCCGCACACCGACCCCTCCGGCCCGCTCACGCCGACCCTGCTCGTCATCCGGCAGTACCCCGACGGCCGCCGGGTGCACCTCGAGCCCACCTTCCCGGCGGACGAGTTCAGCGCCGCGACCGATCGGTGCGACGTGCGCATCGGCCCGAGCACCGTGCGCGGCGACCTCGACGTGTACGAGCTGCACCTCGAGGCGGACGGCATCGTCGCCGACGTGCGAATCGACCGTGCGGCGCCGTCGTGGCGCCCCGGGGCGGGAATCAGCTACTTCGACCAGGCGAAGTCGCACTACCTCGCGTGGGTGGTGCCGGTGCCGTACGGCACCGTCACCGCGACGATCACCGAGCACGGATCGACGTCGCGGCTCACAGGCAGCGCGTACCACGACCACAACTGGGGAAACCACCTCATGGGATCGTTCCTCGACCACTGGTACTGGGGCCGCGCCCACGTCGGCGACTACACGATCGTCTACGTACGGATGACCACGAAGGGCCTGTTCGGGTTCGGTCAACTCAATATCCCGACCTTCTTCCTCGCCAAGGGCGAGACGATCATCACGGACGACCTGCTGCCGCTTCGGCTCGAGACGAGTGGCGACGTGCCCGGCCCCGGGCATCAGACCTATCCGACCAAGATGGTGTGGACCTGGGCGGCCGAGCGCGGCACGATCACCATGACCGTGACCGAACCCCGGCTCATCGAATCCTTGGACATGTCCACGCCCCGCCACGGCATCCAGCGCGTGCTCCACGCGGGCGAGCACCCCATGTACTACGACTTCAACGCCGACCTCGACCTCGACATCCGGCTCGACGACCTGACCGACCGGGTGACCGGCCGCACGCTCTACGAGAAGATGATGTTCCGCTGAGTGCGGGCTCGGGTGTGTCGACGAGAGTGGTCCCTCCTGACACCGACGACGTGGACCGGCCGGTGGTCGACGGCCTCCTCGGCGAGGCTCGGCCCGCGGCCACCATCGCCGCCGCAGGAACGCCGCTTCCCATGGAAGACTCGATCTACGAGTCGCGGACGCCGCTCGATGACCAGGCCGCGCACTCGGGCGAGACCCCTATGTTCACCGACCCGACCATCCCGGCCGAGACCGGCAGACTCTGCGAGGTACCGACTCCATGACGAGCTTCACCGACGACGACCTGGAATTCCTGACCAGGCCCCTCTATCTCTTCTTCACGGCCGTGCCCGACGGAGACCGGCTCCCGGCGCCGAGACCCGTCTGGTACGAGCTCGGGGAGGACGGGGGGCTCGAGATGTTCTCGGGCGCGAGCACGGCACGGATCAGACGGCTCAGGCGCGATCCGCGGGCATCGGTCGTCGTGACGGCGCCGGTCGGCGAACCCGAGTATTGGGTCGCCGCCGAGGGCCACGTGACGCTGCAGGCCGACGGAGCCCAGGAACTCGCGACGCGACTGTCGAAGCGGTACTGGTACCCGGGCGTGATCGAGGAGTGGGGCGGGATGGATCTCATCCGGCTCACGTTCACGCCGACCCGCGTGCAACGCGCCGCCGGCTGACCGGCGACCACCGACGCACCCAACGTTCCTGGCTCGTCGCGCGTTGTTCTGGGCATGAGGGACTGCTCATCGAGATCACACCGTTCGCTGGAATTGCTCGTGCGACCACTTCTCGCGGCCGCCGGACTGACTGCGCTGGTGGGGCTCGCTGGGTGCGCGCAGCTCTCGGGGACCCAGCCGCCGCTCTCGCCCGAGGCGCAGCCGGTCGCCGAGGTGGACTGCCGCACCGAGGGCGACTGGTGGGATCCCGCACCCGAGACGCGCGCGCCGGCTCCGACGCCCGGGCGTGTGCCGGCCGGATTCGACGCGGTCGCGGCGCTGCGGTGCCAGGTGGATTTCGCGCCCGCACCGGTGAACGGAGCCGCCGACGGTCCGACGGTACGGATCGAGCGGTTCGAGGGCGACCTCGGACCGGTGATCGACGCGCTGGCGAAGCCCGACGACCCGGTCCCAGCGAACGTCGCGTGCACCGCCGACATGGAACTCGTCCCCGCGCTCTGGCTCGAGGATTCAGCCGGTGCGGTCGTTCCCGTGCACTACCCGCGCGATGCCTGCGGCAAGACCAAGCCGGGCGTGCGCGAGGCGGTCGAGCGACTCGACCGTGTCTCGGTGAGCGACGCGTCGTTCAGCGGATGACCGAACGGGCGGTGGCGACGACCTCGATCGGAACCTCGACCGGAATGAGCCCGCCGTCGCCCAGCCAGCGCCAGTTCGCGGTGAGGGCGACCGCGACGCCGCGGTCGTCGGCGCTCTCGACCCCGACGAGCCGGAGCCCGTCGAAGGCGGCTGCGGCGTCGGCCGCGGCGAGGTAGTCCGAGACCGCGCGTTCGAGGGCCGCCTGCTCGAAGGTCACATCGGGAGCGCCCTCGCCCTCGGGTGTCGCAGCGGTCGCGGCGAAGGACCAGGCCTCGGCAGCGGCGAGCGCGGCACCGTCGGCGACGGTGAAGAGGCGTTTGCGCTCGAGGTACAGCGACGAGGCCGCGGTGACGACGAGGATGAGCGCCCCGGCGAGCGCGGCGAAGCCGACGATGAGCGGCAGCGTCGATCCGGTCTCGTCGTGCAGCCCTCCGCCCCACGTACGGCGATCGGGTCGCGGGCATCGCGCTGTCATCGGCCGGTCACCGCGTATTTCGACACCGTCTGGGTGGCTACGCCTTCGACCCGCACCGAGCCGACCCGCCACCCGAACAGGTCGGGGACGAGCGGGAGCGCGACCGAGGTCGCGACCTCGACCCGCACCCGGGCGCCCGCGGCGGCGCAGCCGCCCTCGGGCACGCACGACACCGCGATCTCGGCAGCGCCACCATCCATGCCTCGGTCTGCGAGCACTGTGCGCGCTGCCCGGTCGATCAGGTCGAGTGAGGCACGGCGATCGTCGACCGCGGCCAGCACGGCCACGCGTGCGGCATGCCGAGCCGCGGCCTCGACGGCGAAGGTACCGGCCTGCACGGCGGCGAGCGCGAGCACCACGTAGACCAGTGGCACCAAGAGCAGGATGCCGGCCGTCAAGAACTCGAGCGCGGCGGCGCCGCGATCGTCGCCGAGGCCGCGGAGGCGCTCAGTCCAGCGGCTCGACGGTCGCACGGCCGGTCACCTCCATGGCGTTCGCGGGACCGAGCAGGCCGATGGCCGGAAGTGGCGCGCGCACGGTCACCTCGATGATCGTCTCGGCACCGGCGCCGGCTCTGGAAAGTGTGACGTCGCGCGCATACTCCTCGGTCAGCGCGGACGCGATGAGCTCCCGGGTGCGGTGCAGGCCGTCGGCGTCGGTCACGCCGACGAGCGCGCGATACCGCGCGCCCTCGGCAGCGGCGTCGGCGAGCGTGTTCCGCACGTGCAGCCCGAGCGCGAGCTGCAGGACCGCGAGCACGAGTGCGGCGAGCAACGCCGCGACGAGCGAGAACTCCGCGACCGCGGCCCCTCGCTCGTCGGCGAGCGCCGCCCGCACGGTCAGAGGCCGCCGAGCACGTGGTCCATCGCCTGTTGGAACACCTGCTCGAGCGCGGGCCCGGCGAGCACCCAGATCGTGAGCACGAGCCCCGCGGTCATCAGCGTGATGAGCACCCATCCCGGCACGTCGCCGCGCTCGTCGCACAGTCGGCCCAGCAGTCGTCTCATGGAGGATCCCTTCGTTCATGTCATTCGTCTCGGGTCAGAGCCCCGCCTGCAGGACGACGTAGCCGGGAAACAGGGCGAAGGCGATCGTGATCGGCAAGATCAGGAAGATCAGGGGCACGAGCATCGCGATCTCTTTGCGCCCGGCGAGCTCGATGATCGTGCGCTTCGCCGCTTCGCGCGCGTCGCCGGCCTGCGCGGCCAGCACCGAGGCGAGCGGAGCACCCCGGTCGAGCGCCCCGATCACCTGATCGAGCGCCCGGGCCACCGCGGGATGACCCAGTTCATCGCGAAGCCTGCGCAACGCCACCGGCAACGGGACCCCGGCGCCGACCGCGGCCACGACGCCGGCGAACTCCGCCGCGAGCTCACCGTGGCCGGTGCGCGCGACCCGACGGATCGCGTCGAGGATGCCTTCGCCCGCGGTGAGGCTCAGGGTGAGGAACTCGAGCACCGTGGGCAGCTCGGCGCTGATGCGCTCGAGTCGGCGCCGCGCAGCACGCTGCAGCAGCCAGTCACGAAGCGTCGCGCCGAGCACGGCGGCAAGCACGGGCACCATGACGCGAGCGGGGACCGGGAGCGACTGCGCCGCCGGCGCGACGACCATGACGACGGATGCCACGCAGAACGCCCCGACCGACCACGCGAGCTGCTCGCCACGGAAGCGATCGGCGTCGCCCGCGGAACCGGCCTGCCGTAGCCGACGGCGGACGACCTCGTCACCGCCGAGCAGCTGCCCGAGCAGCGCCCGGGCACGCCGCGCGAGCGGAACGGCGACCACGCCGAGCACCGGCGCCGGATCGGCCGTGCGGCGGACCAGGCTCGCCCGGGCCTCGTCCGAGACATCCGCCAGGTATGGGGCGACCCGCTGCATCAGCCGCGGTCGCCCGAGTCTCGGCACCGACGCGGCGAGCAGCCAGAGGCCGAGGCCGAGCACGGCGCCCGCGGCGATCGCCAGCGCTGCCGTGCCCGTCACTGAAACCACCGCCGCTCGTCGGGGAGCCGGCCGAGGGCGACCATGGCCCGGTACGCCACCGCGCTCACCGCGAGCCCGACGAGCAGCAGGCCGGTACCCGCGGGCGTGTCGTACGACTGCAGCGTCTCGGGTTTCGTCGAGAGCAGCACGAGGAGGACCCAGGGCGCGGCGACACCGAGCTTCGCGGCGTTCCGGGTCCACGATTGACGCGAGCGCACTTCGGCGCGCAGCGCCGCGTCGTCTCGGAGATACGTCGACAGGCTTCGCAACACGTGGGTGATCTCGGTGCCACCCACCTCGCGTGCCATCCGGACGGTCTCGAGGATGCGGTCGGCGACGGGGTCGGCGAGCCGAGCCTTCAGCGCATCGAGCGCGGGTGCGAAGACACCCGTGCGCCGGTACTCGTCGTCGAACGCGGCGAACGGCGCGCGCGTCGCGGCAGGTCCGAGTGTCGCGAGCGCGGCGAGCGCGTCGGGCAGCGACAGGCCGGCGCGCACCGAGGCGACGAGGTGGTCGACGACCTCGGGCCACACCGCGCGGTTCGCGGCCCGCCGCGCCCGGGCTCGGGCGTGCACGGACGCCGGCACGATCGCTAGCCCGAGCACGCCTCCCACGAACGTCAGCGCGGTCAGGCCGAACAGCGCGTGCGCGAGCGCCGCGACCGCGACGCCGAACACTCCGGCAACGACGGCGATCACGCTCGTCGGTACCGAGCTGAGGCCGGCGAGCTGCAGCTCGTCGCGCACGGTGTCGAAGCGGGTGCGCCGCGGTGCCGCCGACCGTGCGGGCGCGGCGGGCCAGACGATCGGAGAGATCGCGAGCAGGAGCCCGAGCCCGAGCCCGGCGCCGAGGACGAGACTCACGTGCCCCCCAGGACGATCTCGGGGTCGAACCCCGCGACGCGCAGCTTCGTGAGCCGCTCAGGCCTGGCGCTCGTCGGCCGCAGCCGTGCGCCGCGCCGCATGAAGACGCGATCCGCCTCGACCGTGCCGTCGACCACTGCGCCGGTGGTGACCGAGATCTCGTCGACGCGCCGCACGCCGTGCCGGTCGATCGCGAGGTGGACGACGACGTCGATGCAGCTCGCGACCGTCGGCACGACGAAGGCGGCGTCGATGTTCCGGCCGGCCAGCAACGGAAGGGTGCAGAGCTTCGCGAGGGCGTCGGCGGCGGTGTTCGCATGGATGGTGCACATGCCGGGGAGCCCTGAGTTCAACGCGATCAGCAGGTCGAGGCTCTCGGCCTCACGCACCTCCCCGACGAGGAGCCGGTCGGGTCGCATGCGGAGCGCCTCTTTGATGAGCCTGCGCAGCGTGATTTCGCCCGTACCCTCCAAGCTGGGCTGCCGGCACTGCATCGCCACGAGGTCGCGCACATCGAGGTCGAGCTCGAACGTCTCCTCGACGGTGACCACCCGTTCGTGACTGCGGATGCAGGACATCAACGCGTTGAGCATCGTCGTCTTGCCGGTGTGCGTCGCACCTGAGACGAGGACGTTCGCTCCGGCGAGCACGCACATCCGGAGGAACTCGGCGGCCTCGCGGGTGAGCGCCTCGCGCTCGACGAGTTGCGGCAGCGTTCGGATGCGCTGCTGGAACTTGCGCACGTTCACCGACCACGACCTCGTCACGTCGGGAATCGCGACGTGCAGCCGAGACCCGTCTGGCAGCGACGCGTCCACGAACGGCGACGAGAGGTCCACGCGCCGCCCCGAGTGCTGCAGCATCCGCTCGACCAACTCGCGCACCTCGTGCTCGGTGAGCATGATGTTCGTCAGTTCGGGCACGCCGTCGCGCGCGACGAACACGCGCCGTGGCCCGTTGATCCAGAGCTCTTCGATGTTCGGGTCGTCGAAGAACGGCTGGAGCACCCCATAGCCCGCGAGCTCGGCGACGACCTCTCGCTCGGCCGCCGGTTCGTCGCCCAGCGCCTCGTGCAGCCCGCCGAGGGCGGCTTCGTTGTACCTGCGGACCTCGTCGCGCGCATACCCGGCCGCGAGCGTGTCATCGCCGCCGAGATCGACCCCCTCGCGCAGCACACGGTCGCGGACGCGCTCGGCGATGCTGCGGACGGGATCGGACATGCGCCCCATGATGCTTCAGAAGCGGATGCCTCACTGCGAAGTTATCCACAGTGCCTGCGGCGCCGAGGCCGATGACTCGCCCGAATACGCCGCACAGCCGACACTCGGCGTCGCGTGTCGCGACCGGCGGCGGATCAGGCCGAGGTGTCGTGCAGACGGCCCTGCACGTAGGCCTGGATCGCCAGCGCCGCCGCACCTCGGCACCATCCCGCGTTGTCGCCGGATGTGATGACGATGGGCGGCGTGATCGCCCGCGGGTCGCGGTCGGCACGGATGCCCTCGTGGATGGCGTCCCACGCGACCCGCGCGAGTCCGACACCCTCCCCCGCGATGATCAGGTGCTGCGGGAGTGTGAGATTGCAGATCGCGGCCAGCAGCCGGCCGAGACCCCGGCCGGCCTCGTCGACGATCCTCCGGGCAGCCGGCTGACCCTCGCGTGCGAGCTGCAGCGTCGTCTCGTAGTCGACCGGGCGGCCGAGCGCGTCGGACGTGCGGCGCGCGACGGAGTCGGAGTCGAGCAGGCTCATCGCGCAGCCGCGGTGCCCGTCGGGACACATCGGACCCGCGGGGTCGAGCGGCCAGTGGCCGACCAGGCCGATCCCGTAGTCGCTGGCGGTGACGAGCGCTCCGTTGGCGACCAGGCCGAATCCGGTGCCCGAACCGAGTGAGACCACCGCGAATCGTTCGTCGTCGCGGCCCTCTCCGAACCAGTGCTCGTACTCGGTGAACGCGAGCACGTCGTTGTCGATCAGGGTGGGGATGCCCGTCGCATCGCTCACGAGCCTGGCGAGCGGAACGTCCCGCCATCCGAGGAACGGCGCACTGACGACGTCGGCGCGGTCGCGGATGAGTGCGCCGATCCCGATGCCGATCGCGCTCGGGGGCGTCTCGGCGGCGACGACCCGCACCTGCTCCGCGATGATGGCGACGACGCTCTCGGGGTCGCCTGCGGTCAGCGCCGCGGTGTTCGACCTGAGGATGTGCCCGCGGAGATTCGTCAGGGCGACGATCACCTCGTTCTCGCGCAGCTTGATGCCGACGAACGTCGAGGCGTCGGCGTCCACGTCGAGGAGCTGCGTGGGACGTCCGACTCGGCCGTCGTTGTGCTCGCCGACCTCGCGGAGGATCCCCGACTGCAGCAGCGGGGCGCTGAGACGGCTGAGCGACCCGCGCGTGAGCTGGAGACGGCGTGCGAGCTCCGCGCGCGAGATCGGGCCGCGACGCAGCACCTCGATCGCCACGGGCAGGGACGCATCGGCTGAGGACCAGGCCCGCTGCTTCGTCGGCATGACGCCCCTTTCTCCGCCCTTTAGTTGCATGGCGAACCTTATTATTGCGCCACACCGCGCAAAACACACTATTGACGGCTGTATTTGTTTTGCTATAGATCTATTTACGCACGCAGCACCCCGATCATCACTGGACCAATGGAGGTCATCATGTCCCGTCCCACTCCGAAGTGGGTGCGCGCCCTCAGCGTCGTCGGCGCACTCGCGCTCGCGTCCGCCGGCCTGGCCGCCTGCACGTCGGCCGACGCCGGCACCTCCGCCGACGGCATCGGCGAACCGGGCGACACCAACATCTCCGGCACGGTCACGTTCTGGCACGCGTACGGCGTGGACTCGACCGAGGTCTCGACCCTGCGCGACGTGATCATCCCGAAGTTCAACGAGACCTACCCCGACGTGGAGGTCCAGGACGTCGCCGTGCCCCACGACGAACTGCACCAGAAGCTCGTCACGGCCGTCGCCGGTGACGTGCTTCCCGACCTCGTCCGCGCCGACCTCGCGTGGGTCCCCGAGCTCGCAGACCTGGGCGTCCTCGTGCCGCTGAGCACCGAGATGCCCGACTTCCAGGAGATCGCCGATCGCACGTACCCGGGCATGCTCGCGACCAACCGCTGGCAGGGCGAGTACTACGGGCTTCCGCTCGACACGAACACACGCGTCCAGCTCTACAACGCCGAGGCGCTGGCCGCGGCGGGCGTCGACGCACCGCCGGAGACGGTCGACGAGCTGATGGAGGTCGGCGCGGCGCTCAAGGCGAAGGACATCTACGCCTTCGCCGACAACGGCGCCGGGGGCTGGAACGTCCTCCCGTGGATCTGGAGCGCCGGCGGCGATATCACCGACGAGGACGTGACGGTGGCTTCGGGCTACATCAACAGCGAGGCATCCATCGCCGGCGTGCAGACCTTCGTCGATCTCTACACGCAGGGATTCATGCCCGACACGGTGCTCGGTGACTCCGGCGGACTGTCCACCAGCGACGGGCTCGCTCAGGGCGCCTACGCCACGATCCTCGACGGCCCCTGGATGTGGCCCATCTTCGGCTCGCAGTATCCGGACTTCGAGCTCAACGCGGCGCCGGTGCCGGCCGGCGCGGGCGGCAGCATCAGCGTCGTGGGTGGCGAGGACATCGTGCTGACGAAGTCGTCGAAGAACAAGGCGGCGGCCGCGGAGTTCATGCGCTTCCTGCTCAGCGAATGGGCACAGATCGAATTCTCGAAGATCGGCCAGATCTCCGTGCTCACCGATGTCGCCCCCCAGCTCGTCGAACTGAACGCCTACTACGAGCAGTTCCTCGCGCAGCTCGAGACCGCCAAGAACCGCCCTGCGACACCGGCCTGGTCACGCATCGACACGCTGCTGCAGGACGAGATCCGTTTGGCCCTCCGCGGCGAGAAGACGGTCGAGGAAGCCCTCGACACGGTGGCGGAACAGACCGACGAGCTGCTCGCCGACTACGCGAACTGATCCGATGACGACTGTCCGAGAGCCGGGAGCGCGCACGCGCGCGCTCCCGGCGCGCCGGGTCCTCGCCCCTGCCGGCGGCCGTCGCATCGCCTGGGCCGGATACGCCTTCGTGCTCCCGGGCTTCGCCCTCTACGCGCTCGTCATGCTCTACCCCACCGTGCAGACGTTCCTCATGAGCCTGCGCGAGTGGAACATCGTTCCCGGGGCGGAGAGCCCCTGGGTCGGACTCGACAACTACGTTCGGGCCTTCAGCGACCCCGATCTGCAGATCGCGCTGGTCAATGCCGTCGTGTACACCGCCGTGACGGTTCCGCTGCAGATCGTGATCGGCCTCGGCATCGCCGTCCTCCTCGACTCGAAGCTCCCCGGCCGCACCGCGTACCGCGTGCTCTTCTATCTTCCGGTCGTCACGAGCTGGGTCGTCGTGTCGCTGCTCTTCCAGTTCATCTTCTCGTCTGCCGAGACCGGACTCGCCAACGCGCTCCTCATCGATGTCGTGGGCGTGCGCGAGGATCCCGTCGCGTGGTTCCTCGAGAGATGGACCTCGTACGTCGCCATCTGTGCGCTCGGCGTGTGGAAGGGCCTCGGCTGGGCGATGCTCATCTTCCTCGCCGCCCTGACCGGCGTCTCGCGTGAGCTGCACGAGGCCGCCGCGCTCGACGGCGCCAACGCCTGGCAGCGGTTCCGCCACGTCTCGCTCCCCTCGATCCGCTCCGCCCTCGCGGTCGTCGTCATCCTGCTCGTCATCGGAGGTTTCAACGTGTTCATCTCGGTGCTGCTCATCACCGGCGGCGCGAACGACACGCAGGTCCCGCTGACGATGATGTACGAGGAGGCCTTCCGGTTCCTCGACTTCGGGTACGGCAGCGCGATCTCATTCAGCCTGACGATCCTCGTGCTCGCCCTCTCGGCACTGCAGTACTGGTGGACCCGACGGAAGACGGCCCTCTGATGGTCACACCCAAGACCCGCCGCCGGGTGAGCATGGCCCTGCGATACCTGATCCTCACGGTGCTCGCGATCGTGCTGGTCTACCCGTTCCTGTTCATGATCGCCACCTCGTTCAAGACGCGGACCAACTCGCTCGGCAACCCGTTCGAGCTGCTGCCGACCGAACCGACGATCGAGAACTACGCGCGAGCCCTCGGCGAGGAGAACTTCGGTCTCTACTTCCTGAACTCCGTCTTCGTGGCCACGGCGAGCACGTTCCTGATCGTGCTGCTCTCGTCGATGATGGCGTACGGGTTCACCCGATTCCGCTTCCCCGGCCGCCGGCTGCTGTTCGCGCTCATCATCGCCGGTCTCACGATTCCGACCATGATGCTGATCATCCCGCAGTTCATCCTCGCGAAGGACCTGCAGCTGCTCGACTCGCTCCCTGGTCTCGTGCCGTTCTATGTGGGCACCGCGCTCGGCTTCAACACCTTCCTGCTCTGCGGGTTCTTCGAGACGATCCCGCGTGAGCTCGACGAGGCGATGCTGATGGATGGCGCCGGCGCGTGGCGTCGGTACTTCCATCTCGCGCTGCCGCTCTCCAAGCCGGCACTCGCGACGGTGGTGATCTTCTCGTTCCTCGGCTCCTGGGACGAGTTCATCTGGGCGCTCACCGTCATCAACGACCCCGCGCAACGCACCCTGCCCGTCGCGATCGCGCTCTTCCACGGGCAGCACTCCACGAGCTGGGGTCTGGTCTTCGCCGCGTCGGCGATCGCCATCATCCCCGTGCTCATCGTCTACATCACCTTCCAGCGATTCTTCGTCGCCGGCATCACCACAGGAGCGGTCAAGAGCTGATGTCCTTCCCCCCGCACGCATCCCCCACCAGCGACGCAGGAGCACTCCGATGATCATCCCCGAGCGCACATCGCACGTCCCCGGCGACGCCGTCCGCCTCCTGGTCGACGACCCGTCGGTGCGCACCGTGCGCGTGCATCACCTCGCCCACGTCGTCGCCGAGGTCACGGTGGAGGACGGTGTTGCGATCGTTCCCGCGCAGCCGGTTGGAGGGTACGGCGTCACCGGCGTGGACGCGGCGGGGGCGGAACGGCACCGCACCGCCTTCGACGTGCTCGAGGACCCGTTCGACCGGCCCCGATACGGGTTCGTCACCAAGATGGACGACTCCGCTCCCGTCGAGGAGATGCTGACCTTCTTCCGGCGACTGCACCTGTCGCTCGCGCAGTTCTATGACTGGGCGTACCGCCACTCCACCCTGCTGCCGCCCGAGGACCCGTATCTCGATCCGCTCGGGCAGCCGCGTTCCCTCGCGGTGATCGACCGGCTCGCGGCCCGCTTCTCCGAAGCAGGCACGGTGCCGCTCGGCTACTCGGCGGTGTACGCCATCGGCGCCGACGAGGTCGACCGGTGGTCCGCCGCAGTCCTGCGCCGAGAAGACGGCGCCCCCTACCGGCTCGGTGAGGACTTCCTCGTGCTGGTGGACCCGGGTGACGAGGCGTGGCTCGCCCACTACACCCAGCAGCTGCGCGACGTGATCGACCGCACGCGCCTGCGCGGCTTCCACCTCGACCAATACGGATGGCCCAAGTTCGCACGCACCGCCGACGGGCGCATCGATGTGGCACGCTCGTTCGTGCGCATGCTGGCGGCCGTGCGGGCGGCCGTACCCGACGCGCGGTTCATGTTCAACAACGTCAACGACTTCGGCACCCGCGAGACCGCCGGCGCGGCACAGGATGCGTCGTACATCGAGGTCTGGTCACCGCACGACACACTGCAGGACCTCGCGGAGCTCGTGGCGCGCACTCGCGCCCTGCGTCCGGAGCATCCGCCGATCATCTCCGCGTACCTCTCCTGCTTCGCCGACGGCCCGGCCGGCGGCGTCGAGGCGGCGAAATGCGCAATGGCGGCCATCTACTCCAGCGGAGGGACGCACCTCCTCCTCGGCGACAACTCCCATGCCCTCACCGATCCCTACTACCCGCGCAACGCCGAGCTCGAACCCGCGGCCGTCGACGCCCTCGTGCCCTGGTACGACTTCCTCGTGAGGTACGGCGACGTCCTGCTGGCGCCCGACGTGCACGACGTCACGGAGTTCTACACGGGCGGGATCAACGAAGACATCGTGATCGACGCAGCGGGTCACACCGTCTCGACGAAGGCCGCTGCCGACTCGGTCTGGGTGCGGGTCTTCCGCACCGGAGACGGCTCGCACGTGGTCCACGTGGTCAACCTGCTCGGTCTCGAGGAGACCGAGTGGGATCGCGCCAAGCCTCCCGTCGCGCCGCTCGAGGGCGCCACGGTGAAGGTCGCCACGGGCCTCGCACCGGTGGGCGTGTGGTCGGCGAGTCCCGACGGCCCCGAGCTTCGCCCCCTCCTCGGCCGCGACGCCGGGACGGCCGCGCAGGCCGATGCCCTCAGCGCCGGCCAGGAGCATCTGGCGTTCGCCCTGCCTCCGCTCGGCCGATGGACCCTGATCTGGCTCCCCGCCGCCGACGGCCCCGCCGCTCGCGCAGAGAAGGATCTCCGATGACGACCCTGCTCACCTCGGTCCGCCACCCCAGCGTGAGAAACGGTGAGCCGTGGTGGAAGGGCGCGGTGGTCTACCAGATCTATCCCCGCAGCTTCGCCGACGGCGACGGCGACGGCATGGGCGACCTGCGCGGCATCATCGAGCACGCCGACCACCTCGTGCGACTGGGCGTCGACGTCGTCTGGCTGTCACCCGTGTACGCGTCGCCGCAGGACGACAACGGGTACGACATCAGCGACTACTTCGCGGTGCATCCCGCTTTCGGGACGCTCGACGACCTCGACGAGCTGATCGCGACGCTGCACGAGCGCGGCATCCGCCTCATCATGGACCTCGTCGTCAATCACACCTCTGACGAGCACGCCTGGTTCCAGGAGTCCCGCTCATCCCTCGACAACCCGAAGCGGGACTGGTACATCTGGCGAGACCCGCGCGATGGCGGCGCCCCGAACAACTGGGGCTCGTTCTTCTCGGGGCCGGCATGGGACCTCGACGAGGCGACCGGCCAGTACTACCTCCATCTCTTCTCGCCGAAGCAGCCCGACCTGAACTGGGAGAACCACGAGGTCCGGTCGGAGATCTACCGGATGATGAACTGGTGGCTCGACCGCGGCGTCGACGGGTTCCGCATGGATGTCATCAGCTTCATCTCCAAGCCCGACGACCTCGCCGACGGCCGCGTGGGGAGCTCGGGGTGGGGCGACGGGATGGCGCTCTACGGCTCCGGCCCGCGCATCCACGACTACCTGCAGGAGATGCATCGCGAGGTGTTCGACGGGCGTGCCGATAACGTGCTGACCGTCGGCGAGATGGTCGACGTCACTCCCGAGAAGGCGCGCCTGTACACCGATCCGCGCCGACGCGAACTCGACATGGTCTTCCACTTCGATCATGTGGGACTCGACCACGGGCCGGGCGGCAAGTTCACGGCGGGCATGCTCGACCTCGTGGCGCTCAAGCGGGTGTTCGCGCGCTGGCAGGAGGAGCTCGCCGACGTCGGATGGAACAGCCTCTACTGGAACAACCATGACCAGCCGCGGGTCGTCTCGCGGTTCGGCGACGACACCCGGTACTGGTACGAGTCGGCGACAGCCCTCGCGACCACCCTGCACCTGATGCGCGGCACGCCGTACATCTACCAGGGCGAGGAGATCGGCATGACCAACATGCCCTTCGCGAGCATCGACGACTTCCGCGACCTCGAGACCCTCAATCATTACCGTGAGGTCACACGCGGCATGGATCCCGACCGCGCTCGACACGTGCTCGAGGCCATCACCCTGGCGAGCCGCGACAACGCCCGCACACCGGTGCAGTGGAACGGCTCCCCCGGAGCCGGCTTCAGCAGTGCGGAGCCGTGGATCGCGGTCAACCCGAATCACACGTGGCTCAACGCCGAAGCGCAATACGACGATCCCCGCTCGGTGTTCGCGTGGTATCGCCGGCTCATCGAGCTGCGACACTCGGAACCGGTCGTCGTGGATGGACGCTTCCGTCTGCTGCTCGCCGAAGACCCGCAGGTGTTCGCCTACACCCGCACGCTCGACGCCACCACGCTGCTGGTCGTCGCGAACCTCTCGGGGCGACCAGCCACGCTCCCCGACGACCTGTGCGACCAGTGGCGGTCGGCGCGCACCGTCCTCGGCAACCACCGGGAGGGGGCTCCGCTCGCGCCGCGTCTCGCACCGTGGGAGACGGTCGTCGCCATCCGCTGAATGCTGCGCCGGGGCGAGGGCCGGCATGCTGCCGGCCCCACCGACACCGATCCGACGCACGGGTCCTAGGCTCAGCAGGGTGCAGGTGAAGCATGCCGCGATCGTCTACAACCCGGTCAAGACTCGACTCGACCGGGTCCGCCGCGCTGTGACGGAGCAGGAACAGCTGCACGGGTGGGGCGAGTCCCGCTGGTACGAGACCGGCAGCGAGGACTTCGGAGCGCACGCAGCTGAGGAGGCCCTTGCGAAAAGTCCGACCGTGGTGATCGTTGCGGGCGGCGACGGCACCGTCCGGGCGGTCGCGGAAACCCTGGTCGAGAGCGGGACGCCGCTGGCACTCGTTCCCGCCGGTACCGGGAACCTCCTGGCCCGCAATCTCCGCCTGTCCCTCACCGACATCGACGGCGCCGTCGCGGCGGCGTTCGCGGGAGTGACGCGTCCGGTCGACATCGCGGTCGCGGATCTCGAGGACGAGCACTCAGCGCGGCGCACGCACGTCTTTCTGGTGATGGCCGGCATCGGGCTCGACGCCGAGATGGCCGCCAACACGAGCGCGACCGCCAAGAAGCGCCTCGGCTGGCTCGCCTACGTGAACCCGATCGCTCGATCCGTGATCGCCAACCGGCTGTTCCACCTGGACTACCGCATCGACGGCGGACACACCCGGTCGACTCGCGCGCACACCGTCATCGTCGGGAACTGCGGCACGCTGACCGGCAACATGCTCCTCATTCCGACCGCGAAGGTCGACGACGGGCTCCTGGACGTGGTCATGCTGCGTCCGAAAGGCGGGTTCGGCTGGGCGAGGATCGGCACCCGTCTCACGATCCAGGGCGTCGCGCACCGCTCGCGGTTCGGTCGGGACCTGCTCCGGCTCGCGCCCGACCTGCAGGCGCTGGCGTACGCACAGGGCCGGCAGTTCGACGCCCGGTTCGAGACGCCGCACGGTATCGAGCTGGACGGCGACAGTTTCGGGCATGTCGTCCGCGCGCGCATCACCGTGCGCCCCGGGGCGCTCCAAGTGTGCGTCGGCGGTGTCCAGGGCTGAGTGCGCACCGCCGAGCCGCCTAGACTGGGCGGGCACTCGCGGGAGTGGTGAAATCGGCAGACACGCAGGATTTAGGTTCCTGTGCCTTCGGGCGTGAGGGTTCAAGTCCCTCCTTCCGCACTCAGACCGGTGGACGGCGCACCGGATAGCGCAGGTGCAGCACGCGGTCGCCCTGGATCACCTCGACGGGATCCTCCAGCAGCTGCTGGGCGTCGACCGAGCCGAAGTAGCGTGCGCCGGACCCGAACACGACAGGTGCGACGTCCATGCGGACCTCGTCGACGAGGCCGGCGGCGAGGGCCTGGCCGCCGACCTCGCCGGCGGCGACCTCGACCACGCGGTCGCCCGCGAGTTCCTGCGCCACGGCCACGGCCGCCTCGACGCCGTCGACGAAGTGGAACGGGGCCTCGGGGTCCCAACCCTCCGGCGGCGGCCGGTGGGTCACGACGACGACGTGGTCGACGCCGCTCGGCGGCGTGCCGTCCCAGCCGTCCGTCAGGTCGAACACGTGGCGGCCCACGACGGTCGCCCCGATCCGGTCCCAGTACGCCCGGGTGTAGTCGTACGACGCCTGCGACACCTTCAACACGCCGCTGTCGTCCAGCGGAACGTCACCACCGGTCAACCAGTCGAACAGTGGGCCCGGTTGATCGTCGTCGTCCGCGACGAAGCCGTCCACCGACATCGATCCGTACATGATCACGGTGCCCACGAGGCGCTCCTTCGGCGTTGAGATGCCCCCAACGTAGCGCGCGACGAGCAGCACCGGCAGTGGTGCGCGCGCCGCTCGGTGGCGCATGATGTGATCAGGCGAATCGCCGTGCCGACCATCGATGGAGATCGTCGCAATGGCCCACCCGGAACTTCCCGATCCGTCGCCCGACGACGACGCGCGATTCGAGGCGCTCGCCGCGCTCGCGACCGACCTCGCCGGCCAGTTCGCGCTCGCACCGCTGCTCGAGCGCATCCTCCGGCACACCATGGAGCTCCTGGGCTGCGACAGCGGCTCGATCTGCACGGTCGACGAGGCGGCCGGCACGTACCGCAAGGAGGTCGACCTCGGCGTCGGCTGCCTCTCCGGGCACACGTTCCCCCTCGACGAGGGCGTGACGGGGGCGATCGTCCGGGCGCGGAGCTCCGTGATCTTCGACGAGTACGCCGACGTGCGCGGCGGCCACATCGCCGCACCCGACCGCGCCTCGCTGCACGGCGTGATCGGCGTGCCCATCCGCTGGGCCGGATCGATCATCGGCAGCTGCGTCGTGTTCAGTCGCGATCCCGCGCGCCGCTTCACACATTCGGATGCCACGCTGGTCGAGTTGTTCGCGACGCACGCCGCGATCGCCATCGCGAACGCACGCCTGCATGCGCTCGCCAACCGGCGCGAGCGCGAGGCCGCGGTCCTGGCCGAACGTGAGCGCGTCGCCCGCGACGTCCTGGGGCTCAGACCCGCGCCGCTCGCCGCAGGACCGGTGGACGACCCGCGCGACCCTGGCGACCCGAGCGCCCCGGGCGACGCGGTCGACCTCGACAGCTCCCCCGCCTTCGACCGGGCTTGGGCCGCTCGGCCCGACTCCGTCGGCCCCCACCCCGTGCCGGTGACGTCGCCCGAACCGGCGCCCCGTCCTCGCTGGCGCGTGCTCGTCGTGCACGAGAGCCCGATCATCCGCGCGGGCCTGGCGCGCCTGCTCGGCAGTCTCCAGCCCGGCCTCCAGGTCGTCGGCGAGGCCGGCGACGCCGGCGAGGCCCTCGAGGCCTACGAGCTGCTGCACCCGCACGTCGTGATCGCACACCTCGACCTCCCGCACATCGACGGGGTGCAGCTGACGTCCTACCTGCGCGCGGCCGACCCGCACGCCGCGGTCGTGCTCCTCATCCACGGCCTCGACGACGAGCGGGTCCGCGGCGCGGCACGCATCGGCGCGGTGGCGTTCGTCGAGCAGGAGGCCGACCCGGCCGACCTCGCGCGAGCCGTGCTCGCCGCCGCGCGCGGCGACTCGCTCATGACGGCCGACGTCCTGAACCGGCTCGCCGCGGCGCTCGACGCCGGCGGGGCCGGCGGCGAGCACCTGACCCCTCGCGAGAAACAGGTCCGGCTGCTCGTGGAGCGCGGACTCCCCGACAAGCGCATCGCGGTCGACCTGCAGATCTCGGTGCGCACGGTCGAGAAGCACGTCGGCGCGATCCTCAGAAAGACCGGCGCAGCCAACCGCACGACGCTGGCCAGCCGTTCGGCGCTGCACCCCCACTGACGAGCCGCGACGTCGTGGAACTGCCTACGTGCGCGTAGGGGGAACCACGCCTTTCGGCGCCGGCGGCGCGCTCGTAGCCTGACCCCGACGGCGAGGAGGGTGTCGCATGGCTGTCGTCTCACTGCGCGAGATCGTGGACCGGGCCTTCGAGGGCCGGTACGGGGTCCCCGCCATCAACATCGTGAACGATCTCACGCTCGAGGCGGTGCTCGCGGGGGCGGTCGAGGCCAGATCTCCCGTGATCGTGCAGACCTCGGTCAAGACCGTGAAGTCCATCGGCCTGAACGTGCTGTTCGGCATGTGGGAGTCGATGACGGCCGGCATCGAGGTGCCGGTCACCCTGCACCTCGACCACTGCCCCGAACGGCAGGTGATCACCGACTGTCTCGAGCGCGGCTGGAATTCGGTGCTGTTCGATGCGTCGACGCTGCCGGTCGAGGAGAATCAGCGGCAGACGATCGAGGTCGTCGCCGAGGCTCGCCGGCACGGCGCCCACGTCGAGGGTGAGATCGAGGCGATCAAGGGCGTCGAAGACGGCATCGGGACCGACACGGAGACCCGGCGGCAGAGCCTCGACACCGCGCTCACGTTCATCCGCGAGACCGGCGTGGACGTCTTCGCCCCCTCGATCGGCAATGCGCACGGCGTGTACTCGTCCTCGCCCGACCTCGATTTCGAGCGGGTGACCGCACTCGTCGAGGCGACTGGAATCCCGATCGCCCTGCACGGCGGCAGCGGCATGACCGACGAGCAGTTCCACGACCTGATCTCGCGCGGGTGCGCGAAGGTCAACATCTCGACTGCGCTCAAGATCGAGTTCATGCGCTCGAGCCTCGCGTTCCTCAAGGGCGCGGAGGCCGCCGACACGTGGGACCCGCCGTCGCTGTTCGCCGACGTGCGTTCGCACATCGTCGCGTTGACCACAGGACTCGCCGGAACGTTCGGCAGCGCGGGCAAGGCGTGGTGATCATGCCGACCCTCATCTTCGACTGCGACGGCGTGCTCGCCGACACCGAGCGCAACGGCCACCTGCCCGCGTTCAACGCGACGTTCGAGGCGTTCGGTCTCCCCGTGCGCTGGAGCGACGAGGACTACGCCGAGAAGCTCCGCATCGGCGGCGGCAAGGAGCGCATGGCGAGCCTGCTGACCCCGGAGTTCGTCGCCGCGAACGGGCTGCCGGCCGACGAGGACGGGCAGCGCGAGGTGCTCGCGCAGTGGCACCGCCGCAAGACCGCGGTCTACACCGAGCTGGTCGCCTCAGGCGCGCTCCCGGCGCGACCCGGCATCGCGCGCATCGCGGGCCAGGCGGATGCCGCGGGGTGGCGACTCGCCGTCGCCTCCACCTCGGCCGAGGCATCCGTGCAGGCCGTCCTCGACCACGCCGTCGGCCGCGACCTCGCGGCGCGGTTCAGGGTCTTCGCCGGTGACATCGTGCCGCGGAAGAAACCCGCCCCCGACATCTACCTGCTCGCGCTCGACGAGCTCGGTGCAGATCCCGACGAGACCGTCGTCATCGAGGACAGCGGGAACGGGGTCGAGGCCGCCGTGGCGGCCGGGCTCAGGACGCTCGTGACCGTCAGCAGCTATACGGCCGACGAGGACTTCACCGGTGCCTCGCTCGTGGTGTCCTCACTCGGGGACGAGACCGAGCCGGCGCACGTCATCGCCGACCCGCTCGGCGTCGCGCCGGGCGCCGAGATCGGCCTCGCCGATCTCGACCGGATCCTCGAGCTCGACCGCCCGGCCGCCGCCACCACCGAGAAGGAGACCTCATGACGAGCGTTGCCGACGCCGAGTTCGTCGTCCGGACGATCGCCCAGACGGCGGTGGACAACGAGAAGTACTTCGGCGACCTCGACTCGGTCGTCGGCGACGGCGACTTCGGCTACTCGCTCGCTCGCGGGTTCGAGATCGTCCTGAGGGACTGGGACGACTACGACCGTGCCGACATCGGCACGTTCCTGCAGAAGATCGGCGTCGCGATCAGCAGCCGGATCGGCGGGACGTCCGGCCCCATCTGGGGCACGGCCTTCCTCAGGGCCGCGACCGTCGCGAAGGGCCGGTCCGACCTCTCGGGAGCGGACGCGGTCGCGATGCTGCGCGCCGCGATCGAGGGGATCAAGAAGCGCGGCGACGCCGAGCTGGGCGACAAGACCCTGCTCGACGCGCTCGCACCGATGACCGACGCGATCGAGACGGCCCTCGCCGAGGGCGAGGCATCCGACGCCGTCGTCGTCGCCGCCGCGGAGGCCGCGCGACGAGCCGCCGACGCGACCACGCCGATGATCGCCAAACGCGGCCGCGCCGCGTACACCGGCGAGCGCAGCATCGGCTCGCCCGACGCGGGCGCCGTGGCGATCGCGGTGATCGCGGAGGCCCTCGCCGCGGGCTGGCCTGCCCGGAACCCGAGCCCCTGACCCGCCCCGACACCAGTGGAGGACAGTGAAATGAAGAAGTTCGTCAACGACCCGCAGCAGTTCGTGCCCGACATGCTCAAGGGGCTCGCGCTGGCCAACCCCGACACGCTCACGTACGTCCCCGCGTACAACCTCATCATGCGATCCGATGCCCCGAGGGACGACAAGGTCTCGATCATCCAGGGCTCGGGGTCGGGCCACGAGCCGGCGCACGTCATGGTGGTCGGCAAGGGGATGCTCGACGGGGCGTGTCCGGGCGATGTGTTCGCCGCGCCGCCCATGGACTACGTCTACGAGTCGACGAAGCTCCTGAACTCCGCGAAGGGCGTGCTGCTGCTCGTGAACAACTACACGGGCGACCGCATGGCCTTCGACATGGCCCAGGAGATGAGCGAGGCCGACGGCGTCAACGTGCGCACGCTGTTCATCGACGACGACGTCGCCGTGCAGGACTCGACGTACACGGTCGGGCGCCGCGGCGTGGCCGGCAACTTCTTCGTGATCAAGGCGGTGGGCGCGGCGGCCGAAGCCGGCGCCGACCTCGATGAGCTCATGCGGATCGGCGAGAAGGTGAACTCCGTGACGCGCACCATGGGGCTCGCGCTCACGGCGTGCACACCGCCCGCGAAAGGCTCGCCGCTCTTCGAGCTCGGGGACGACGAGATCGAGATCGGCGTGGGCATCCACGGCGAACCGGGACGTCGCCGCGCAAAGATCGTCCCGTCGGACGAGCTCGTCGACATCCTGCTCGAGCCCGTGCTGGCCGACCTCCCCTACGAGCGCGGCGATCGCGTCGCGCTCATGATCAACGGCCTCGGCGGCACGCCCATCAGTGAGCTCTACGTCGCGTACGGTCACGCGCACGAGGTCCTCGAGGAGCGCGGGATCACGGTCGCGCGCAGCTACGTCGGCGAGTACTGCACCTCGCTCGACATGGCCGGCGCGTCACTGACCCTGGTCAGGCTCGACGATGAGATCGAGCGCCTACTCGCCGCTCCGGCCGAGGCCGGCGTGCGCATCTTCTGACGCCGCGCGTCCTCGATCCGGGACCGGTCAGGCACAGCACGACCCCCGCGACCCGAAGGCCGCGGGGGTCGTGTGGTGTGCGTTCGACTACGCGCCGGCGCGGATGCGGCGCTGGACGAACAGCGCGCCCGCTCCGAGGAGCAGCGTCAGCGCGGCGAGCACGCCGACGCCGGCGAGTCGCTCACCGTCGAAGCCCGTGTCGGCAAGCGGTGCCGTGGGCTTCGTGGGCGGCGCCGGGGTCGACACCTCGACGCCGTCCTCATCCGCGACCGCCGGGCCGGCAGGGGGGAGACCGGTGGCGGTCGCGGAGTTCGTGACCGAGCCTGCGGCGCGGTCGGCGTCGGTGACCCGGTAGGAGGCGGTCGCGGTGACCGACTGGCCCGGCGCGAGCACGCCGGCCTCGCCCGGCCACGTGCCGAACACGATCTCCGACAGGCCCTGAAGCTCATCGGCGATCGAGACGCCTGACAGCGTCACATTGCCCGTGTTCGTCACCATGAACTCGTACGCGATCGTGCCATCCGTCAGCGAACCCGTCTTGACCAGCTGGATCGCCGGGGACGGCACCAGCGGCTGCTCGTGGTCGTCCTCGTCGGAGACGTTCGGGCCGCTCGGCGGGGTGCCCGTCGCGGTCGCGGTGTTCACGACCGCACCCGCGTCGCGGTCGGCCTGCGTGATGACGTAGGTCGCGGTCGCGGTGACCGACTGGCCCGGCGCGAGCACGCCGGCCTCGCCCGGCCACGTGCCGTACACGATCTCCGAGAGGCCCTCGAGCTCATCGGCGACGTTCACCGACGTCAGCGTCACGTTGCCAGTGTTCGTGACCGTAAAGGTGTAGTCGATCGCCGAACCGTCGACGGCGCCGGTCTTCACGAGCTGGATCCCAGGCGCCGCGGGCAGCGGCTGCTCGTGTCCATCCTCGTCCGAGACATCCGGGCCGCTCGGCGGCGTCCCCGTCGCGGTCGCGGTGTTCACGACCTCGCCCGCGTCCCGATCGGCCTGCGTGATGACGTAGGTCGCGGTCGCGGTGACCGACTGGCCCGGCGCGAGCACGCCCGCCGCGCCCGGCCAGGTGCCGTACACGATCTCCGAGATCCCGTCGAGCTCATCCGTGATCGAGACGCCCGTGAGCACGGTGTTGCCGGTGTTCGTGACGGTGAAGGTGTAGTCGATCGAGCTGCCGTTCACGGCGCCGTTCTTGACGAGGTCGATGCCGGGGGCCGGCTCGGGCAGCACGACCAGCGCAGGCGACTCATCGGTCACCGCGGCACCGGCCGGCGGCAGCCCCGAGGTGGCGGCCACGTTCGCGACCTCCCCGTCCGAGACATCCGCTTCGGTCAGCAGGTAGCTCGCGGTCGCGTGGACCGAGGCACCAGGCGCCAGCACGCCGGGTGCACCGGGCCAGACACCGAACTCGATCTCCGACAGTCCTGGCTTCGGGTCTGCCAGGGTGACGCCGGTGAGCGTGACCGTGCCCGTGTTCGTCACCGTGAAGGCATAGTCGATGCGGTCGCCGACCGCGCCCGTGGCGCCGTCGGCGAGTTCGCCCACCTTCTCGAGGTCGATCGAGGCGCAGTTCGCGTTGATGATCTCGATCAGCGTGTCCTGCAGACCGGTGAAGCCCGCGATGTAGTAGTCGCTGCCCTCGACCGGCCCCGAGACCTGCTCGATGTGCTCGCGGAACTGCTCCAGCGCATTGCCGGAAAGGTTGTCGTTGACCCCGATCGGGACCACGCGCACGCCTTCGGCCTTCACCGCGTTGGCGCTCGTCACGGCGGCGTCGATCGTGGCCTGGTTCGTCGAGTTGCCCGGGCCCTGCGCGGGGCTGTTGTACTGGGTCGGGTTGCCGTCCGTCATGAACAGCAGCGCGTCGTACGCCTCCGTGGAGTCCGCGATCTCGGCGAACGCACGATCCCAGTTGGTCCCGCCCTGAGCCGACGTCGGCCGCTGCAGGCCGTTGACGTACGCATCGATCGCCGCGACGCCATCAGCGTCCGCCAGCGAGGTGAGGGGCAGCGGCGCGTTCGACGCAGCCGAGGTCGCCGGCGCGTTCGAGGCGAAGTTGTGCACCGCGAGATTCACGGGGTAGCCCTCGAGTGCCGCCACGAGCCCGGAGAGCTCGGCACGGGCCTGCGCGAGCTGCGTGTCGGTCACCGAGTTCGACAGGTCGATGCTGATGGCGAGGTCGAGGTCGCAGCGGTCGGCCAGCGGCGGGTTCGGCGAGACCGGGACGGTCGACTCGACCGCGTGCGCGGCGGTCGCACCGCCGGCGACGAGCATGGTGGCCGCGACGGCGGCGAACGCCGTCTTGGCGAGTGTTCGGCCGCGTCTCCGACGCGGCGGATCTGGATGGTGAGCGTTCACGATCTGCGACTCCTGGGGGTGATGCGCGCGCACGACGGCGCACGGCAGCCATCGGCTGTCTTTCCCCGAGCGTGCCGATGTCGCACCGGGCGATCGTCGCGGACCGCGACCTATTCACCCCCGAACTCACCCCCGGCCACCCCACCCCGTGCGGCTCTGGAAGAATGCGCAGATGCCCCCATCCCGGCTGCTGTGGCCGCTCCTGGTCGCCAGCCTGGCCCTGAACGTCATGTACGGCGCGATCGCCGGTGTCCTCGTACCGGCCCAGGTCGCCGTCGCGGACCCCGAGGGGAAGGAGCTCACCCTCGCGCTGATCATGACCGCGTCGTCGCTCGTCACCTTCGCGGTGCATCCGCTCGCGGGAGCGCTGTCCGACCGCACACGGTCCAGATGGGGACGGCGCTCGCCCTGGATCGTCGGCGGCGCACTCGCGAGCGCGGTCGCGATGCTCCTGCTCGGTCAGGCCGAGGCGGTGTGGGCCATCGCGCTCGGATGGCTCATCCTGCAACCGTTCCTGAACACGGTCGAAGCCCCGCTGGACGCGATCGTCGCCGACCGGGTGGATCAGCCGTCACGACCCCGGGCGGCCGCGGTGTACGGCGGTGGCGCGGCGATCGGCATCGCAATCGGGGCCGGCGTCGCAGGACAGGGCGCGAGCTCGTCGGGCACGGTGTACGTCGTGCTCGCCGTCGTGCTCGTCGTGGTCATGGTCGGGTTCACGCTCGCGGCTCCGGATCGCTCACCCCCTGAGGCCGCTCCCCCGTCGACCCCGGCACGCGAGGCCTGGAAGTCCCGCGACCTGAGGCTCGTGTTCGCCGCCCGGTTCCTCATGATCCTCGGCCATCAGCTGGTGATGGGCTACCTGCTCTACATCGTGATGGCGTTCACGGATGCCTCGGTCGCCGATGCCGGCAGCACCGTGAGCCTGCTGATCGGCACGCACATCGCCTGCATCGTGGTCGGCGCGGTCGCCGGCTCCAAGCTCGTCGGCGACGCACGCCGGCCATGGATCATCGGCGCGACCGCGGTGCTCGCGGTCGCACTGCTCCTCCCGATCGCCTTCCCGGACCTCACCGGGCTGCTGCTGTTCGCGGTGATCGGCGGGGTCGGCCGCGGGGTGTACCTGAGCGCCGACCTGGCGCTCATGATCGATGTGCTGCCCTCGAACGCCGATCACGGGCGAGACCTCGGCGTGCTCGGGCTCGCCACCATCGTCCCGCAGATGCTCGCGCCCGCGATCGCCGGCGTGCTCCTCACGCTCAGCGGCGGCGTCTACCCGCTCCTGTTCGCGGTGGCGGTGTCGCTCGTGCTGCTGTCGGTGCCATTCATCGCGCGCGTCGGCGCGACGGTGTCGTCGATCAGGCCGTGAGCCAGCGCTCGAGCGAGCGCCTCCTCACGGGATGTCGCTCCGAGCTTGCGGTACAACGACCGGCGTTGCGTCTTCAATGTGTTCTCCGACACGTGCAGCGACGTCGCGATGTCGTGCAGTCGCGAGGTGTGGACCAGCTGCTGGAGGACGACGAGCTCGCGGTCGGTGAGCCGCGGAGCGGCCGACACGTCATCGAGGCCCCGCGGCGCATCGGGCAGATCGAGCGTGAACAGGTCCTGATCGCTCGCCGGCACGAGGGCGAGCGGCGTGAGCACCCCGGCGCCCCGCACGAGCGCATCCGCACGCCGGGCGACGTCGCCGGCCTCGTCGGATCGGCCGAGCCGCCGGAGCAGGACCGCCTCGAGGCTCAGCAGGCCCAGGCGATCGCGGGGCGTGACCGCCCGGACCCGTCCGAGGAGCGAGAAGGCGCGATCGTCGTCGCCTTCGAACACGGCGACCCTCGCCGCCCCCAGCCAGATCCACGGGTGATCGGCGGCACCGGGCTTCAGCCGCCGGGCCGTCGCCAGATCACCCGCGGCGAGCGCCAGCGTCGATTCTGCGAGATCGAGCAGGCGTGCCGAGGCGGACGCGGAGCCGAGCCGGCCGCCACGCCGTTGACGGAGCAGCCGAAGCGCCTCGAGACCGTCCTCGGGTGCGCCCCTGCGGACATCGATGAGTGCGCGGACGTAGCCGAGGATCGGCCAGTGCTCGATCGTGTCGATGATCGGCCAGATCGTCGCGATCCGATCGCGTGCGTCCGCGAACCGTCCGGCTTCGAGTGCGACCAAGGCCTGCGCGATGCGCAGCATGCTCCCCGGATACTCGTCGACGATGTCGGTCGGCCACGTCCGTGCCTCCGCGAGCGCGGTCCACCGACGCGCCGCGTGGATGTCACCCTTGAGTGCCTCGACCATGGCGACGCCGCCGATCGCCATGAGCTCGATGCCGACGCGACTCGGCGCGGCGGCCGCGCGCTCGAGCTGCAGCCGCGCCTCGTCGAGGTGTCCGCCGTACAGCAGGCTGATCCCCGCGTGCACCCGGAGATCGCCGAGCAGTCCTGCGAGGTCCTCGAGCGCGGCCGGCGGCATCTCGTCGAGCGTCCGGGCGGCGGCGCGCGCCGCTTTGACCCCGCCGTCGCCGAAGCCGGTGAGCCGGCGGGCGACGCTCTCGATGACGCGCAGCAGCGCCCGGTCGGGCGACGATCGAGCGCTGGTCTGGATGCCGAGGAGCGCGATGCCCATCAGCTCCGCGGCACGGATGGCGTGCTGGCGGCGAGCGTTCAGCACGAGCGCTTGCGCCATCGCGATGACCGGCCAGCGACGCAGCTGGGCGACCGGCACTCCACGAAGCACCCGGACGATCGCGGGCCCGTGGTCCCAGAGCACGGACATGCCGCCGCGTTTCAGCGCTACGTCGACGAGGTCGAGGCGCCCGGATTGCGCGCCCTCGACGATCGCCGCGAGCCAGGCCTCCTCGTCAAGGAGCTGGGCGGCGGCCGACTGCCGGATGCCGCGCCGATCGTCCGCAGGAACCGGGTGCGTCGCCGCGGTGGCCGCCCGGACGAGCGGGGTGAGCGTGAACACCGGCGGCCCGCCACCGGGAGTCCACGAGCCGAGTCCATCGCGCTCGGCCCGTTCGATGAAGTCGTCCGGACCGCCGAGTGCGGCGACGATGCTCGGGGTGAGGGCGCTCGGCACCGCGAGCCGCGACGCGGCCGCAGGCAGCCCGATCCCGCCCGCTGCCGCGGTGAGCACCGTGGCGAAGCGGTCGCGACGCGTGACGCCGCTGGTCACGATCGCCCGCACGGCGCGGGCATGTCCGGCGGTGGCGAGGAACACCGCACCGGGGTCCGCCCGCGATGCGTTCTCCCTGAGGTAGTCACCGAGTTCCTCCGGCGTGAACGCCAGGTCGTCGACGACCTCCACCTCGAGCTCGGGTGGCAGCCCGTGCAGACTGCGGACGCCGAGCCGGATGCGCAACTGCGGGGAGGCGTCGAGCAGACGGCGCAGCTGGTGCCACTCAGCGCTCGCGAGATGGTCGCCGTGATCGATGACGAGCACGGCGCCCGAGGCCTCGTGGGGCGGCAGCTCGGGCAGACTCGCGGGAGCTACGTGCACGGCGGTCTCGTGGCGTTCGCGCCACTGTTGCAGCACCGTGCTCACCCCTGCGCCCCGCGCGCCCACGACGGCGACGATTCTCGCGGGCCCGTCGAGCGGTCCGAACAGCCGGTCCCGGACGAGCGCGACCTGCGAACGAACCGGGGGCATATCTCCACCTTATGGGCGTTGAGGACGCGAACGCGGAGCGGCCACGGCGACGGCTGGTAGGAACCACTGCATCGCCACCGGCCCTCGGGCCCGGTCGCTATACATTCATCCGCATGAAGAACTTCACCACCCGGGAGGCTGCTGCACTCGGGTATCTGTTCGGCGGCATCCTGGTCGGCGTCGTCGCGCTGGTCGCCGACGTCATGGGCGGCCCATCATGGCTGCACGCGTTCACGTTCGTCGGCGGCATCGCCTTCGGCTGGGGCGTGGTCACGCTCATCCAGTCGAGCCGTGACCGGCGCAATGGCGACGGGCTCGTACGCCCGGAGGACGAGCGGCTCGCCTGAGTCGCTTCAGCCGATGGCGGGCGGGCCCGCCGCGATACGCTCGCGGGCGTACGCCTCGACGCGGTCGGCGGGCACCGACCAGTCGGACTCCAGCCACCAGGTGACGCCCGCATCGGCCCAGGGCTGCACGGTTGCGCGGGCCGCCGAAGCCGCCGTCGCGCTCGTGGTGCCCTCGTGCACGATCGCGAACGGCCGCTCGGCGAGACCCGCGGCCTCGCGCTCGGCACGCAGCCACGCGATCGCCTCGGCGGCGACCGCGGGCGTGTACACAGCGGCCTGCTCCTCGGGGCCGCTGAGCTCCACACCGGGCGGCGCGTAGTTCGGAATCCACCCGTCGGCCCGCACGACGCGCTGCATCGACTTCGGACGCGGCCACATGCCGACCACCCAGGTCGGGATCCGCGGCTGCTGCACCACCGGCAGCGGCAGCATCTCATCGGTGCGGCGCGCGCGGTAGTGCTCGCCGTCGAACTCGAACGGCTGAGCGCGCCACATCGCCTCGAGCAGCTCGAGCGACTCGTCGAGCATCTCGGCCCGCGCGCGGCGGCCGGGATCGTCCTCGAAGATCCAGAATCGGTCTTCGACCGACTGCGGTACGCCGAGGCCGGCCGAGAGGATCACCCGACCACGCGAGAGCCGGTCGACGGTCATCGTCTGGCCCGCCAGCTCCCACGGACGGCGGCGCGGGACGGGCGTCAGCATCGTGCCGAGGCGGATGCGCTCGGTCTGCACGGCCGCGGCGGCGAGCGTCGCCCACGGGTCGGTCGCCCAGATGCCCTCCCACACGAAGAACGCGTCCCAGCCGGAGGCCTCGGCGAGTGGTGCGAGCTCGACCGCGAGCTCGGGATCGCTGCCCGTGAAGATGAATCCGTACTCCATGGCGAGCAGCCTAAGTGGAGCCACCGTCACGGTTCCCTCGACGGAATCGGAGTCCTGGGTGTCGTCGGCGCACGCCACCGTCTACGATGTGAGGTAAGCCTTACCTCATCCTCGAAGGGCGCCCCATGACGATCGCTCCCCCCACCGCTCCAGCCGGCACCGCTCCGCTCGATGTCGCCGCGCTCGTCCGCGCCGCGACGGCCGACGATCATCGCAACGCCGAGAGCCGCGGATTCATCACCAGGCTCATGGGAGGGGAGCTGTCCCTCGACGACTACACGCGCTACCTGGCTCAGTACGCCTGGGTGTACGAAGCGCTCGAGGAGCGCGGCAGCCGGGCCGGCGATCCCGAGGTGTTCGACCCGAGGCTCGCGCGCTTCGCCGCCATCGAATCCGACCTCGCAGCGCTCGGCGCGGCCGATTGGCGCGAGGCGCACCCGCCGCTCCCCGCCACCGCCGCGTACGTGACCCATCTGCGCGAGCTCGCCGACGACGACGTGCGCTACCTCGCCCACCACTACACCCGGTACCTCGGCGACCTTTCGGGCGGCCAGGCCATCGCCGCGCTCGTCTCACGGCACTACGGCGCGACGCCCGAACAGCTCTCGTTCTACGACTTCGACCTCGAGGAGGGCCCGGTGCGCTACAAGCGCCGCTACCGCGAGGCCATGAATGCGCTCGCACTCGAGCCGGCGGAGGTCGACGCGCTGATCGACGAGGCACGCGCCTCGTTCCGTCTCAACGGCGCGGTGTTCGAGGCGCTCGACGCCTGAGTCGCGCGGCGCGCTCGGCGCCTGAGTGGCCGGCTCATCCGCGCGGATGATTCCACCGGCTCACCGTTCATGCGAAGCATCCGCTCGCTAGACTGCTCTCGTCTCAGTCGCCCGTGTCGTCGGCGACCGCCGCGCCCGTCCGACAGGAGCCCTCCGACGTGATCAACACCGCGCTCATCCCGTGGCTCGACCCGCAAACGATCATCGAGGCGGCCGGGCCCTGGGCGCTCGTGGTCGTCGCGCTCATCGTGTTCTCCGAGACGGGGCTGCTGGTGGGCTTCCTGCTTCCCGGCGACACCCTGCTCATCATCTCCGGCCTGCTCACGAACACGTCGCTCGTGTTCGGCGTCGACATCTGGTGGGTGTGTCTCGCGATCGGCGGCGCCGCGTTCATCGGCGGTGAGGTGGGCTACCTGATCGGGCACAAGTTCGGGCCGAGCATCTTCGAACGCAAGGAATCCGGCGTGTTCAGCGTGAAGAACGTCGAACGCACCAACGCGTTCTTCGAGCGGTTCGGCGGGCTCGCCGTCATCCTCGCCCGATTCGTCCCCATCGTGCGCACGTTCACGCCCGTCGCCGCGGGCGTCGGCCACATGAACTACAAGAAGTACACGCTGTACAACTTCATCGGCGCGGTCATCTGGGGCGTCGGCCTCACCTACTTCGGATTCCTGATCGGGTACATCCCGCCGGTCGCCGACTTCGTGCAGTCCTACATCGACGTCATCCTCATCGGCGCGGTGGTGCTCACGCTCATCCCGACGCTGTGGCACTACTTCCAGTCGTCGAGCAAGGCGAAGAAGGCCGCCGCCGCCGGCGAAGACGTCGTCACCGATGAGCAGGAGGCCGAGGAGCTCGTGCTCGACCCCGACGCCTTCACGCAGCACCCGCACCGGCACGACGAGAAGTAGAGCTCCGGTCGCGGCGCTCGGCGCAGGCCGCGTCGGCGGTCACGGCTTCACCGATGCGCGGTGTGCTCCCGCCCCGCGTGCCCGGCCGGCTCCAGCTGGAACGTCGAGTGCTCGACGTCGAAGTGGTCGCTGAGGCATCCGCCGAGCTCGTCGAGGAGCACACCCGCGCGTCCTGACGCGAACACCTCGGGATCGACCTCGACATGGGCGCTGAACACGGGAGACCCTGACGTGATCGCCCAGACGTGCACATCGTGCACGGCGACCACCCCTGGCGTGCCGAGGAGATGATCGCGGATCTCGGCGACGTCGGTGTCCGCGGGCGCCGATTCGCTCAGGACGCGCATGACGTCGCGCAGCAGGATCAGTGCGCGTGGCAGGATCAGCGCCGCGATCGCGAGCGACGCGATCGGGTCGGCGGCGTCCCACCCGGTCAGCAGGATCACGCCCGCCGCGACGATCACCAGCACCGAGCCGATGGTGTCGCCCAGGACCTCGAGGTACGCACCGCGCAGGTTGATGGAGTGCTTGGCGTTGCCCCGCAGCACCAGCATGGCCGCGATGTTGGCGGCGAGACCGACGATCGCGACGATGAGCATCGGCATGCCCTGCACCTCGTGCACGTCGCCCTCGGCGCCGAGATCGCCGACCAGTCGCCCGATCGCGCCCACCGCGACAGTCACCGCCACGACGACGAGGATGACGCCGTTCACGAGCGCGCCGAACACCTCGAAGCGCCGGAAGCCATACGTCTGCCGGTCGGTCGCGGGACGCGCGGCGACCACCGCAGCGAACAGGGCGACGACCAGCCCGATCAGATCGCTCGCCATGTGCCCCGCGTCCGCGAGGAGCGCGATCGAACCGCTGAGCAGTCCGCCGACCACCTGCACCACCAGGAAGGTGCCGATGATGCCGATGGCGATGCCGAGCCGAACGCGGTCGGCACGGTGCTGCGAGTGGTCGTGCGTGTGTCCCATGTCGCTTCCAGCGTAGGCAGGAAACGACCGGTCAGCGGCAGATAGGAATGAGTCGCGTTCTCAGCGGGTGACCTGCGGGCGGTCCAGTCGACCTCGACCGGGCGAGGGCGGTCGGGCGCCCTCGATCAGGCGGGGCGGCCAGGCGGAGGCCGTCAGGCGAGGGCGGATGCCACGCGCGCAAGTTCGGGCATGAGCGCCGTGAACGCCCGCGCCCGGTGACTCTCCGCGTTCTTGACGTCGGGCAGGAGCTCGGCGGCCGTCACCTCGCGCCCCTCGGGCTCGAAGATCGGGTCGTAGCCGAACCCGTGCGAGCCTCGCGGCTCGTAGGACAGTGAGCCCGGCCAGCGGCCCTCGGCGACGAACTCGTCGCCGCCCGCGGTCAGCGCTTCGGGCACGACGAGCGCGATGGTGCAGTGGAACGAGGCGCCCCGGTCGGGACGGCGGACGTCGGCGAGCTGGTCGAGCAGCAGCCGGCGGTTCGCCTCGTCGCCGGCGCTGCTGCCGGCCCAGCGGGCCGAGAAGATGCCGGGCGCGCCGCCCATGACGTCGACGCAGATGCCCGAATCGTCGGCGAGCGCCACGCGGCCGGTGTGCGCGGCCGCCGCACGGGCCTTGATGAGCGCGTTCTCGGCGAAGCTCGTGCCGTCTTCGACGGGCGACGGCCCGTCGTACGCGAGCACGTGCACGTCGGGCAGGCGTTCGCCGATGATCCGCTGGAACTCGGCGACCTTGTGCGCGTTGTGGCTCGCGAGTACGACCTCGAGCGTCATCGGCTCAGGGTCTCCGCGTCCGGCGCGACCGATGCGAGCGCGGCCTGCTGCAGCGCCGTCAGCTCGGTGGTGCCCGCGAGCGCCAGGTCGAGGAGGGAGTCGAGCTCGCGACGGTCGAACGGCGCCCCCTCGGCGGTGCCCTGGACCTCCACGAACAGGCCACGGCCGGTCGCGACGACGTTCATGTCGGTCTCGGCCCGCACATCCTCGACGTAGGCGAGATCGAGCATCGGCACCCCGTCGATGATGCCGACCGAGACCGCGGAGACGGTGTCGATGAGGGGGGTCGCGCGCTGCGCGATGAACTTCTGGCCGCGCGCCCACTCGATGGCGTCGCTGAGCGCGACGAAGGCGCCGGTGATCGCCGCAGTGCGCGTGCCGCCGTCGGCCTGCAGCACGTCGCAGTCGATCTGGATGGTGTTCTCGCCGAGCGCCTTCATGTCGACGACCGCGCGGAGGCTCCGCCCGATGAGCCGGCTGATCTCGTGCGTGCGGCCGCCGATGCGGCCCTTGACCGACTCGCGGTCGTTGCGGGTGTTCGTGGAGCGGGGCAGCATCGAGTACTCGGCCGTGACCCAGCCCTTGCCCTTGCCGTTCATCCAGCGCGGGACGCCATTGGTGAAGCTCGCGGTGCAGAGCACTTTCGTCCGGCCGAACGAGATGAGCGCGCTGCCCTCGGCGTGCGCGCTCCAGCCTCGTTCGATCGTGACCTCGCGCAGCTGGTCGGGCGTACGCCCGTCGGCGCGGAGGGTCGTGGCGTCGGTCATGTCACTCCTGTCGGGCGGTGGTGCGGGGAATCTGGATGGCGCCGGTCTGCACGAGCTCGACGCTCGGTATCTCGGGGCCGATGAGGCGGTGGGCGAGGTCGAGGAATGCGCTCGTCGATTCCCCTGTCGCCTCGTACCGGTAGGTGGGCGGCAGCGGTGAACGCCGTTCCATGCCGCGCGAGACGAGCACGCGGTAGACGTCGTTCGCGGTCTCGACGTCGCTCGAGACGAGGGTGACGTCGTCGCCCATGACGTACGAGATCGCGCCCTTGAGGAACGGGTAGTGGGTGCAGCCGAGCACGAGCGTGTCGATCTCGGCCCGCCGCAGCGGTTCGAGGTACACCTCGGCGACCGAGAGCAGCTCGTCGCCGGTGGTGACGCCCGCTTCGACGAACTCGACGAATCTCGGGCAGGCCTGCGACGACAGCCGGAGGTGCGGCGCCGCGGCGAACGCGTCGTCGTAGGCGCGCGACTGGATGGTGCCTCGCGTGCCGATGACGCCGACGCGCCCGGTCTTGGTCGCGGCGACCGCGCGGCGCACCGCGGGCTGGATCACCTCGACGACGGGCACGTCGTAGCGCTCGCGTGCGTCGCGCAGCATGGCCGCGCTGGCCGTGTTGCAGGCGATGACGAGCATCTTCACGCCCTGCGCGACGAGGTCGTCGAGCACGGCGAGGGCGTAGCCGCGGACGTCGGCGATCTTCTTCGGCCCATAGGGCGAGTGCTCGAGATCGCCGATGTAGAGGATCGACTCGTTCGGCAGCTGGTCTTTGACGGCCCGCGCGACGGTGAGCCCGCCGACGCCGGAGTCGAAGATGCCGATCGGTGCGTCCGTCACGATCGACAAGCTTAGACGCGGATGCCGGGTCGGAGGGCCGGATGCCTCGCCTCGGGCGTCATGGCTAGGCTCTACCCCGTGACCGGCTCAGCTGCACTCTTCACCGACCGATACGAGCTCACCATGGTCGACGCCGCACTGCTCGACGGCACCGGCCATCGCGAGAGCCTCTTCGAGGCGTTCGCGAGGCGGCTGCCGGAGGGCCGGCGATACGGCATCGTCGCGGGCACCGGGCGGCTGCTCGAGCTCATTGAACGGTTCCGCTTCACCGACGCCGAACTCGAGTGGCTGCGCGAGCACGAGGTCGTGCGCCCCGCGACGCTCGACTGGCTCGCCGACTACCGGTTCTCGGGCGACATCTGGGGGTACCGCGAGGGTGAGGCGTACTTCCCGGGCTCCCCGCTGCTGACCATCCAGGGCACGTTCGCCGAGACGGTCATGCTCGAGACGCTCGTGCTCTCGTGCCTGAACTTCGACTCCTCGGTCGCGAGCGCCGCCGCGCGCATGGTGTCCGTCGCGCTCGGCCGCCCGATCGCCGAGATGGGCTCACGGCGCACGAACGAGGGGTCGGCGGTCGCGGCGGCCCGCGCCGCGTACATCGCGGGCTTCGACGCGACGAGCAACCTCGAGGCGGGTCGCGCCTGGGGCATCCCGACGATGGGTACCGCCGCCCACGCGTTCACGCTGCTGCACGACAGCGAAGAAGCGGCGTTCCGGGCTCAGGTCTCGGCGATGGGGCCGAAGACGACGCTCCTCATCGACACGTATGACATCGAGCAGGGCGTCGAGACCGCGGTCCGCGTCGCGGGCCGCGAGCTCGGTGCGGTGCGCATCGACTCGGGCGACCTGCCCACGGTCGTCGCGGCCGTGCGCGATCAGCTGGACCGGCTCGGCGCCGTCGACACGCGGATCACCGTGACGAGCGATCTCGACGAGTTCACGATCGCCGGGCTGTCGGGCGCGCCGGTCGATGCGTACGGCGTGGGCACGTCCGTCGTGACCGGTTCGGGAGCGCCGGCGGCCGGCATGGTCTTCAAGCTCGTCGCCCGGCGCGACGACGCCGGCACCTGGGTGCCGGTCGCGAAGGCGTCGGCGCACAAGGTCTCGGTCGGCGGCCGGAAGAACGCGGCTCGCCGGCTCGACGCGACGCGCACCGCGCGCGAGGAACTCGTGTTCGTCGGAGACGGCCCCGACGGCGAGGCCGAGTTCGATGCCGACGAGCGGCTCCGGCCGCTCATGGTCGAGTTCGTGTCGGGCGGCGTGATCGACGCCACCTACACGGGCGCGGCCGGTACGCGCGCGGCGCGCGAGCACCGTGCCGAGGTCATGCAGGAACTGCCGATCGAGGCCTTCCGCCTCGGACGCGGCGAGCCAGCGATCCCGACCGTCTACCGGTAGGCCGCGGGCGGGCCGGGACTCCCGGACCGGTCGGCGCTATTCGCGCTTCATCCGCTCGTAGATCTCTTTGCACGTCGGGCACACCGGGAACTTCTCGGGGTCTCTGCCCGGCGTCCACTTCTTGCCGCACAGCGCCTTCACCGGCTTGCCGCTGAGCGCGGACTCGAGGATCTTCTCTTTCTTGACGTAGTGCGAGAAGCGCTCGTGATCGCCCGGTTCGATGTGCTCCTCTTCGAGGAGCTGCTCGAGCTCGCGATCGAGGACGCTCGTGCCGCCGCCCGGCTGGTCGGGATCGGCGATGCTGGCTCGCGGGGACAACGACATGCCCTCGATTCTACGCGCGGACCGCAGCCTGCAGGATCTCGGGTCCGCGCCGCTCGAAGACGCGTCCGCCGAGCCAGACACCCCAGACGAGCGCGGCGACACCGAGCACCACGCCGGACACGAGCGAGAGCAGATGCCATTCGGGGTTCACGAAGAGCCCGAGCGCCGCGAAGACGATCGCGGGCGCGGCCACGAAGATCGACCCGAGCATCGTGATCGACTGCACCAGCGCCGAGATCGTGCCCGTCGCCTGCGGCTGCTGGAACGGGCTGTCACCGGGTTTCACCGCCGGGTACGGGAACCGGGCGGAACTGACCGCGCCGACGCCCAGGCCGGCCAGCAGCAGCGCGGTGCTCACGCCGATCACGGAGGGCACCATGCGCCAGTCGTCGAGCACGAGCGCGGTGATCGCACTGCCGAGTCCGATGACGAGCACCCCGGCGACGAGCACCGGCACCAGCCGCCCGAACCGGTCGGCGGCGCCGCGCACCCCCGACACGACGTGCAACCAGATCGCCGTCGAGTCGTACGCGGTGTCGTTGTGCAGGCTCCAACCGAGGAAGAGGGCCATCAGCGGGACCGGGATGAGCGGCAGATAGGTCGCGGGCACGCCGGCGATCGCGAGCGGCACCATCACCAGCACCGGGACCACCGGAATCATGATGAACGAGACCCAGTACCGGGCGTCGCGGAACCAGTAGGTGAGGCTGCGGGCGGCGATCGCGCCCGCGGGGGTGTGCGGCAACCGGTCGAACCAGCCGAGGCCGCGATAGCTCTTCGCCGAGCCCTCACGGCCCGGGGTGACGAGCATGGTGGCCACGAGGCGCTCCCACGCGAGCCAGATGAGGCCGAGCGTCGCGACGGCGATGAGGAGCTTCAGCAGGGCCGCGCCCCATGCACCCGCCGCGGCATCGGCGGGCACCGCGAACGCGGCGCCCAGCGGCGTCCAGCTCAGAATGCCCGCGAGGCCTTCGAGCACGGCGAGGCCCGAGGACGCCCAGTCGATCGAGACCAGCACGACGACGACGGGCGACAGCGCGACGATGAGCAGGAGGCCCAGCACACCAGAGAACTCACGCGACCGGCGGGTGGCGAGCAGCAGCGAGGCGACGGCGGTCGCGACGCGCGCGAGCAGGAGGCAGGTCGCGAACGCGAGCGCGGCGCCGAGGACCGCGAGCACCGTCTCGCCGACCCCGCGCGACCAGGTGACGATCGTGCCGAGCAGCACGACGCCGAGGACGAGCGCCGGCACCCCGATGAGCGCCGCGAGGCCGAGTCCGAAGGCGAGGGAGCGATCGGAGATGCCGAAGAGCGCGAAGCGTCGCGGATCCATGGTGTCGTCGACGCCGAACACCAGCGGGAACACGATGAAGCCGACGACCGTGGCGGATCCGCCGACGATGACCGCCGCACCGATGATCTCGACGTCGCCGACGAATCGCAGCATCACCAGGGTGAAGAAGAGCAGCCCCGCGAGCCCGAGTCCGTAGATCAGCCCGATGATGATGCCGACGACCTGCCACGGGCTGCGTTTGAAGATGTTCGCCAGCAGGCGCAGCTTCAGCCGGAGGAACTGGGTCATCATCCCCGGAGCCGGGCGCGCCGCGCTGGTCTCTCGGATTGCCGTCGACTGCGTCATCCCCGCGTGATCCCCGTGCTCCCTCATCGTCGCGTCCGCAACGCGCGACCGGTCGAGACCGGGCCGCAGCGGTGCTACGAGCTTACCCGCGTGGACGACCCGGTCATCACGGTCGCTCACACCTCCGGTTCGGTCGCGGTCCGGCGCCGCCGCGTGACGAACACGGCGCCGAGGCCGAGTGCGAGCATCGCGAGCAGCACCGGCATCCCGATCGCGAGACCGGTCTGCGCGATCGGCGGGATCGAGCCGGCGGCCGCCACCTCGAGCGCGAACCGTACGTCACGGGCGGATGCCTCACCGACGAGCACGATCTCGTGCGCGCCGACGCTCGTGCCGGCCGGGATCGTGACCGTGGTCTCGAACGTCCCGTCGCCGCGGGCCACGACCCGGTCGAGCAGGACCGGTGCCGAGTGCAGCTCCACCCGCACCTGCTCCCCCGGTTCGAACCCTTCGCCGCGCACCGTCAGGGTGCCGCCCTGCACGACCCAGTCGGCCGAGAGCGAGCCGCCGGCGATGCGGTGCTCGCCCGACGTGCCGACGTGACCGGCATGGTCGGTCGCCCTCGCGGCGATGACCGCCGACGCGAGTCCGAGTTGAACGGGTGCCTCGTAGGCCGACCAGGTCTCGCCGCCGTCGAGGCTGAACTCGAGCAGCGCGACCCCGGAGTGCTCGTCGGCCCCGCTCACCGTGAGCACCCGGCGTCCGTCGATCTGCGCGAGCGCCTCGGGTGCGATGGTGTCGACCCGGACGGTCTCGGTGACGGTCGTGGTGTTGCCCGAGCCATCCGTGACCCGCACACGCACCTCGGTGACGCCGTCGCCGACCTCGAAGGGACCTGCGTAGTCCTGCCACTGCCCCGCGCCGATCGCATAGCGCACCGAGGCGACCCCGCTGGCGTCGTCTCCGGCCTCGATGGCGAGCGCGGGGTGGTCGAGGTGCCAGCCGCTCGCGGCGGGCGGCGTCGACCTCGTGACGGCCACCACCGGAGCATCCGCATCGACGCGGAGCTGGACCGCGACCGGCTCGCTCGTGTTGCCGGCGAGGTCGCGTGCGCGGTACTCGGCGCTGCTGACCCCGTTCGGCAGCACGATCGGCGTGCGGTACGAGGTCCACTCGCCGCCGCCGAAGCGGAACTCGATGGCGTCGACCCCGCTCAGCGCGTCCTCGGCGGCGAACGTGAGCTGCGCGCCCGGCGCGAGCCAGCCGTTCGCCTCGGCGCCGATCACGGCGTGCGTCGCGACGGGCGCGGTCCCGTCGATCCTGACCTCGGCCGCGACCTCGGCCGAGCGGTTGGCCGCCTCGTCGGTGCCGCGCGCGGTGATCGTGTGCGTGCCGTCCCCGGCCACCGGGACCGGCGCCGTGTACGGCGCCCAGCCCGAGCCGTCGTTCACCTCGAGCGCGACCGGCCTGCCCCGATCGTCGCTGCCGTCGACCCGCACGGCCACCTCGGACCGGTACCACCCGTTGCGGCGCGGCTGGTCGGAGATCGTCTGCGTCGTCACGCGTGGCGCCGCGGCATCCGCCTCGATGGGCAGCGCCCAGACGTCGGCGAGCGACGCGTCGTAGTTGCGCCCGAACTCGTTGTTCTGGAAGCGGATCCGCACCCGGCCGTCCGCGGCCGCGTGCTCGGCGCCGACGACGAACTGGTACTCGATGAGCGCGTTGCCGCCGGTGTGCTGGTACAGCCGCTCGTGGACGAGCACGTCGTCCACGAAGACGTCGTACTCCTTGATCTGCGACGTGCCGTACGTCTCCACCGCGCGCACCACGAACGACTGCCCGGGGATGACGGCGAGGTCGAACTCGAACGCGCCCTCCGGGTCTTCGCGGTTCGCGTAGCGGCGCGTGGCGCCGGCTTCGACGTTGGTGCCGGAGCGAGACGTCGCGGTGAGCCCGTGCACGGTCTCCGAGCCGGAGTCGCCGAGGTCGACGTGGTCATGCATCGACTGCGTCCAGAGGTCCGCGATCGACGGGTCGTAGTTCGCCGCCTTCGCGTTGTTCTCGAACCGCACACGCACGTCGCCGCCGTTGTCTGTGATGACCGCCGGGTCGTCGACGACGATCGTGTACGCGGCCGATCCCGCACCCCCCACGCGCTGGTGCAGGTGCTCGTGCACGAGCACGCCGTCGACGAGGATGCGGTAGTCCTTGAGTCGGTTGCCGTCGAACGTCTCGAGCACGTTGAGCGCGAACGGCTCGCCCTCTTGGACGGCCATCGTCACCTCGAAGAAGCCCTGCGGGTCGGTGCGCGTCGTGTACCGCCGTGTGAGCCCGGCCTCGTTCGGGGCCGTGCCGGACTGCGCCGAGGCCGTGAGGCCGTGCGCGGCCTCCGAGGTCGCGTCGCCGAGGTCGACATGGTCGAAGTCGACGACGCCCAGGTCGGGCAGCTCCACGGTGTACGACACCGAGTCCTCGGCGTACACGACGTCGCCGCTCACGAGCGCCGCGCTGAGCTCGGCGGTGCCCGCGGTCGCGTTCAGCGGCACGTCGACCTCGAACGAGAGCGTCGTCGTCTCACCGGGCGCGAAGGCGCCCTCCGGCCCGTGCCTCGGCACGCCGTCGGCGAGCATCGCGCGCGGCGCCGCGACGACCTCGAACGCATTGTCGTTCGCGACGGTGAGCTGCACGGTCAGGGCGTCGCCGGCACGGACGGTGGCCGGCTCGAGCGCAACCTCCACGATGCGGAGCGCAGCACCGATCTCGAGCGTCGCCGTGCGCGGCAGCACGGCCCGGGAACCCTCGAAGCCGTACGAGACGGTACCGGCGATGCCGACGGGCCCAGGGGCCTCGCGCATCCCGACGGTGGCGTCGATGGTCGCCGACCCGGCCGCCCCCTCGGCCAGGTCTCCGAGCACGGCCTCGGCCGGCTCGGTCGTCCAGCCGCGGCGCGGCTCCGCGGCGAAGCGCACGTCGTCGATCGCCGCCGACCCGGCGGTCACCTGACCGGTCAGGGTCGTGCGCGTGCCGGGCAGCACCGGCTCCTCCGACGCCGCGATCGCGGCGTCCACGCCCAGCAGCGCCGCGGAGAGCTCGGAGAGCGAGCCGACGAGGGCGTCGGCGGCGGCGGCCAGGTCGCGCGCGTCAGCGACGGACCTCGAGACCTCGTGCGCGTCGGCGAGCGCGGTGTGGATGTCTCGGGCGGACTCGATCGCACCGGTCCCGGTGTACGCCGCGCGGGCCGCCTCGACCGCGTCGATGAGCGCCGCGAGGCCCGCCCGGGCCGCCGCCGCGTCGTCCTCGCCGAGGTCGCCGGCGTCGACCGCCGTCTCGACGTCGTCGCCGAGCGCCTCGGCCGCGGCGATGACCTCGTCGAATCCGGCGAGGGTGGCGTCGACGAGGAAGGAGTACGATCCCGAGCCGACCTCGACGAGCACACGGTCGCCGCTGCGCGAGACGTCGTGCACGCCCTCGGCGTCGCCCGCCGGGATGCCCGATTCGAGCACGGCACCGGCCGACGAGGCCGGAAGCGAGACGACCGCGGTCGTGTTCGCGGGCACGTCGACGTCGAGCTCGAAGCCCGCCGCGCCCTGCCGCCACGAGGAGCCGATCGTGCCGCGGATGGAGTCGTACTCGACGTCGGCGAAGGTCAGGCCGCCGCCGGGCTGCGGCGCGATGAGGGTCGACGCGTAGCCGGGTTCGAGCGCCTCGATGCCGCCGATGGTCTTGTACATCCAGTCACCCACCGCGCCATACGCGAAGTGATTGAAGGAGTTCATGCCGAGGTCGCCGAAGCTGCCGTCCTCGCGGATGGAGTCCCAGCGCTCCCACATCGTGGTCGCGCCGCGGTCGATCTGGAAGCCCCAGGACGGGTACGTGCGGTTCAGCAGCAGCCGGTACGCGATGTCCACGTTGCCGGTCTCGGTGAGGGCGGGCAGAAGGTAGGGCGTGCCGAGGAAGCCCGTGGAGAGGTGGAAGCCCCGGCGCTCGACGGCCGCGTAGAGCTTGTCGCCGACGGCCTCGAGCAGGGCGTCGGGCACGAGCCCGAATGCGACGCTCGTCACGTACGCCGTCTGGCTGTTCCCGGTGATGGTGCCGTCGGCGGCGATGAACTCGTCGGCGAACGCGTCGGCGATGCGCTCGAAGAGGTCGCGGTACGACGCGGCCTCGGCCGAGCGGCCGGTCGCCTCGGCCATCTCGGCCATGAGGTCGGCACTGCGTGCGTAGAAGATGGTGCCGATCACATTGCCCGGCGTGGGGTCGTTGTGGCTGAGCCAGTCGCCCCATGATCCGGCGTCGGGCCGGATGCCCGAGGGCGCGATGTCGTCCATGAAGTCCAGGTACTCCGTCATGGACTCCCAGTTCTCGTCGATGACCCGGGTGTCGCCGTAGCTTCGCCAGACGGTCCACGGCACGGTGACGCCCGCGTCGGCCCAGCCGGTCGACCCGCCGCCACAGGATGGGTGCACGGCCGGGTCCTTGCAGAACTGCGGTGCGACCTCGGGGTACGCCCCGTTCGGGAGCTGCGCGTCCCGCATGTCCGTCATCCACTTCGTGAAGAACGACTGCGTGTCCATGTTGAACGTCGCGGTCGAGGCGAACACGTTGATGTCACCCGTCCAGCCCAGTCGCTCGTCGCGCGCCGGCGTGTCCGTCGGAATCGACAGGAAGTTGCCGCGCTGACCCCAGGTGATGTTGCTCTGCAGCTGGTTGACCATCGGGTCGGAGGTCGTGAGCCGGCTGGTGAGCGCACCGTCGGTGTGGATGACCCGGCCGACGACCGTGTCGAGGCCGGGCGGCGTCGACAGGCCCGAGAGCTCGACGTAGCGGAAGCCGTGGAACGTGAAGCGCGGCTCGTAGACGAGCACGCCGTCCTCGGCGACGGTCACGGTGTCGGTCGCACGGGCGCTGCGCAGGTTCTCCGGTGCGATCCGGCCGTCGGGGTGGGTGACCTCCGCGTGCCGGATCTGCACGGTCTCGCCGGCGAGCGCGGGCACCTCGATGCGCGCCCGGCCGACCATGTTCTGGCCGAGGTCGTAGACGTAGACCCCGGGCTGCGGCTCGCTCATGCTTCGGGCGGTGAGCTCCTCGACGACGCGGACCGGCGGGTCGGGCTGCGGTTCGAGCACGATGCCGGTGGTGTCCTCGTCCGCTGCGGCGGGGGCCCACGCGGTGTCGTCGAAGCCGGGCCGATCCCAGCCGGCCTGTTCCAGGCGGGCGTCGTACTGCTCGCCGTGGAGCAGATCGGAGGAGCGGATGGGGCTGACACCGCTCACCCACGTGTCGTCGGTCGAGATCCATTCGACCTCACCGTCGGCGTACTCGAGGCGAATGGTGCCGAGCACGCTCGGCCGGGCGCCGTACTGCTCCGGGCCGAACCAGGCGAGGGCGCCCGAGTACCAGCCGGGGCCCGCGAGCACGCCGACCGCGTTCGCGCCCTGGTGCAGCTGCTCGGTCAGGTCGTAGCTCTGGTAGCTGTGCCGGATGTTGTAGTCGGTCCATCCAGGAGCGAGCTCGAAGTCGCCGACGCGTTCGCCGTTGACGCTGAACTCGTAGACGCCGCGCGCGGTCGCGTACAGCCGCGCGGAGGCCAGCGGCCGGTCGACGTCGAACTCGGTGCGCAGTGCGGGCGAGGCGGTCGGATCGGCGAGGAAGACGTCTTGCGTGCCGGAGACGCGCAGCCCCTCTCCGCGCAACGGCGTGCCGCCGGAGAACGGGCTCGCCTCGGTCGCCAGGTCGACCGAAAGCAGGTCTTCGTCGCCGTCGGTCACCCGAACCGCGTGAATGGTCGCGGCTTCGGCGCCCGACGTGCGGAACCCGATCCGCCCCTCGCCGAACGCGGCGTCCGTGCGCTCGTCGACGAGCACGTCGTTGACGAACGTCCGCAGGCTCGTGCCTGCGGCCTCGATGCGCAGGGCGACGCGCGAGTCGAAGACGCCGGCGCCGACGAGCGAGCCGATCGGCACGTCGGGCAGCGCCTGGTAGGCGCCATTCGTCCGCACGTGCGGACGAAGGCGGGGTGTGTCGGGCAGTTCGTCGTTCAACTGCCACATGTAGCCGTTGCCGCCGATGGTGCGGAAGAACACGCCGAAGGCGGTGCCCGGCGCCATGGTCGCCTCGACCTCGACGACCGCGTCGGTCCACGGTTCGGGCTCGGGCGCGCCGATCCACGCCGCGCCCTCCCACTCGTGATCGGCCGCGAGCGCCGTCTCGAACCAGTCGGGCGTGCTCCACTCGCTCTCGGCGCCGGCCCCGTCGCGGATCTGCACCTGCCACTCGTAGCGCGTCGTCGGCTCGAGCGCCGGGCCGTCGTACGGAACCTGAACCGAGTTCGACGAGTCGATCCAGCCCGAGGCCCAGACGGCGTCGTCGGCGAGGCTCGAGCCGTGTTCGGCCACCCGGATGCGATACGCCTGCTGCACGACGTCGCGCGCCTCCGAGGCGAGCTGCCAGCCGAAGGTCGGCGCCTCGACGGGGATGCCGAGACGCTCTGCACCCGCGTTGACGCGCAGTTCGCCGATCTCGACCGGCGCGGTGGCGGCCGCCGCGGGTGAGCCGGTGCCCAGCAGCCCGACGATCAGAGCGGCGGCGACCGCCGAGGAGAAGATGGACCGGGCGCGGGCACGGAGCATGAACAACCTATCGACGCTGATGGGCAGAAGTAACGACCGGCCGTTCCTGAAATGAAACGATTCACAAGTCGACTGATCTCAGTTTACGGGGCGGTAGCTCCGTTTCGCAACGATCAGTGCGCTCTCCCCGCGCCTCACCACGACCAGTGCGCGCTCCCAGCGCATCAGCACGACCGGCTCAGTCGACGAAGCTGTGCAGCCACTCCATGCCCTCGGCGGCCTTGCGGCCGCCGGCGAGCTCGACGAAGCGGTCTTCGAGGGTCTGGCCCTGGCGCACCTCGTCGAGCGTGCCGTGCGCGAGCACGTGGCCGCCGACGACGATCGCGGCGGAGTCGCAGACCCGCTCGATGAGGTCCATGCCGTGGCTCGACAGCACGACCGTGCCACCGCCCGCAACGTAGCGTTCGAGGATCTCGGTGAGGTTGGCGGCGGACACCGGGTCGACCGATTCGAACGGCTCGTCCAGGACGAGCAGCCGGGGCGAATGGATCATCGCGCACGCGAGCGCGATCTTCTTGGTCATGCCCGCGGAGTAGTCCGCGACGAGCCGGCCGAGCGCGTCCTCGAGGCCGAACGCGGCCGCGAGGTCGGCTGCACGCTCGCGCACCGTCTGGTGATCGAGCCCGCGCAGCGTTCCCGAGTAGTCGAGCAGCTGCGCGCCGGTGAGCCGGTCGAACAGGCGCAGGCGGTCGGGCAGCACGCCGGTCGCGCGCTTCGCGGCCTTCGGGTCGGCCCACACGTCGATGCCGTGGATCCGCACCGTGCCCTCGTCGGGCCGCAGCAGACCGGTGATCATCGACAGGGTCGTCGTCTTGCCGGCACCGTTCGGGCCGACCACGCCGAAGAACGAACCGGCCCGCACCTCGAGCGAGATGCGGTCGACAGCGGTGTTCGCCCCGAAGCGCTTGACGAGACCGTCGACCTCGAGCACCGCGGGGACGTCGGCGCCGGGCGCCTGACGCGCAACGCGCAGCGTGCGCTTCTTCCGCGGCGCGGGCTTCTTCGGCGGCGCGGCGACGACGGCGACCGCCTGGTCGCGCGTCGCCTCTGCCGGGGCCTGGCCGGAGTCTGATTCGACCTCTGAGGCCGGCTCGGCTTCTGCCGGCACCGGCTGGTCGAGCAGCTCGGCCAGACCATCGGGCTCAGCGGGCGGCGTCGACGCAGCCGACGACGTCGCCTCCGTGGGCTCCGCCACGGTAGTGGCCTCGGCGGCCGGCGCCGGTTCGGCCCTGGTGGCCGGCGCATCGGACGCCGCCTCGGCCGCCGCGGCAGCGGCTGCCGCTTCGGCCAACGGCTCGGCCGGAGCGACCTGCTCGTCGGGGAACGGAAGCTCGTCGACCAGGTACTCGGGGTCGCCGGACGGCTCGGCCTTGCGGGGACGCTCGGCCGCCGTGGTGTCGGTCGTGAGCGCCGCGGCCGCTCGCGGCGTCGGGCGCTTCTTCGCCGAGGTCGACTCGGCGGCACGCGCCCGCGCGGTGGCGCTGGTCGCCGCGCCCTTCTCCGCGGTCGTCCGGGTCGACTTCGCAGCCCGGCCTCGCGCGCTCGAGGCCGTCTTCGACGCGGTGCGTGACGCCGGCGTCCGCTTCGACGAGGTCGCCGGCTCGGCCGGCTCTGCCTCACCGGCCGCCGCCGCAGCGGACTCGGTCGCGCCGGCGGGCTTCGCCGTCGTCGCGCGAGTGCGCGGGGAGCCAGCACGAGCCCGCGGCGCCTTCGCGGCGCCCGACGGCGCGCGCTTCGCGGGTGTGGCGTCGACATCGGGCGCCTCGGTCGCGGACGACTCGGTCGCTGACGCCGCGGCCGCGGATGCCCCGCCGATGGACGCCTCCTCGGAACCGGAGTCCGCCGCCGCGCTCCCGGCAGCCTTCGCCGACCGCGTGCTCGTCGCCGGCGACCGCTTCTTCGCGCCCGCCTTCGCAGCGCCCGCCTTCACAGCACCCGCCTTCGCAGCGCCCGCCTTCGCAACGCCCGCCTTCGCCCCGCCCGATCGCGCGGACGCCGACTTCGAGACCGCTTCGCCCGACGCCTCCGCACCCTGCTCCACCGTCGTCTCCGACGCGGTCGTCTCATCGGTGGCAGCGGCAGAGCCGGCCTCCGCCGAGGCATCCGCCACCGCGGAACCGGACTCGCCCCCCTCAGCCTTCGCCGCGGCCGAGGCGCGCTTCGAGGCGCTTCGGGCCTTCTCCGTCCCGCGCGCGGTCGACGCCGTGCGCGGCGCACGGCCGGCACCGCCCTCGGCACGCGCCCCGTCAGCGGTCGCCCCCCGAACGGTGTCTTCGCGAGCCTCGTCGTTCTGTTCTGAGCGCGAAACTGAAGTCACCCGGCAACGGTATCAACCGTGCCGGTCGCCCGCCGTCCCCCGCGAGGTTGATTGCGGGGTGAGACGCGAGTTTTTTCCTGAGCATCCCCTGAGTGATCAATCACGATCGAATGACGTTCGTCAACCCGTTCCGTCCCTCGCAGGGGGGCCAGGTATTCTGATGATCGGCATAACGGCGTGTCCACATTCGAACTTCCGGGTGAACTGCAGGCGAACGATCGACACGATCGGTCCATGAGCGCGGGCCATCCGACCACCGAAGGAGATGCAGGTGACCACCCAGATCGTGATCCTCGCAGCCGGCATGGGCAGCCGGCTCGGGCGTTCGCTCCCCAAACCCTTGACCGAGCTCAGCGACGGCCGCACCATCATGCGCCAGCAGTTCGACAACATCGAGCACACGTTCGGCACGAACCCGGCCGTGACGATCGTCGTCGGCTACAAGCTCGAGCACATCATCGAGGCGTTCCCGCAGGCATCCTTCGTCTACAACGAGGAATACGACCAGACGAACACCTCGAAGTCGCTCATGCGCGCCCTCAAGGCCTCGAAGTCGGGCGGCGTGCTCTGGATGAACGGCGACGTCGTCTTCGACCCCCGCATCCTCGACCGCGCGATGCCGTTCATCGAGCGCGACCAGTCGTTCGTGACGGTCAACACCGCGAAGGTCTCCGACGAAGAGGTCAAGTACACGACGAGCGCTGAGGGCTACATCAAAGAGCTCTCGAAGACCGTCAAGGGCGGCCTCGGCGAGGCCGTGGGCATCAACTACATCTCGTCCCGCGACAAGGCCACGCTGCTGAGCTACCTGCAGCGGGTCGATGACCAGGACTACTTCGAGCGCGGCCTCGAGCTCGCGATCGAGCGCAACGGCATCCTCGTCGAGCCGATGGACGTCTCCGACCTGTACGCGGTCGAGATCGACTTCGCCGAGGACCTCGAGCGCGCGAACCACTTCGTGTGATCTTTCCTGCGTAGCACCCCCAGCACCACAGCAGCGAACAGCGGATGCCCCGAGGCATCCGCTGTTCGTCTTCTCCCTGCCGGATCGCGGCCGAGGCGGGGCGATCAGGGCTGCCGCTGACCCACCGACTCGCGCGCGACGCCGGCCCGTTCGAGCGCCCGGGCGATGATCCGGCCGATCCAGATGAAGAACGGCGGGCTGGCGACCCAGCACGCCAGCGAGATGATCCACGCCCACCAGGCGTAGTGCTCGGCACCCTGTGCGAAGAACACGACGGCGCCGATGATCGCGCCGGAGACGACGCCGGAGAGGTAGAACATCCACGCATCCCAGCGCCGGTAGCGCGTGAGGAAGAACGGCAGCTCGAGCAGGACCCCGACGAGCAGGCCGGTCGCGACGTAGCGGAACCACCACTGCGGTGCGAACGCCATGCCCACCACGCCCGCGATGAGGCCGGTGAGCAACGCGGTGCCCGGTCGACGGAGCAGCGCGAACGCGACCACGCTCGGCAGGAAATGCGAGCCGACCGTGAGCCCGTACAGGAGCGGGCCGAAGGCCGCGAACGCCGCGGCGAGGTAGCCGGACCCACCGGCGATGAGCCCGCCGCCGACGCCGATCGCGGCGCAGCTCAGCAGGATCCTCGTACTCGTGCCGTGCACGCCACTCCTTCCGGGCGCACGATACACGCCGAACGCCCCCTGCAAACCTACCCCCGGTCGGCCTCTACGATGGGTGCGTGGTGAGCACGGTATCGGTCGGGAGCGAGGGCGACGCGCATCCGCTCCAACGGACGCCCCTGCTGCGCTACCGGCATTCGCTCTGGCTGCTCACGACCCGCGACCTGAAGGTGCGCTACTCGACCTCGGCGCTGGGCTACGTCTGGTCGGTCCTCGACCCGCTCGTGATGGCGGGCATCTACTGGTTCGTGTTCACGCAGGTGTTCCGGCGCCCGGTCGGCACCGAGCCGTACATCGTGTTCCTGCTCACCGCGCTGCTCGCGTGGATGTGGTTCAACGGCGCGGTCTCGGACTCGACGCGCGCGTTCCTGAAGGACGCGAAGCTCGTCAGATCGACCATGATCCCGCGGACGATCTGGGTGAACCGCATCGTGCTGTCGAAGGGCATCGAGTTCCTGCTCGCGCTGCCCGTGCTCGCGCTGTTCGCGATCGTGTTCGGCGCCCAGGTCAGCTGGGAGCTGGTGTACTTTCCGCTCGCGATCCTGCTGCAGGCGATCCTCACCTGCGGCGTCGCGCTCATCGTGGCGCCACTCGTGGTCTTCTTCCGCGACCTCGAGCGCGCGGTGAAGCTCGTCCTGCGCTTCCTGTTCTACGCATCGCCCATCATCTACGGCGTCGAGAACCTGCCGGAACAGCTGCACGTCTGGGCGGCGTTCAACCCGCTGTCGGGGATCTTCGGGCTGTACCGCGCGGGATTCTTCCCGCACGAGCTCGACTGGTTCAACGTCATCGTCTCGGCGGTCATGTCGCTCGCCCTGCTCGCGACCGGGCTGCTGGTCTTCCGCGCGAGCGTGCGCCAGGTGCTGAAGGAGATCTGATGACGGATGCCTCGGCCGCCGAGCTCGCCGCGACGCAGACCTTTGCGATCCGGGCCGAGGGGCTCGGCATCCGGTTCCGCCGCAACCGGCGCGGCCGGCGCTCGTTCAAGGACCTCTTCTCGCGTCGCCGGCGGCGCATGCGCCCGAACGAGTTCTGGGCGTTGCGCGACGTGTCGATCGACGTCCGGCCCGGCGAGGCGATCGGGGTGGTCGGCCGGAACGGCCAGGGCAAGTCGACCCTGCTCAAGCTCGTCGCCGGTGTCATGCTGCCCGACGAGGGTCGCGTGGTGGTCACGGGCGGCGTCGCGCCGTTGATCGAGATCACCGGCGGGTTCGTGGACGACCTGACGGTCCGCGACAACGTGTACCTGACCGCCGGACTGCACGGCATGACCCGAGCCCAGGTCGACGGCAGGTTCGACGAGATCATCGAGTTCGCCGAGATCGGCGACTTCCTCGACACCCCGTACAAGCATCTGTCGAGCGGCATGAAGGTGCGCATCGCGTTCGCCGTGATCGCCCAGCTCGACGAGCCGATCCTGCTCGTCGACGAGGTGCTCGCGGTCGGCGACAAGGCGTTCCGCGAGAAGTGCTATGCCCGTATCGAGGAGCTGCTGGCCGGCGGCCGCACCATGTTCTTCGTCTCGCACAACGAGCGCGACCTGCGCCGCTTCTGTACGCGCGGCCTCTACCTCGACAAGGGCCGTCTGCAGCTCGACGCCCCCATCGACGAGGTACTCGACCGCTACAACACCGAGTACGCCGCCAAGAAGTAGCCCCGCATCGGCGCGCTCGAACGCCACCTCTCGCTCTGAGCGACATCCGGGGCACCCGGGTATCGCGATTCCAACCTCCTCTGGCCGGGCGCAAGCCCGGGCGACCGTCGAGGAAGTGCGCTTAGGATCGGCGCATGTCCGAGCGCGTGCACAAGATCACCTCGATGGGGACCGAAGCGCCCCGCGAGTCCGGCGAGCCCGGCGAGCCCGGCGGCCCGGGCGACGCGGCCGCGCCGCCGTCGGCGGAGGGTCGGGCGCACGGCTTCGAGCGGGGCATCGACCTCGCCCTCGCCATCCAGCGGCCCGTCGTGCTGGCGCACCTGCGGAGCATCCGCCGCCGCGCACCCGAGGCGACCCCCGAGCGACTCGTGCGCATCCTCGAACAGCGCTACCTCGCCGCGGTGACCACCGGCGGCGCCGCCGTCGGCGCGACCGCCGTCATCCCGGGCATCGGCACGGGCGTGACGCTCGCGCTGTCGGGTGTGGAGACCGCCGGCTTCCTCGAGGCCACCGCCCTGTTCGGCCAGTCGGTCGCCGAGGTGCACGGCATCCCGGTCGAGAGCCCGGAACGCGCTCGCGCGCTCGTCATGACGCTCATGCTCGGCAAAGAGGGCAGCGACCTCGTGCGCCAGTTCGCGGGGCAGGCCACCGGCACGGGCGTCGCCCGCAACGTCTACTGGGGCGAGCTCATCACCAACACGCTCCCGAAAGCGGTCATGGGCACGGTCGTCGACCGGCTGCGCCACGTGTTCATCAAGCAGTTCGCGGTGCGCGGCGGCGTCGGCTGGCTCGGCAAGGCGCTGCCGTTCGGCGTCGGCGCCGCCATCGGCGGCATCGGCAACCACGTGCTCGGCCGACGCGTGCTCACGCAGTCCCGCCTGGCGTTCGGGCAGGCACCCGCCGTGGTGCCCGCCGAGCTCGAGCCGCGCGGCGACGAGTCGGCGCTGCAGTCCGTCGGCCGCGGAGCGGCCCGTGCCGGCGCGGCCATCGGCGGTCTCGCGAAGGCCTCGGCCCGAGGCATCCGTGACGTGGGCGCGGCGACCGGCCGCGCCGCGCGAGGCGCACGTGGCGCGCTCACCCGCAAGCCCGCCGCCGAGCCGAGCGCCCCCGACGAACCCGACGCCCCCCACCACAGCCGCTAGCCGTTAGCCGCAAGCCGCGAGCCGGCATCGAACGGTCGCGGATGGCGCGTCGCAGCGGCCAGAACCCACCATCCGCGCCCGCTCGCGTGTAGGTCACGCGCGACCAGGGGCGGGCGGATCCGCTGCCGGTGAAACACGCACACGCACGGCGGGCGTCGCACGGCGGGCCCGGGCGGTGCTACGCGGTCGCCTCGAGGTCGTCGTCGATCGCGTCAGCGCGCTCGTCGTGCTCGTCGATCTCGCCGTCGCCGGCGTGCAGCGCCGCGAACCGCTCCCACTCGGCGAACAGGTGCTCGACCGCCGCATGGAAGCGCCGCGTCGTCGCACCGGGCGTCATGTCGCCGAAGTAGCGCTCGACCCAGACGCCGAGCCGCTCGAGCGCGGTCTGGTCGTGCGCGACCTCGTCGAGTCGCGCGAGCATCGACTCCCCGGGGCCGGCGTCGAGCCACTCGCACGCGCCGAGGTAGCCGCCGGTGTCGATCTCGGCGCCCGGGTTCACGGGACGGGTGATGAGCAGCGGTTTGCCCGCCGCGAGGCGGTCGTACACCATTGCGGAGACGTCGACCACGGCGACGTCGGCCGCGGCGAGCTGCCAGCCGAGCTCGGCGCCGTCGTCGACGATGTGCTGCGCACCCGGGTCCTCGACGTTCGCCTCGTGGATCGCCTGTGTGATCTCGCGATTCGCGGCGTCGTAGGCGTGATCGATCACGCCCGAGCGCGGATGCGGCCGGTAGATCACCCGGTGCCGCCCCGAGGCGAGCAGCGCGCGCACGAGATGCACGCCGTGCGACGCGATCGAGCCGTAGGCCGCCGCCGCCCGGTCACCCTCCCAGGTGGGCGCGTACAGCACGACCTCGCGGTCGTCGGGCGTGTACGGCAACACACCCGAATAGTGGTCGGCCTGCGGGCGGCCGATCGCGATAGCGCGCTTGTCGAGGTCGTAGTCCCACAGCACCTTCGACAGCCGCGCCCTGGCCGCGTCGCCGGCGATCAGGGCGTAGTCGTACGCCTTGAACTGGTTCGTGGTCATGTACATCTTGTCGGACTCGCCGTGGTTGATGAACACGTGCCAGCGACGCCCGTATCGCATCATCTGGAAGTTCTTCGCGTTCTGGTTCACGTAGAAGATCACGTGCAGATCCTGCTCGTGGATCACCTGCTCGAGCTCGGCGACGCGTCGCACGTATGCGACGGGCACCGGCGACTCCTCGAGCAGCGCGAGCGCCGCACCCGATGCCCGGCTGAGGATGAGCACCGGATGCGTCTTGGCGAGCTCGGCGAGCGGCGCGTACCACTGGCGCAGCTGGTAGAGATTGACCTTGCCGTCGGCGAAGTACACGCCGATCTTGTACCGGTGCGGCTCGAGCCGCGGCCTGGCCGCGAGTTCCGCGGCGAGCGTGCGTTGCGCACGGCGCGAGGCCAGGACGTTCCTCACGAGCTTGATGGTGCGCCGTGCGTCAGTCCGAAATCCCACTGAACAAGGGTAGCGACCTCGGCGGGTCACCGGCACCGATCACACGATCGGCGGCCGGCCGGCCCGGGTCATCCGCCACACGGTGCGCCAGCGCATCGCCCGGCGCCCGCCCGGCTGCTCGCGCCACCCGGCGCGCCATCCGCCGAACCAGGCGCGGAGCGCCGCCGGGCGGCGGGCCCAGCGGAGCACCTGGATCGCCGTCCAGGTGCCGACGTAGACGGGCACGAGCGGGGCGGGCAGGTTGCGTTTCGCGAGCCATACCCGGTTGCGGGCGTTGAGACGGTAGTACTCGGCGTGGCGGGCCGGATCGATGACCGGATGCCCCGCCTCGAGGTCGCCCGCGTACCAGGCGCGATGCCCGGTGTCCCAGACGCGCCAGGCGAGCTCGATGCCCTCGTGCGCGTAGAAATACGGGTCCCCCCAGCCGCCGGCCGCGTCGAACACGGGGCGGGGCATGAGCACCGCGCCTTCCCAGCAGGAGAACACGTCGCCGGATGTCTCGGGGTCCCCCTTGCGGATGCGCGGGATCCATCGGCGCGGGGCGGTGAGCCCGGTGGGGTCGACCACTCGGGGCTGGATGAGGCCGAGGTCCGGGCGTTCGGCGAGCATCCGGCAGCCGCGAGCGAGGAAGTCGTCGTGCGGGAGGAAAGCGTCGTCATCGAGGAAGAACAGCACCTCGCCCTCGACGTGCGGCACCCCGCGGTTACGCCCGGCCGGGATGCCGAGGTTCTCGGGCAGGTGCACGGTCTTCACGCCCGCCGGAAGCATGGAGGTCGCCGGATCCCAGCCGTTGCCGACGACGACCACGTCGGTCACGACCTCGCGCTGCGCGAGCACGCTCTCGATGCCCCTGGCGAGGTCGTCGGGGCGCCGCCCCATCGTGAGCACGACCACGCCGACGCGTGGGCGCGGGCCGTCGGGCTCGCGGGCACCGGGCTCGCGGGCGCCGGGCTCGCGGGCGCCGGGCTGGCGGGCGCCGTCAGGCCCGTGAGCGCCGTCAGGCCCGGACACGGCGGCTCGCCATGATCGCGACGAAATGACCGACGAGCGCCAGGACGGCCAGCGGCAGCAACGCTGCGACCACGACACGGTCGACGAACGGCTGCCCGACGATGAGGCCCACGAGCGCCGCAGCGAACGCGATGAGCGTGAGCTCGACCGAGTGGTACAGCCGGTGGAACGGCAGGAACTTCGCCGCGCGGCGGAGCTTCGCGACCAGTCCACCTCGCGGCGCAGTCTCGCCGTGGGTGTCGGCGAGCTTGGCCAGGCCGGCGTTCGCCCGCGCCACGTGGACCATGTCGTTGAGCGCCTTGTTGAGCACGATGACGAGCGCGAGCATCGCACCGACGGTCGTCCAGAGGAAGTCGGCCGGGAACTCGAGTGGGTAGGCGGCCGCGCGGATGCCGAGCGCGATCGGGATCAACGCCTCGGTCGTGTAGTGCCCGACCTTGTCGAGGAACACCCCGGCGGGCGAGGAGGTCTTCCGCCATCTCGCGACCTCGCCGTCACAGCAGTCGATGAGCATCTGCAGCTGACCCAGCACGACCGCGAGCAACGCGCCCCAGATGCCCGGGATGAGGAGCGCGGCAGCCGTCGACCAGCCGACGAGGATCATCAACCCGGTCACGCCGTTGGCCGAGATGCGGGTGTGCAGCAGCAGCCAGGTGAGGTACGGCGACAGCCGCCGGAGATACAACGACGCGGTCCAGTGCTCGGCATTGCGCCGCAGGCGCACCTCGGGCGGTTGCGTCACGGCCTTGAGCTCGGCGATGCTCGTGGGTCGTGCGTAGCCGGCTGAGCTCATCCCCTCACCTTCCCGTGTGTCGCGCGATGTTCTTCGCGAGCGAGAGGTATCCGAGCACGAAGCCGGATCCCCATGCGATGTGGATGCACGGCAGCACCACCAGGAATCGGCTCGCCGTCGCAGCACCCGATCCGCGAGCGTATCGGACGGTCGCCGCGCACACGAACGCGGCGTACACCGCGGGGATCGCGAATCCGAGGAGCAGCCACGGCGTCTGGCCGAGCGCGGCCTGCACGACGCCCGCGATTCCGGCGAGCAGGCCGAGGCCGACGCCGACGACCATCGCCGGCGGGACGAAATAGCGGAGGCCGTTCGCCGCGGGGAACCGGCGTGCGAGCTCGCCACGCCATAACCCGGTCGAGAACATTTGACGGGCCAGGCGGCCGAGGCTCGATCGCGGCCGGTAGGTCACGGAGAGCTCGGGTGTGAACCACACGGTGCCGCCGTGCTCGCGCAGCCGCCGGTTGAGCTCCCAGTCCTGACCGCGCTTGATGTCCTCGTCGAAGAGCCCGACGCGGTGCAGGGCGTCGGTGCGGAACACGCCGAGGTACACCGTCTCGGCCGGGCCTTCGGGCCCGCCGATGTGCAGCTTCGTGCCGCCGAGCCCGACCTTGGTGCTGTACGCGAGCGCGACCGCCCGCTCGAACGGCGTCTCGCCGCGCGCGGCCATGACACCGCCGACATTGTCTGCGCCGGTGCGCTCGAGCGTCGCCACCGCGACACGGGTGTACTGCGGCGGAAGCATCGAGTGCGAGTCGACCCGGACGACGACGGGATACTGCGCCGCGCGTATGCCGAGGTTCAGACCGGCGGGGGTCGAGCCGACCTCGTTGTCGAGGACGCGCACCCGCTCGTCGCGCGCGGCGAGGTCGGCGACGAGCTCGCCGGTGCCGTCGATCGAGGGCCCGAGCGCGATCAGCACCTCGACGGGGCCGTCGTAGTCCTGTTCGAGGATCGACGCCACGGCCGCCCTGACGTGCGAGACGTCGTTCAGCACCGGCATGACGTAAGAGACGCCGACGCGTGGCGACGGCGTCGCCTCGGGTGGCTCTTGGGGCAAGGGTCCTCACTCGTGCTCGGTCGATCGAGCCTAGCAGCGCACCGGGCCCGAGGGGCGTCGGCCGGCCATGGACGCGAGCGGGGCCGGCGCCCGACGGCGCCGGCCCCGCTCGGGTGGCTAACTCAGCCTTCGAACGTGCCGAGGGTGACCTCGATCGTGTTCGTCTCATCACCGCGCTGGTAGGTGAGCTGCGCCGTCGCGCCGCCGGCCTGTGCGCGGACCTGCGCCGTGAGGTCGGTCTGGTCGGTGATCTGGACGCCGTTGAACTCGGTCACCACGTCACCGGCCTGCAGCCCGGCCGACGCCGCAGCGCCGCCCTGCGTGACCTCGGTGATCAAGGCGCCGACGTTCGTGGCGTCCGCCTCGGCCTGGGCGCTCGTCACCGTCGCGCCGAGGAGGCCGTGGCTGGCCGAACCGTCTTCGATGAGCTCCTGTGCGACCCGCTGGGCGAGGTTCGACGGGACGGCGAAGCCGACGCCGATGTTCCCGGCCTGGCCGGACGCTCCGCCCGCGGAGAGGATCGCGACGTTGACGCCGATGATCTTGCCCTCCGAGTCGACGAGTGCGCCACCCGAGTTCCCGGGGTTGATCGCCGCGTCGGTCTGGATCACCGGGATGGAGATCGTGCCGCCGGACTGCGTCTGCTGTCCGCCTTCCTGACCGGGGATGTCGAAGTTCCAGAAGTCGAACGGCTGCTGGCTCTCGCCCTCGCGGCTGTCTTCCGGCGACTCGGGGACGGCCGACGACTTCACGTCGATGCTGCGGTTCAGGGCGCTCACGATGCCGTTGGTCACGGTGCCGGAGAGTCCGAGCGGCGCCCCGATCGCGATCGCCACGTCACCGACGTTGAGCGCGTCGGAGTCGGCGAAGTCGAGCGCCTGCAGGCCGGAAGCATCCTGGAGCTTGATCACCGCGAGGTCGGACATCGGGTCGGTCCCGATGAGGTCGGCCGTGTAGAGGCGGCCATCGCTCGCCTTCACCTGGATGGTGGGCTCACCGGTCGTGCCGTCGAGCGTGACGACGTGCGTGTTCGTGAGCACGTAGCCGTCTTCGGAGATGATGATGCCTGATCCGGTGCCGGCGCCCTGCCCGCCGGCGACGGAGATCGTCACGACGGATGGGCTGGCCTTGGCGGCGACGGCCGTGATCTCGTTCACCGAGTCGGTGTCGTTGACCACGATGTTCTGGGTGCCGGTGGCCGAGGACTCGACCGCGCCGGTCGACCGGTCGCCACCGACGAGCGCCGTGATGCCGGCGCCAGAGGCGCCACCGATGAGCGCGGCGGCGACGATCGCCGCGGCGACCCCGAGCCCGACCCGTCGCGGCTTGGGCTGCCCGGCCGACGCCCCGTCCGCGGGGGCGCCGGGGGTGCCGGGGCCGCCGAAGGCCGGCGGAACCGAGCCGGGCGCGCCCGGAAGCGGCTGCGTCGGCTGCGTCTGCGCGTGGTGCGCCGTCGGCGCCTGGCCGCCCGCGCCGTGCGGGCCGGGTGCCTGGTGACCGGCGTGCTGCCCGTAGGGGGCCGGCTGCGCCTGCTGCTGCGGGTGCTGCTGTCCGTAGTACTGCTGCGCCGGTGCGGCGGGCGTCGAAGACTGGTGACTGTACTGCGGCGCGTGGTACGGCTGCGGCGTCTGGCCGGGCGCGTAGACGGTGCCCGTCGGCGCAGTCGGCTCCTGCGCAGCGGGAGCGGAAGCTGCGGGCGCGACCGGCTCCGTCGGCGCCGTCTGCGCCGTCGGCGTGGTCGCCTGCGCCGTCTGGGCCGTCGGTTCGGTGTGGCCGGCCGGCTGTGCGGCCGGGGCTGCGGGCGGGGCCGGCATCGAGACCGGGGCAGCCGGCGAAGCGGACTGCGCGTCCGAGGTCGGTGCGGCCGGGGCTGCGGGCGTGGCGGGAGCGGTGCTCGCGGTCTCAGCCGTGGCGGCGGCCTCGGGCGCGCCCTCTGCCGGCTGACGAGGCTCCGTGGGCTCCCCCTGGGCCGGGCCGTGCTGGTGATCGGTCATGTCTGCTCCTTTCAAGCGATCCCCACTCTCACCCCGCACCCTGTGCGGTGGATCGGCGAAGTCTATGAACTCGCTATCGCTTCACCTGGAGTCATCCGGATGCCGCGCCCAGCGTAGCGACCGGAACCTGGCATACGGTGTGAGCGTGACGGTGACGCCCAACCCCCTTCTCCCTTGGCAGCGCACGGCGGCAGGCGCGGGCCTGCTCGCGGCGGACGGCAGCGTGCGGCCCACGATCTTCGCCGAGATGAGTGCGCTGGCCCTCGCGAGCGGTGCGATCAACCTCGGGCAGGGCTTCCCCGACGAGGATGGACCGCCCGAGGTGCTCGAGGCCGCACGCGAGGCCATCGCGTCGGGGCTCAACCAGTACCCGCCCGGCCCCGGTGTGCCCGTGCTGCGCGAGGCCATCGCGCGTCACCAGGCGAGATGGTACGGCCTCGAGACGGATGCCTCGACGGAAGTGCTGGTCACGGCCGGCGCCACCGAAGCGCTGGCCGCCACGATCCTCGCCTTCGTCGAGCCGGGCGACGAGGTCGTCGCGTTCGAGCCCGCATACGACGCCTATTCGGCGCTCGTGGCGCGAGCGGGCGGTGTGCTCCGCACCGTACCGCTGCGCTGGACCCCCGACGCCGAGCGGCCGGATTGGCGCCCCGACCCCGACGAGCTCCGCGCCGCGGTCACCGATCGCACCCGGCTCGTCCTCGTCAACTCGCCGCACAACCCCACCGGCGCCGTGCTCGACCGCGACGTCCTCGAGCTGGTGGTCGAGCTCGCCGAACACCATGACGCGTTGATCGTCACCGACGAGGTCTATGAGCACCTCGTCTTCGACGGCCGCCACGTGCCGGTGGCGACGCTCCCCGGCGCCTGGGCGCGCACCCTCTCGATCTCGTCCGGCGGCAAGACGTTCAACACCACCGGCTGGAAGATCGGCTGGGTCACCGGGCCGGCTCCGCTCATCACGGCGGTGCTCGCGGTGAAGCAGTACCTGACGTATGTGAACGGCGGGCCGTTCCAGCCCGCGATCGCGGCCGGACTCGACCTGCCCGACTCCTATTTCACGGCCGCCGCCGACGCGCTCCGCGCCAAGCGCGACCTGCTCGCGGACGGGCTCACCGCCGCCGGGTTCGGGGTGTCCCTCCCGGCGGCGGGCTACTTCATCGTCGCCGATGCGGCACCGCTGGCCGGGGTCGCCGACGGCCGCTGGGACGACGGCGAGACGCTGTGCCGTCGACTGCCCGAGCTCGCGGGCGTCGTGGGCGTGCCGGTGTCGGCGTTCGTGCCGGCCGAGCGTCGCGGCGACGTCGCGAACCTCGTGCGGTTCGCGTTCTGCAAGCGCCGGGACGTCCTCGAAGAGGCATCCGCCCGGCTCACGCGCCTCAGGGCTCGGTGACCCGGTTCGCGGACGTCAGCGCTCGATGACCCCGAATCGACGCAACTCGAGCGCCGGGTTCACCCGGCGCACGGCATCGATGCGTTCGCGCGAGACCCAGGCGAGCGCGACATCGGTCGCCTCGCCGATCGTCGCGACCTCGACGCCCATCGGGTCCACGATCATGCTGTTGCCGGCGCCGACCGGCGGCGCGTGGTCGGCCGCGGCGACGTAGATCGTGTTCTCGAGCGCGCGAGCCGTCGTGAGCGTGCGCCAGTGCGCCTCTTTGAGCGGGCCGCGCACCCACTCGGCGGGCATGCAGACGACGTCGGCACCCGCGTCGACGAGCCGGCGGGTCACCTCGGGGAATCTCGCGTCGTAACAGGTCTGCAGCCCGAACGTCAGCCCGCCCGCGGTGAACAGCTCGGGCTCGTCGATGTCGCCCGGTGCGATCCACTCGGACTCCTGCGCGCCGAACGCGTCGTAGAGGTGGAGCTTGCGGTACCGCGCCACCACGCCGGCATCGGGTGCGACCGCGACGACCGTGTTCCGGACCCGGCGCTCCCCCGGCACCCGCTCGATGAGGCCCGCGACGAGGTGCACGCCGAGCCGGGCGGCGAGCGCCGCGAGCGCCGTCGTGAACTCGCCACCGTCGACGTCTTCGGCGGCGTCGAGCCAGTCCTCACCCGGCTGCGGCGTGAAGTAGCTCGAGTACTCGGGGAAGACCACGAGCCTCGCCCCGCGGCCGGCCGCGAGCGTCGCGAGCCGTTCGATCTCGTCGCGATTCGCGCTGCGGTCGTCGGTCGGGGCGAACTGGGCGACGGCGACGGCGAACGCCTCGGATTCGGTCGGCATACGGCCAGCCTACGGGTGCGCGGCCCGCGTGCGGCGCCGCCAGCTCAGCGTCGCGGGAGCACCGTCAGCACGCGCTCGATGTGGTCGCGGAACTCGGCCATGTAGTTCGTGAGGAAGGTCTCGGTGCTCTCGTCGTGCACCGCGCCGTCATCGGCGAACACCTCGGGCGAGAACCGGATGTATGCCTCGGGCGCCGTCATCTGCCTGGCATTGCAGAAGCTCAGCACGGCGCGCAGGCTCTGCTGGGCGAGCGCGGTGCCGATCTGCCCGGCTGACGCGCCGATCACCGCGGCCGGGATGTGGTCGAACGAGTTCTGACCCCAGGGCCGCGACGCCCAGTCGATCGCGTTCTTCAGCGCGCCGGGGATCGAGCGGTTGTATTCGGGCGTCACGAAGAGGACGGCATCGGCCCGCGAGATCGACTCCTTCAGCGCCTGCGCCGGCGCCGGGTAGTCGGCGTCGTAGTCCGGGCTGTAGAGCGGCAGGTCGCCGATCGCGATCTCGCTGAACTCGAGGTCGCCGGGCGCGATGCGGATGAGCGCGCGTGACAACACGCGGTTGATCGACGTGGACGACAGGCTGCCGACGAAGTATCCGACTCGGTAGGTGCTCATGCGTCCACATTCGGCGACCCGCCCGCGCGCCGCCAGAGGGTTGCGCTCGGTGCCGAGGTCGCACTCGGAGTCAGGCGCCGAGCAGCACGAGCACGTGGTACACGACGTACACGGGCCAGACGATCGCCTGGAGCAGCCCGAGGATGACGCCCCAGAACGATCCGTCGGACACCGAGATGAAATAGATCGCCGCCCCGATGTACGCCAGCAGGAAGAAGAAACCCAGCGACCCCGAGGTCGCCGTCACCCGGCTACGACCGTCCCCGCTCATGCTGACCACCCCCGCGATCGAAACGAGCCCGCGCTCGCCGTCAGGCTAGCCCGGACCGGCCGTCGCGTCGAGCTGCGGAACACGGCTGCTCCCGAGCACCGGACCGAAGACGGCGGATGTCTCGGCGTCGGGGCACTCGACCGATCACCATGGCCGCCGCCCACGCGTCAACCCCCGCGGCGCCGCGCCGCGTGCGGCGTAGACAGGGGCCATGCGAGCACTCACCTGGCAGTCCACCGGTCACGTCTCCGTCGAGACCGTCCCCGACCCGACGATCGAGGATCCGAAGGATGTGGTGATCCGGGTGACCTCGACCGCGATCTGCGGATCCGACCTGCACCTGTACGGCGTCCTCGGCCCGTTCCTCGACCGCGGCGACATCCTCGGCCACGAGGCCATGGGCGTGGTCGAGGCCGTCGGGTCCGACGTGCGCACCCTCGCGGCCGGCGACCGCGTCGTCGTGCCGTTCGTCATCGCGTGCGGCGAGTGCGCGATGTGCCGGTCGGGCCTCACGACCCAGTGCGAGACCACGCAGAACCACGAGCACGGCACGGGTGCCGATCTGTACGGGTACACCGAGCTGTACGGATCGGTGCCCGGTGGGCAGGCCGAATACCTTCGCGTGCGCCGCGCCGACGCGAACGCCTACAAGGTCGGGCACGATCTCCCCGACGATCGCTACCTCTTCCTGAGCGACATCCTGCCGACCGCCTGGCAGGGCGTGCAGTACGCGAACGTGCCCGACGGTGGCACGCTCGGCGTGCTCGGGCTCGGCCCGGTCGGCCAGTTCGCCGCGCGGATCGGCCGGCATCTCGGTCACCGGGTCATCGCGATCGACCCCGTTCCGGAGCGACGGCTGATGGCCGAGCGATACGGCATCGAGACGCTCGACCTCGGTGACGACACGCTCGACGCGCTCCGCGAGCGCACGAGCGGGCGCGGGCCGGACTCGATCGTCGACGCGGTGGGCCTCGAGGCGCACGGCAACCGGACGATCGAGGTCGTGCAGAAGGCGGTGGGCATCCTCCCCGACGCCGCCGCCAAGCCGATCATGCAGCACGCCGGCGTCGACCGGCTCGCCGCACTGACGTTCGCCATCGACGCGGTGCGTCGCGGCGGGACGCTCTCGCTGAGCGGCGTCTACGCGGGCGCCGCCGACCCGCTGCCGATGATGACCATGTTCGACAAGCAGCTCTCCCTGCGCATGGGCCAGTGCAATGTGCACGCCTGGCGCGACGAGCTGCTCCCGCTCGTCGAGGATCCCGCGGACCCGCTCGGCACCGAGGACCTCACCACGCACCGGGTGCCGCTCGACCGCGCGCCCGAGATGTACGAGATCTTCCAGAAGAAGGAGCAGGGCTGCATCAAGGTGGTGCTCAAGCCCGGCGCGTGAGTCCCGGGTCAGGTCCGGGCGATCTGTCCACCTCACGGAGCGCATTCGAGCGGCACATGTCACACTGAACGTCGGGGCCGCACCGAAGAGGGTGCGTCGATGTTCGAAAGCGTGATGCGATGAGACGGACATTCGGAGTCGAGGAAGAGCTGCTCTTCGTCGACGGACAGACGGGGGCGCCCGTGCCGGTCGCGCCCGAGGTCCTCGAGCTCGCCGCACGAGACGGTGTCCCACCTGACGCCGCGGTCGCCGAGATGCACGAGGAGATGCTCGAGCTGGTGTCGCGCCCGCACGCCTCGCTCCGCGCACTGGCGGCCGAGGTCCGGCGTTCGCGGCGATCGGCGGATCGCTGGGCGGGTCGCCTCGGCGCCCGCGCGGTGGCGCTCGGGACGTCCCCGTTCCCCAGTAGCCCGCACCCGTCGCCGGGACCGCGCTACCGGGCGATCGTCGAGCGGTACGGGGCGACCTCGCTGCGCTGCATGACGTGCGGATTGCACGTGCACGTCTCGGTGTCCTCGCCTGACGAAGGTGTCGCGATCCTCGACCGGATCCGCGTCTGGCTGCCCGTGATCCGCGCACTGGCCGCGAACTCGCCCTTCCACAACGGGATCGACACGGGCTACGCGAGCTACCGGTTCCTGCAGTGGAGTCAGTGGCCTTCGAGCGGGCCGAACGAGGTGTACGGAAGCCTCGAGGCGTACCATTCGGCGATCGACGCGCTGCTGCGCACCGGCGCCCTCCTCGACGAGGGGATGCTCTACCCCGACGTGCGGCTGTCGAGCCGCTTCCCGACCATCGAGGTGCGGGTCGCCGACGTGCCGCTCCTCCCGTCGGCCACGGTGACGATCGCCGGCCTGATCCGCGGACTCGTGGCCTCGGCAGCGGCGTCCGCCGCACGCGGGGATCCCGCTCCTCCCGCGTCGGCCGACGTGCTCCGGCTGGCCTCGTGGACCGCCTCGTTGGAGGGGCTCGAGGGCCTGCTCGTCCATCCGCTCCGGGGTGAGCCGGCGCCCGCGGCCGAGGTCGTCGGCGCACTGCTCGCCGAGGCCGCACCCGGTCTTCTGGAGCACGGCGATCTCGACGTCGTGACGACGGGCGTGCAGCAGATCCTTCGCGACGGCAACGGCGCCTCGATCCAACGGCGTGCCGCCGAGGCATCCGGCCTGCTCGGCGCGGTGCTCGCCGGAGCCACGCCCGTCCGTTCCTCCTCACCGACGCGCCCCACCGCCGGAGCGGCCTGACGACTCGTACGCGGAACCCATGGAGCCGCACGCGGGTCGGTGCGGCACACCCGGACGGCAGGTCAAGCCCCTGTCACCGGCCGGTCGCCTGGGCGAGACTGGCGGCACCATCACGATTGGAGCGACCGATGACGGATGCCACTCCCCGCAGCGAGGACGAGCAGGAACGGGACCCCAGCGAAGAGGGCGAGCCGATGACCAAGTCGACGGACGGCGGCCTCGAGGCCGGCGACCCCGGCGTCGAGGAATAGCGTCCCGCGCCGACGAGGAATAGCGTCCCGCGCCGACGAGGCCGGGAAACGAAGGCCGCTCCCCGACGGGAGCGGCCTTCGTCATGCCGGTCGGCGCACTCAGGCGGGGCGGTCGCTCGCGGCCACGTCGATGAGCACCTTGCCGACCGTGCCGGCTTCGACGGCGTCGTGGGCGGCGGCGGTCTCCTCCAGGCCGAACCAGGTCAACGGGAGACCGGCCGCCGCTCCGACCGGAAGCGCCCCGTCGCGGAGCGCCGCCGTGATGTCCTCGGCCGCGGCGTGCAGGGCCGCATCGCCGACGGTGTACATCAGCAGACCCTGGAGTCGCGCGTTCTTCGCGAACGCGGGGCGGATCGGCACGTCGACGTGGTCGCCGCCGTTGTCGGCGTAGAACGCGATGCTGCCGTGGTTCGCGAGCACGCGGAGGCTGAGGGCGGCGTTCTCCGCGAGCGAGACCTCGACGATGTGGTCGATGCCCTCGGGCGCGAGACGCTCGATCTGCTCGGCGACGTCGTCGTCGGTGTACCGCACGACGTGGTGTGCGCTGGCCGCGCGCGCGAGCTCGCCCTTCTCGTCGCTGCTCACGGTCGTGAGCACGGTCGCGCCGGCCCAGACCGCGAGCTGGATGGCCGCGTGGCCGACCGCGCCGGCGCCTCCGCTGACGAGGACGGTGCGGCCGCTCAGCGCGCCCGGCGACAGCCGGGTGGGCCCGGCCTCGTGCACGGTGAGGGCCCGGTGCGCCGTCATGGCGGGAACCCCCAGGCTCGCCGCGACGTCCATGCCGATGCCCTCGGGCAGGCGCACCACGCGGGTCGCCGGCACGACGGTGTACTCCTGTGCCGTGCCGGTGGGCCGTTCGTGCTGGGCGAGATAGAGCCAGACCCGGTCGCCGACCGTGAGGCCGTCGACGCCGTCGCCGATCGCGTCGACGACACCGGCTCCGTCCTGATTGGGCACGATCTCGCCTGCGGGCCCGGGGCGTCCGCCACCGGCGCGGTTCTTCCAGTCGGTCGGGTTCACGCCCGAGACGGCGACCTTGACCCGCACTTCGCCCTGGGCTGGTTCGGGGACGTCACGCTCCACGAGCGACAGCACGGAGGACGGACCGGGATTCGCATAGACGACGGCTCTCATGCCAGGGTCAACCGAGCCGGCGTCCCGGGTATTTCGTCGCGTTTGCACACGATGGCGGCCTGGGGCTACGGTGACTGGTGACGAATACCCACCCCGGGTATTTGGGAGGAGCGTGAGATGACGTCGACCGAGTTCGAGATCACCGGCATGACCTGCGCGCACTGCGAGCAGTCCGTCCGCGAGGAGGTCGGCCAGATCGCCGGCGTCGACGAGATCCGAGTGAGCGCGCAGACCGGGCTCCTCGTCGTCACCGGCGCGGCACCGGTCGACGATACGGCCGTCCTCGCTGCGGTGGGCGAGGCGGGCTACTCGGCAACGCGCGTCCAATGACCCCCGCGCCCGGTGTCGAGCTCGAGATCGGCGGGATGACGTGCGCCTCGTGCGCCACGCGCGTCGAGCGGAAGCTCAACCGGCTCGACGGCGTCGCCGCGACGGTGAACTACGCCACCGAGAAGGCGATGGTGGTCGTGCCCGCCGGGTACGACCCCGCCGCGCTGATCGCCGAGGTCGAGCGCGCCGGCTACACCGCTGCACTCCCGGCCGCCCCGCCCGCTCGCGAACCGGCGAAGGCGGGTCCGGCCGTCGACCGTGCCGCCGGAGCGCTGCGGAATCGCCTCGTCGTCTCGATCGTGCTGACCGTCCCGGTCATCGCGATGGCGATGATCCCCGCCCTGCAGTTCACGTACTGGCAGTGGGTCTCCCTCGCGCTGACAGCGCCCGTGGTCGTCTGGGGCGGTTGGCCGTTCCATCGGGCCGCCTGGACGAACCTCAGGCACGGCGCCGCCACCATGGACACGCTCATCTCGATGGGCACCTCGGCAGCCTTCCTCTGGTCGCTGTACGCCCTCGTCTTCGGTTCCGCCGGCGTCCCGGGCATGGTGCACGCGTTCGAGTTCGTCATCGCGCCATCCGACGGCGCGTCGAACCTCTATCTGGAGGTCGCGGCCGGCGTCACGACGTTCGTCCTCGCCGGTCGCTACTTCGAGCAGCGCGCCAAGCGCCAGGCCGGTGCGGCGCTGAGGGCCCTGCTCCAGCTCGGCTCGAAGGACGTGGCCCTCATCCGCGACGGGGTCGAGACCAAGATCCCCGTCGAGCGGCTCGCCGTGGGCGATGAGTTCGTCGTCCGACCGGGCGAGAAGATCGCCACCGACGGCGTCGTGGTGTCGGGCACATCCGCCGTGGACCGCTCGATGCTCACCGGCGAATCCATGCCGGTCGAGGTCGGGGCGGGTGCCGGGGTCACCGGCGCCACCGTGAACGTCGGCGGCCGGCTCGTGGTCCGGGCGACGCGCATCGGGTCGGACACCCAGCTGGCGCAGATGGCGAAGCTCGTCGAGGACGCGCAGACCGGCAAGGCCGCGGTGCAGCGGCTCGCCGACCGGATCTCGGCCGTCTTCGTCCCGGTCGTCCTGGTGGTCGCGCTCGTCACCCTTGCCGCGTGGCTGGTCAGCGGCCTCCCCGTCGAAACGGCGTTCACGGCCGCGGTCGCGGTGCTCGTGATCGCGTGCCCGTGCGCGCTGGGCCTCGCCACGCCGACCGCTCTCCTCGTCGGCACCGGACGCGGCGCGCAGCTCGGCATCCTGATCAAGGGCCCCGAGGCGCTCGAGTCCACCCGGGCGGTCGACACGGTCGTCCTCGACAAGACCGGGACGGTCACGACCGGGCAGATGTCCGTCGTCGAGGTCGTGCTCGAGCCCGGCACCGGACGCGCGGAGCTGCTCCGCCTGGCCGGCGCGGTCGAAGCGGCCTCCGAGCACCCCATCGCCCGGGCGATCGCGGAGGCCGCGGCCCAGGAGGCCGGCCCGCTTCCCGTCGCCGAGCGCTTCTCGAACGCCGAAGGCCGGGGCGTCGAGGGGGTCGTCGACGGCCGCCCGGTCGTCGTCGGTCGCGAGACCCTGCTCGCCGAACGGTCGCTGGGTCTCGGCGACGAGCTCGCCGCGGCCAAGGCCCGCGCCGAAGCCGAGGGCAGGACCGTCGTCGCGGCGGGCTGGGATGGGCTCGCCCGCGGCCTGCTCATCGTCGCCGATACGGTGAAGCCGACCAGCCGCGAGGCCATCGCCCAGCTGCAGCGCATGGGCTTGGCGCCGGTGCTGCTCACGGGAGACCACGAGACGGTGGCCCGTCTGATCGCCGCCGAAGTCGGCATCGACGAGGTGATCGCCGGGGTCCTTCCGAAGCAGAAGGTCGACGTCGTCGCCCGGCTGCAGCATCAGGGCAAGGTGGTCGCGATGGTCGGCGACGGTGTCAACGACGCGCCCGCGCTCGCGCAGGCGGACCTCGGCCTCGCGATGGGCACCGGGACGGATGTCGCGATCGAGACATCCGATCTCACCCTGGTCCGCGGCGACCTGCGCAGCGCGGTCGACGCGATCCGGCTGGCGCGGAAGACGCTCGGCACCATCAAGACCAACCTGTTCTGGGCCTTCGCCTACAACGTCGCGGCGATCCCCATCGCCGCCCTCGGTCTCTTGAATCCGATGCTCGCCGGCGCGGCGATGGCGCTCTCCAGCGTGTGCGTGGTCGGCAACAGCCTTCGGCTGCGCGCGTTCAGGAGCATTGAGGGCTGAGCCGGCTCAGCCCCGCATCGCGTTCACGTGTAGTGCGCCCGGTTCGGCGAGAAGTCGATCTGCTCGGCCTCGGCGAACACACGCTGCACCCGCTCCGCGGCGCGGTGGGCCAGCTCGGCGGCCTTCTGAGCCTGCTCGGTCCGCGTCTTCGCGACACTCGTGCCGATGTCGTCGAGGACTCGGCCGATGACCTGGGCCAGGCCTTGGCGCAACTCGCTGAGATTCGTGTTGACGATGAACAGCCGCCGGTCGGCGGTCGTCAGCGACACCGCGGGGTAGCCGGCTTCGGCGAGCAGGATCTGGGTCTCGGGCTTGGCCAGGAGTTCGAGCTCGAGGGGCAGCGGGCGACGCGTGAAGACCGCCGTGACCGTGTACCGCTCGGGTGCGTCGACCGTGCCGAGGGTGAACGGGAGGTCGTTCAGGATGAGGTGGTCCACGGCGAACGGCTCGAACGCGGACGTGTCCGCGTCCGGCGAGGCGGCGCCCTGAGGGGCAGGGACGTCCGATGACGTCTCACGATGCTGATCAATGCTCATGTTCGGATCGTAGGCCTGCAACATGTGGTGACTCACAGGCTGGTTCACGCCGAGGACGACTCGTGCGCGATGCGACTCCCGGTCAGCTCCTCCGACACCTGCCAGACACGCGCGGCCTCGGCCTCGCTGCGCAAGCGGGAGAAGAGCCGCTGTTCGGCCGGTGCCCCGCCCATGTGGCCGATCCCGTTCGGACCGAAGAACCGCCCGCCGAGGGCTTCCGGCGAGGTGGCCGCGTACAGGGCCGGCATCGCCGCCGTCTCCGGGGTGCCGACGATGAGTCCTCTCGCGGACAACCAGCGGATCACGCGGACTTCCGTGGTGTCACCGCCGCGTCCGAGCTCCGGGCGTGCCGACAGCAGGCTCGTCGGCGCGACTCCGGGATGGGACAGGTTGCTCGTCACGCCCCATCCGTGCACCCGGCTGCGACGGTCGAGCTCGAGACCGAAGAGGCCGAACGCGATCTTCGACTGGCTGTAGGCGCGCATGCCGTGATACGAGCGCTCCCAGTTCAGGTCCTGCCAGTTGATGCCGCCCTGGTTCGCCGCGATGCTCACCTGTGAGGTGACCCGCGCCCGGCCCGCGCGAAGCAACGGGAGCAGCTGAGCGACGAGGGCGAAGTGACCGAGGTGGTTCGTGCCGAACTGCAGCTCGAACCCCTCCTCGGTGACCTGCCGCTCGGGCGGGGTCATGACCCCCGCGTTGTTGATGAGGAGATGGATGGGTTCGCCCTCGCCGCGCAGGGTGTCGCCCAGCGCCGCGACCGATTCCAGCGAAGAGAGGTCGAGACGACGCGACGACACTCGCGCTCCGGGGGCGGCCTCGCGGATGCGAGCCACGGCGGACTCACCCTTCCCCGGATTCCGTACCGGGAGGACGACCTCGGCGCCGGCGACGGCGAGCCGCATCGCGATCCTGAGCCCGATGCCGTCGCTGCCGCCGGTGATCACGGCGCGCGTGCCGGTCAGACGGGGGACGGCGGGTTCGATCGGTGTGCGTGGCATCATCTGCTCCAAGTCGATTCGGTGCGTGCAGTCGGTGCTTCGACTCTCGCCGCTGCGGCGAGCGCGAACCAGGACCCGACGATCCACGGCTGCGAGAGGTGGATCGTCGGTCAGTGGCTCCCGCCGTGAGCAGGCGGTAGGAAGGGAGGCACGAGTGAGGAGCGCCATGTCGATCGATCGAGCCGGTCTGGCCGAGTTCCTGCGCCGCCGCCGCGAGGCGCTGCAGCCCGAGGACGTCGGGCTCTCGCGCGGCCCGCGGCGCCGCACCGACGGCCTCCGGCGCGAGGAGGTCGCCGGGCTCTGCCACATGTCCACCGACTATTACGCGCGCCTCGAGCGCGGCACAGGGCCGCACCCGTCCGAGGAGATGATCGCCTCGATGGCGCAGGGCCTGCATCTCTCCATCGATGAGCGGGACCACCTGTTCCGGCTCGCCGGGCATCGACCACCCGCACGGGGCAGCTCGAGCGAGCACATCGGCCCTGGGCTTCTGCGCATCCTCGACCGCCTGAACGACACGCCCGCCGAGATCGTCTCCGAGCTCGGCGAGACGCTGCGACAGACCCCGCTGGGCGTCGCGCTCACCGGTGACACGGCGAGCCTGGTCGGACCGGCGCGGAGCATCGGGTTCCGCTGGTTCACCGATCCGGCCAGCCGCGCGCTCTACGCCCCCGAGGACCATCCGTTCCTCGCCAGACTCTGGGTGTCGGGCCTCCGCGAGGTCGCGACGCTCCGCGGGCGCTCGTCCCACGCCGCACACCTCGCCGACCTGCTGCTGCGGCAGAGCGACGAGTTCCGAGACCTCTGGTCGCGGCACGAGGTCGGAGTTCGACCCAGGGCGATCAAGCACTTCGTGCACCCCGAGCTCGGCGCGCTCGAACTCAGCTGCCAGACGCTGGTCGACCCCCCCAGTCGCACTCGCTCCTCGTGTACACCGCAGCGCCGGGTACCGAGAGCGCCGAGAAGCTCCGGCTCCTCGCGGTGATCGGGGCGCAGCGCCTCGCCTGACCGGCGACGGCCGGCCGCGCGCGCCGGCGGCTCAGACGTCGACCCCGATCAGCGCGAGCGCATCGCCGACCTCGCGGCGGACGGTGGCGTCGAGTCCGCGGACCGGGGCCGGCAGGTTCTCGACCGCGGTGAGGCCGAGGAGCGAGGCGATCGACGCGACGACACGAAGGCTGCCGTGCACCGCGAACAGCTCCCAGAGCGGTGCGAGCCGGTCGGACCGCGCTCGCGCGCGCTGCGCGTCGCCGGACCGCGCGGCCTCGGTGAGCTCGACCGCGAGCTCGGGCAGCGTGCCCCCGATCACCGAGTACCACGTGTCGCAGCCCGCGAGGAGACCGGTCGCCGCCGAGGCATCCCCGCTCACGCCGATCGTGAAGCGGGCCGGTAGCGAGCCGCGGAGCTCGGCGACGCGGGCGGCCGCGGCCGCCTCGTCGGCGGGCACGCCGGGAATCTTGACGGATGCCACGTGCGGAAGTCGGGCGATGCGGGCGTAGAGCTCGGGCGTGAAGGTGAAGTGGGTCGTGCCGGGGTTGTCGTAGATCACGAGCGGGACCGACAGGCTTCGGGTGACGTCGGCGAAGAGCCCGTACACCTCGTCGGCGCTGAGTCGCTGGTAGCCGACCGGGGCGAGCAGCAGACCGGCCGCACCGGCGGTCTGCGCGTCCTCCGCGGCGGCCACCGCATCGCGCGTGCGCAGTGCGCCGATGCCGACGATGACCGGCACCTCACCGGCGGCTTCGACGGCGAGCCCGGCGACTCGTGCGCGCTCCTCGCGATGCAGATACATGTAGCTGCCCGTCGAGCCGAGTGCGCCGATCGAGTCCACGCCCGCGTCGCGAAGCCGCGCGACGAGCCGGACGAACGCCTCGTCGTCGACGCGGTCGTCGGTGATCGGTGTGAGTGGGAACGCACTGAGACCGGTGAACATCTGCACAGCATACGATCGACCTATGATCCGCCATACCGTCGCCTTCTCGCTCCGCCACGAGGCCGGTTCGCCGGCCGAGACGGCATTCCTCGAGGACGGCCGGCAGGCGCTCACCTCCATCCCCGGCGTGCGCGACTTCGCGGTGGCCCGGCAGGTGAGCCCGAAGAGCAGCTTCCGCTTCCAGTTCGCGATGAGCTTTGCGGATGCCTCGGCCTACGAGGCCTACAACGCGCACCCGGCGCACGTCGCCTTCGTCGAACAGCGCTGGGTCCCCGAGGTCAGCGAGTTCGAAGAGCTCGACTTCGAGGCCTACTGACGTCGAGGCGCCAGGCCGGTCAGCCGAACGCGCCGGCGTTCTCCGCGTACCGGGTGGCAGCCTCGGCGACCCGGTGGTTGTAGTCGAGCGAGCTGTTGTACGACGCGATCGCGGCGATCCAGCCCTGCGGGTCGGTGAGGTCGGCACCGTCGTGGCACAGGTACCGGGCCGCGGTGAACGCCGCGTCGTCGATCTGGTGCGGGTCGGCGACACCGTCTCCGTCGCCGTCGGAGGCCCACTGCGCCCAGGTGGACGGGATGAACTGCATCGGCCCGACCGCGCGGTCCCAGACGGCGTCGCCGTCGAGGGCGCCGCGGTCGGTGTCGGGGATCGCGTCGGAACGCGTACCGTCGAGCGGGATGCCGATGATCGGCGGCGTGACGACGCCGTCGCCGCCGATGCGGGCGCCGTCGATGCGGCCGTGCTCCGATTCGACGAGGCCGATCCCGGCGAGGGTGTTCCAGCCGAGCCCGCAGCCCGGGTGTTCGAGGCGCACACGGTGCGCGGCGCCGGCGTACGCGGCGAGCGCACGCCCGGGGATGGCGGTGCGTTCGGCGACGTCGGCGACCCAGCCGGGATCGACCTGGCGCGCGGCCGCGCCCGCCGCCCAGCCGGTCCCGGGGGCGGGGACTCCTGCGGGCTCCGGCGGCGCGGTCGCGGAACGGCTTGCGGATGCCTCTGCGCCGGGCGGCACACCCGCGCCGGCAGGGAGGGTCAAGGTCGCAGCGACCACGGCTGCGGTGCCGATGAGGATGCTGCCGACCGACGCGGCGAGCACCCACGGCGTGCGGCTCGGCGGCGGGATCTGCTCCACGGGCTCGCCGAGCGGATCGTCCGCGGCACCGAGCAGGTCGTCGAACCCCGCGGGATCGCGGTCCATCAGCCGCGCTCCCCCGAAGGACCTGCCGCGGCGGGCCCCGGCTCACGCAGTCGCCTGACGTACCACCAGGTGGCGCCGGCGAGACCGAGGACCACGAGCGTGCCTCCGCCGATCACGGCGATCAGCACCATGGGGTGCTGTGCGCCGGTGGCTCGCGTGGTCTCGTCGTGCGCGACGTCGTCGGTGGCCCCGCGGTTCCCCGGGCCTCGCGCACGGGTCAGCGTCTCGGGATCGGCGGCCTGGTTCGCCGCGACCGCCTCCGCCGCGGCCCGGTCGACGGCGGCGTTGACCTCCGCCGCGTCCGCCACGCCGTGCGTGGTCATGCCGCAGAACACGTCGCCGATCGGGACGTCCCCCACTTGGAACACGTAGGTGTGCGCCGCGGTCGTCAGGGTCGCACCCGACTGCGGGTTCGTCGCCGTGGCGTGCGCGGTGAGCCGGTAGACACCGGGTGCGCTGAAGACCCACTGGGCGTGCGTGTGCGCGGGCGTCGGTTCCCGGATGCTGCCCGGCAGGGCCGTGCTCCCGCCCTGGAGCAGCGGCCGGATGTCCCCGAACGATCCCTGGCTGTACAGGTGCACCCGTCCGGGGCCGTCCACCCCGGTGACGTCGATGGTCACGTCGGTGTGGCCGCTCGCGGCGGTGCGGTTGGTGTCCCAGCCGGGCCAGACGAGATCCGGGCTCTGCGTGAGTGGAAGGACGTACCCGGCCGGGGCGCCGGGCGTGCCCGCGGGGATGTTCGCCCGGTAGGCGGCTTCGTCGACGCGGAGCAGCACCGTCTCGGCTTCGTGGACGACGCGGTGACCGGTGACGTCTTCCACGAGCTGCAGCACGGCCTTCCCATTGGCGGCTGACACGAAGAACAGGTCGACGTGGCCGCGGTCGAGGACCAGTGCCGGCGCACACTGCTGGGTCGCCGCCTGCGGCGGCTCGGGATTCGACGTCGGCGGCGGGGCGACGGGCGGCGGGCCGCTTCCGTCACCGCCGTTCCCGTTGCTCGCGGGCACGAGCGTGAAGCGGTCCCAGCCGAGCAGGGCGCCTTCGGCATCCTTCACCACCAGACGCGCGTCGCCCGCCGGAAGGTCGTCGGCCAGATCGACGCTGAACCCTCCCGTGAGGTCGGCCTGCAGCCACCCGTACCAGGACGGTTCGGGTGCGTGCACCCACACCGAGACCCACCGCCCGGCGAGCGCGCCGGTGACTCGCGCGGTCACGGTGCCGCCCGGCGCGAGACGCTTCTGCGGAGTCGTCACGGTGAGCCCGGCCCCCGCCTCAACGGGATCGAGCCGGTCGTCCGGCACGGGGACGGTGTCGTCGTGGTCGGGTTCGGGTTCCGCGGTCCCGGTCACCGTGACGTCGATCGGTGCCGAGGCTGACGTCGTGGCGTCGTCGGCCCAGGTGGGAACGAACTCCGCGCGGATCTGATGCCCCCCGGGGACGAGCGCGGAGGTGCGGAACGTGGCGGAGCCGTCGCCGGCGACGGGCGCGTGTCCCAGCATGACATTGCTGCCGAGATCGCGGAACTGGACGGCGCCGGCGACCGCGGGCGCGACGGTCGCGACGAGCGTGACGGCCTCGCCGGGTGCGGCGACGCTGCGGTCGGCACGCAGCCCGGTGCTCGTGCTGCGGGTGTGTGCGGCGAGGTCACCCACGACGAAGGTGTAGCGGTTCGCCGCGGCCTGCTCACGGCCGCCGACGACCCCGCGCATCTCGAACTCGAGCTCATAGGTGCCGGGCTGTGTGAACGCCCAGTTCATGTGCGTGTGCTGCGGCACGCCGGTCTGCCACGACGGCAGGTCGCTGGTGGAACTGAAGACGCGGCGGACCGCGCCGCCGTCCTGGAGGAAGATCTCGACCTCGCCCGGGCCGGCCGCTCCGAGCATGCGCACGGCGAGCCGGCCGTCGTGGACCGTCCCGGCGAGCGCCGGGTCCTCGGTGCTGAACCCGGGCCAGAGGAGGCGATGGTCCTGGATCTGCGGTGCGAGCCAGACGGGGGCGCCGGCCGCTCCGAGGAATGCGTATGCGTCGCCGGCCGGCACGGTGGTACGGCTGGGCTCATCCAGATGGAAGAGCACCCCCGAAGGGTCCAGGCGGCTGCCGAGATCGGGTACCCCGTCACCGTCCAGGTCGATGTCGGCCCGACTCGCCACTGTGAGGGTTCCCTGGTCCAGGAAGGCCGAGACCGTGTCGGTGTGCACCGCGCCGATCACGCGCTTGCGCGAGCTGGGCGGCGCGGGCTGGTCGGATTGGCCCGGCGCGGCGGCCGTGCGGCCTGCCGGCTCACCCGGGCCCGCGGGGAGGGCCGCCGCCGCGCCGGGCGCAGCCGCGCCGCTGAGCAACGCCAGGGTCAGCAGCATCGCCCCGGCGCCGCGACGGCGCAGGTTCGCCCGGCTCACGGTGCGAGGCTCCCGACCGGGACGTCGGCTCGCGCGGGCGGGCGCGACTGGTCGAGGTCGTCCTCGCCCTCGATCGGCTGCGCGCGACGGCGCATCGTCTTGGCGACGAGGCCGTGCCGGGGTGCGAAGCACCAGGCGAGCAGGAAGATCGCGGTGGCGACGAGGACGATCATCCCGCCGACCGGGAAGTCGAAGCTCCACGAGACGTACAGCCCGACGAGCGCCGAGACCCCGCCGATGACGGGAGCGAGCACCATCATCGCGGCGAGCCGGTCGGTGAGCAGCCTCGCGGCCGCGGCCGGCGTGATCAGGAGGGCCAGCACCAGGATGTTCCCGATGGTCTGGATCGAGATGACGATCGCGATGGCGACCATCACGTACAGCACCAGGTCGAGGGTGAAGACCGGGATGCCCGTGGATCTGGCCATCTCGCGATCGAGCGTGACCGACACGAACTCCTTGTGGAACAGGAACGCGACCAGCATCAGCACCAGCCCGGTGACCGCGACGACGATGAGGTCCTCGTCGGGGATCCCGGTGATCGATCCGAAGAGGAACTGCTGCAGTGACCCGGCATATCCCGGTGCCTGGGAGATGATCACGATGCCGAGCGCGAACGCGGCCACGAAGAACACGCCGATGATGCTGTCCTCCTTGATCCGGCGGTTCTGCGAGAACACCGCGACCAGGATGGCGGTGAGGACGCCGGCGACCGCGCCGCCGAACACGAGGTTGCCCTGGATGACGAAGGCGACCGCGAGGCCCGGGAACACCGCGTGCGCGACGGCGTCGCCGATGAACGCCATCCCGCGGAGCACCACGTAACAGCCGATGACGCCGCAGACGACGCTGGACATCATCGCGATGAGCAGTGCTTTCGGCAGGAAGCGCAGATCCGGGTTCAGCAGGTCGGTGATGAAGTCGATCGGCGAGAGCATCAGGCGGCCACCCCCAGTGCGGTGAGCAGCGGATTGCCCGCGTTCACCTCGAACGTGCGCATCCACACCTCGGGGTCGGTGAGGTCGCCCGGTGCCCCGTCCGCGATCACGGTCCGGTTCACGAGGCACAGCCGCGAGCACTCGTGCATCGCGCCGATCAGGTCGTGCGTGGTCATGAGCACCGCGCGCGCTTCGGTGGCGAGGTCGCGGAACAGCTCGATGAGCAGTTCCTGCGTCGGCATGTCGAGCCCGGTGAACGGTTCGTCCAGCAGCAGCAGGCTGGGTCGGAGCGCGAGCGCGCGGGCGACGAGCACGCGCTGGCGCTGCCCCCCGGAGAGTTCGCCGACCGGCCTCGCGGCGAGGTGGCCCATGTGCACGCGTTCGAGGGCGTCGGCGACCGCCTCGAAGTCCTGCTGCCCCGGCCGGCGCAGCCAGCCGATCCGGCGCACCCGGCCGGTCATGACCGTGTCCTCGACGCTGATCGGGAAGTCCCAGGCGAACTCGTGCCGCTGCGGCACGTACCCGATGGCGCTGCGCGCTCGCGCGGGCGGCCGTCCGTCCACCCGGACCGAGCCGCGCTCCGCGCGGAGCATCCCGAGGATGGTCCGGAGCAAGGTGGTCTTGCCCGCACCGTTCGGACCGATGAGCCCGACGAACTCGCCGGTGCGCACCGCGAGGTCGACGTTCCGGAGCACGCGCCGGCCGCCGAGCTGGACGCTGAGATCGGTGATGTCCAGCGCGTTCATCGGGTGTCGCTCCCGGTCCGGGCGCCCGATCCCGCCCTGGCTCTCGCCTTCGCGCGGCGGGTGGCGAGCGCGGCGACGACGATCGCCGCGGCGAGCGCGACGGCGACCGCGGCGACCACCGCACCGATCACGAGGCCGAGGTCGGTGCCGGCGTCGGGATCGGGCGCGGCGGCATCGGCCTGATCCGCCGCCGGCTCGGGGTCGGCGGCGGGAGCGGGCCCCGAGTACACGGCCGCGAAGGCCTCTGCCGGGTCGGTCTCGTCGCCGACGGCGAAGCGCAGCGTGTCGCGCGCCGACACGTTCCGGCCGTCGATGAGGTCGGCCTCGAACTCGATCTCGACCAGGTAGACACCCGGCCGGCTGAACACCCAGTTGGCGTGCGTGTGGGTGTTCACCTCGATCCAGGTCTCCTGAGGGAACGCGTCGAACGTGGACCAGAGCGGCTGCGGATCGCCGAAGTTGCCGCTCTGCAGGTAGGCGGAGACGTCGCCTGGCCCGTCGACACCGTGGATGCGGAGCGTGGTCCCGAGGTTGAGGCTCTCGAGCACGGTCGGTTCCTGGGTGTTCCACCCGGTCCAGACGACGTCCGCATTGCGGGTCTGCGGTACCACCCAGACCTCGGTGCCGGGCGCCTGTTGCAGGAAGGCGTAGGCGTCGCCCTCCGGAACGGTGAGCACGCCGGCATCGGTGACCTTCATGACCACGTCCTCGGGGTTCCGCCAGTACTTCGGCGTCCCGGTGTCGTCGTGAATCTGTACGATCCACTCGCCGGTGTTCAGCGTCGGCCCGAAGTCGACGTGTCCACGATCGACGACGAACTGACCGGTCCCCTGCGACTGGCCGGGATCGATCGTCTGCGCCGGTGGCTCGTCGGCGGGCGCGGCGAGCGCCGGTGCGACGGGCAGCGCGGTGAGTCCCGCCAGCAGCAGCGCCACGAATGCGGCGGTTCGGACGAGCGGTCTGGTGGAGTTCATCGGGATTCCTTGGGTTCGGACAGGCAGGAGGCGAGTGAGCGGGCGTTGAACCGCATCATGTCGACGTACGTCGCGACGTCGGCGGTGAACGCGTCGCCGTAGATCGGGCACACGGCGATGCCCTGTTCGGTGGCGACCTCGACGAGTGTCGACGAACGCGCGGCGAGGTTCGGTTCGAGGAACACCGCGGGCACCTCGAGGTTGCGGATCGTCTCGGTGAGTCGCTTCCGCTCGGCCAGGGACGGTTCGACGGCGGGGTTCGGGGTGACGAAACCCGCGATCGTGAGGTCATACGCCTGAGCGAGGTATCCGAACGCGTCGTGGGTGGTGACCAGCGTGCGCCGCTCCCGCGGAATCCCGGCGATCGTCTCCCTGACCTCCCCGTCGAGCGCGGCGAGCTCGTCGAGGTAGGCGGCGGCGTTCCGGGCGTACTCCGCCGCTCCCTCCGGATCCGCTTCGATGAGCGTGTCCCGCATGATCTCGACGTAGGCCATCGCATTGCGCACGTTCTGCCAGAGGTGCGGATCGATCTCCCCGTGGACGTGCTTGCCGAGCACCGCCTGCGGCAGTTGATAGACGGGTTCCCCCGGACGGCCGAGGAAGCGGTACGCGGGGTCGCCCGGGATCTCGTGCAGCGCCGTGTTCGGCACGTCGACGACCACCCGGCCGAGATCGAACGTCTCCTGATGCACGTCGCCCGAGCCGTGCTCGTGGTCGAGGACGAGCTCGAACCGTTCGGCGTCCAGGTTGAGGGTGAGGTCGGCGTGGCCGGCGTCGAGCACCGTCGCATCGGTGCGGCCCGGCGCGCCGTAGGGGTCGACGCCGACCGCGAAGACGAGGTCGTCCTCCGCGATCTCGATGGGTCGCTGGTCGGCGGCGACCTGCAGCTTCGCGCGCACGTCCAGCGTGTAGTACCCGGGTTCGGTGAACGCCCAACTGAGATGGGTGTGCGCGTCCGGTGGGAGCGTGACGGTGTCGTCGCGGTAGCCGGTCGCCCGGTCGAAGCCGTCGGTCGAGTCGAAGTACCGGTCGACGTCGCCGAAGCTGCCGGTGAGATAGGCGATCAGGTCGCCGGGTCCGTCGACGCCCGTGGCCGAGAACAGCACGTCGGCGGTGCGATCGGCCCCGTACGCGGCCCCATCACCGGTGACGCGGAGCCCGAGCCAGATGGTATCGAGCGACACGTCCTCGACCAGCGGGATGATCTCGGCCGCGTACTTGACGGCCTCCTCGGCGAGCGAGATGTTCGGCACGCCGGGCGGCAGGTTCGTGTCGAGGGCCGTGATGAGGCTCTGCTCCTCCAGCATGAGGTAGTTCGAGAACGCGACGTCGGCGTACACGATGTTGCGGATGTCGCGCAGGGTCGGTTCGTAGCTGTGCGGGTCGCCGCCTTCGGGCACGAGCGGGACGACCTCGGCGCGGTCGCCGGCGACGTTCGCGGCGAGGTCGGCGAGGATGGCCGTGGTGGTCACGACCTCGACCGTGCCGTCGGTCGCGGCCGGAGCCGGCGCGGTCGTGGCGCACCCGGCGAGCAGGGCGAGCGGAAGCGCGGTGGCGACGGTGGCAGCACGGGTGACGAGTCGGTTCACGGATGGCTCTCGGGTTCAGGCGGGGTGGCCGCCGCGACGCGGTCGCGACGGCCACCCGGAGGCACGGCGATCAGTCGGCTGACGGCCGGCGACGGCGTGCGACGGCGACGGATGCGGCGCCCAGCAGCAGGAGCAGCGCTCCGCCGAGGACCGCTCCGCCGAGATCGGCCCCGGTCGACGCCAGCCCCGTGGAGGTGAGCGCCGGGTCGGCCGGCGACGGCTCGCCGCCGACCGGTGCCGCGGGATCGACGGGAGGCTCGACCGGGTCGGGCTGGGTGGCGCCGGCCGCGACGGTCAGCGTGTACGGCGCCGACTCGGCGATCACCGCGTGGGTGTCGTCGAACAGGCGGAGGACCAGCTGCGCCCCGTCGTCCTCGAGCGTCACCGGAAACGCCAGGTCGGCCTCACGGGACTGGTCGACCCACACGAAGTCGGCGGCCCCGGCGCGCTTGACGTACCAGTGGTAGTGGTCGATGCCGGTCTCGGGGCTCTGGCGCGAGGTCAGCTGCGCCGTGTCGCCCGGCACGTACGCCGCCCGGTCGGATTCGACGAGCAGCTCGGTGACCACGGGTCGCTGCTGCGCGGTGATCGTGACCGCCTCGGACTCGGCATGCACCTCGCCGTCGTGGAGCAGCTGGACCTTCACCTGGATCCCGCTGTTCGCGAGTGTCGGCTTGAACGAGTACTGCGCCGCGGACTGCGCGGCCACGGGGGCGAACGCATCCGCGCCGGCGGCCTTCACCAGCCATCGGTGCTCGGTGAGGCCGGTCGGCGTGGACTGCTCGGCGGTCAGCCTCGCGGTCTGCCCGACCCAGTAGTCGTCCGCCGCGCGGTCGGTGCCGATCGTGAGGCCCGTCTCGGGGATCTCGTGGCCGTGGTCGTCGAGGTGCACGAGCACCGGTGCCGATTCGGCGTAGGGGCGGCCGTCGTCGTAGGTGAGCTTCGCGATCACGGCTGCACCTGCGAGGTCCGCCGTCGCCTCGAAGGCGTAGTCGGCGTCGTGCTGCCCGGCGACGAGCTGCGGCACGGTCTCGCCCTGCGGCTGCACGTACCATTCGAACCGAGTGAGGACCGATGCCGGGTCGACCGAGGCGGTCAGCTCGACGGTGTCGCCCGAGTGGTAGTGGTGCGCGAGGCCGCCGATCGAGACCTGCTGCAGCGGTGCGGCGCCGTGGTCGTCCACGTCGACCGTGGCGGGCTCGGACTCCGCCAGCACGGTCCCGTCGGTCCCGAGCAGGGCAACCCGCACGACCGCGTCGCTCAGCGCCTGCTCGGCGGTCAGCCTGGCCGTCGGCCCGGTCTCCGGAAGCACGCCCGGCGTCTGCTGGTCGGTGCGCTGGACGGTCCACCGGTAGGTCGCGTCGTCGAGCGCGGGCTCCACGATCGCGGTCAGATTGATCGGGGAACCGCTGTGGTAGTGGTGTGCCAGCGGGGAGATGCCGATGGTGGGGTTCACCGGCGCGGCGGCCGCATCGATCGTGACCGGCTCGGACTCGATGGTGAACGGGCCGCCCGCGGCGACACGCTGACCGCCCGAGACGGTCGCCTTGTACTGCGCCCCGTCGACGGCGGTCACGGTCAGCTCGCTGCCCGAGGCATCCGTGACCTGCTGCCACTCGCCGTCGGAGCCGGCGCGGCTGAACCAGGCGAAGTCGCTGAACGTCGCCGCCGCCGGGGTCTGCCCGGCGGTGAGCGTCAGCAGGGAGCCCGGCTCGACCGCCGACTCGGCGCCGTCGATCGTGAGTGCCGTCGGCGCGGGGGCGACGACGAATGTGTAGTCGGCCGAGTTGGTCGTCGACTCGCGCGTTCCGTCACCGCTCGTGACCGTGGCCTGCGCGGTGAACCGGTAGGTGCCCGGTTCGGTGAACGCCCAGTTGCTGTGGACGTGCGCGGGCGCCGACTGCTGGATCGTGGCCGGCAGCTTCCAGGCGCCGCTGAGGATCTGCCGCGGGTCGCCGAACGGACCCTGCGACCAGAGGAACACCTCGCCCGGTCCGGTGACGTCGGTGACGTCGATCTCGATCTTGGCGTTCGCGCCGTACACCGAGGCGATCGGCTGGCTGTCCCAGCCCGGCCACAGCAGCTCGGGGTTCTGCGTGAGCGGCAGCTGGTACGACGCGCCCTCCAGCCCGGCCGGCAGGTACTGGGCGGGAACGCCGTCGACGATCGCCTGGCTCTTGACGAAGAGCTCGACGGATTCAGGCGTGCGCTCGACGTGGGATCCGGTCACGTCCTCCTTCAACGCGAGCCGGACCGAGCCGTCGTCGTTGAGGGACAGCGCGAACGCGTCGATGTGGCCGCTGTCGAAGCGGATGGGGTCGTCGACGGGCTCGGCGGCCAGCGCCGATGCCGGGGCGAGCAGCGCCCCGGTCACGGCGAGGAGCCCGACCAGGCCCGCGGCGACTCTCGGACGAGTCTTAACGTGCATGAGTGCCTTTCCAAACGACCAGACGGTCGTTATTGAAAACGATTATCATGATCACCATGGCACACGGAGCGGTGACTCGCAATTCGCTCGGGGGACGCGAACGCGGCACGATCGAGTCGCGATGAGGTCGCCGGAGACGACGAAAGCCCCTCCCGAAGGAGAGGCTTTCGTCGGGACTCGCGCCGAGCCCGCGAGGCAGGCGCTAGCGCGAAGCGGTGACGTCGAGCAGCTGGGAGAGCTGCCCGAGCGCGCCGGGCACGAGCTTGTAGTACGCCCAGGTCCCACGCTTGCTGCGCGTGAGGAATCCGGCGTCCATCAGGATCTTCAGGTGGTGCGACACGGTGGACTGACTGAGCCCGACCGGTTCGATGAGGTCGCACACGCAGGCCTCTTCACCCTCGGCCGCGGCGACGATCGACACGAGCCTGAGGCGCGTGGGGTCAGCCAGCGCCCTGAGCCGTTTCGCCAGGTCGTTCGCCCGGTCGGCGTCGATCGGCTCTCGGGTGATCGGCGTGCAGCAGGCAGCCGTCGCGGCCTGCGCGTCAGTCTGTACCAGCGGGAGCACGGAGGTGGGCATGCATCGATGGTAGTCGATATTGACAAACATCGATGGATGGTCGAGAGTGCATATCGAAGTTCATCGATGCCTTGGAGATGCACCATGACGCTCGTCGACCTGACGATCCCCGCCCCGACCGAACCGCAGCTCGCCGCAGTGCCGGTCGCGATCATCGGCGCCGGCCCTGTCGGACTCGCCGCAGCGGCCCACCTCGTGGAGCGCGGCATCGACTTCGTCGTCTATGAAGCCGGCGACCGCGTCGGGAGCAGCATCCGAGACTGGGGCCACACCCGCCTGTTCTCCCCGTGGCGGCTCGTGGTCGATCCCGCGTCGCGCCGGCTGCTGGACGCGGCCGGGTGGGAGCCGCCCGCGCCCGAGTCGCTGCCGACCGGACTCGATCTGGTCGAGCGATACCTCGAACCGCTCGCCGCGCTCGAGGCGATCGCCGGCCGCCTCCGCACCGGCGTCAGAGTCGAGGCGGTCACCCGTCAGGGCATGGACCGCACGCGCAGCGTGAACCGCGAGTCGACGCCGTTCCTGCTGCGCGTCGTCTCGGTGGACGACACCGGGCAGCGCACCACCGAGGAGCTCACGGCCCGCGCCGTCATCGATGCATCCGGCACCTACGACCTGCCGAACAGCCTCGGCTCCTCGGGGCTCGAACCGCTCGGACTCGCGGACGTCGCCGACCGGGTGAGCCACGCGCTGCCCGATGTGCTCGGTCGCGACCGGCAAGGATTCAGCGGGAAGCACACGACCGTGGTGGGCGCCGGGCACTCCGCCGCGAACACGCTGCTCGCGCTGGCCGAGCTGGCCGAGCAGGAACCCGGCACCACGATCACCTGGCTCATCCGCACCGCCGGCGCGGTCCGCGTCGCGACGTCGGGGAACGACGAGCTCGCCGCCCGTGCGTCGATCGGGCGACGCGTCGACGCCCTCGTCGCCGCCGGGAGGATCGCTGTGGCCGACCGTTTCGAGATCATCCGGCTCAGGCGCACCGACCACGGCATCCGGCTGTACGGCGCTCGAGCCGGCGAGCTCGTCGAGCACGAGACGGACCTCGTGGTCAACGCCACCGGCTTCCGGCCGGACCTCGGCCTGCTCCGCGAGATCCGGCTCGAGCTCGACGACGTCGTCGAGGCACCCAAGCGGCTCGCGCCGCTCATCGACCCGAACCTGCACACCTGCGGCACCGTCGCACCACATGGCTTCGCCGAGCTGCAGCACCCCGAGCCCGACTTCTTCATCGCCGGCATGAAGTCCTACGGCCGCGCCCCGACCTTCCTGCTCGCGACCGGGTACGAGCAGATCCGCTCGATCGTCGCGCACCTGGCCGGCGACGACGTGGCCGCGTCGCAGGTCGACCTGGTGCTACCGTCGAGCGGCGGATGCTCCTGAGCCCACCATCACCCCCACCAGACGCCGACACGAGCTGCGAACGGAACCGCTGCATGACCGACTCCCCCACCATCCTGTTCGTCTGCGTGCACAATGCCGGCCGGTCGCAGATGGCCGCAGGGTACGCCCGCGCCCTCTCCGGCGGCCGGGCGAACGTGCTCTCCGGCGGCTCCGAGCCCGGGTCCGAGATCAACCCCGTCGCGGTCGAGGCCATGCGCGAGGAGGGCATCGACATCAGTGCCGCCGTCCCGCAGCTGCTGCAGACCGACGACGTCCGCGCCGCCGACGCCGTGATCACCATGGGCTGCGGCGACGCCTGCCCGATCTTCCCCGGCAAGCGGTACGAAGACTGGGAGCTCGACGACCCGGCCGGCCAGGATCTCGACACCGTCCGCCGCGTCCGCGACGACATCCGGGGCCGCGTGCAGCGGCTGCTCACCGAGCTGGGGCTCTGAGGCCGGGCCGGCCGACGAGCCGGCCGCGGCGGCGAGAGAGGTTCCCCGGGCGACCGCTCGCGATCTCGGCGCTGGTCTGGCGCGGCGCGGGTGCTGCGCCCTAGTGTGCGACGCATGGTACTGCGCGAGGACGGGACGAACCGGTGACCGGCGAGACCGGTGGTGGTGCGACGACGGGCGCACCGTCGCCGAGCGTGCGGACCGCGGTCATCGTCATCGCACTCCTGCTCACGCTCGCGGGGATGTGGGTCGCCCGCGAGATCGTCGCGCCGCTGGCGCTGGCCGCCGTGCTGGTCATCATCGTGCATCCGATCCGGCACCCGCTGCAGCGGCGTGGCTGGCCCCGATGGGCCGCGACCAGCGTCGTCGTCGCCGTCGCGTATCTGATCCTCGCCGCGCTCGCCGCGCTCCTGGTGTACGCCGGATTCGAGTTCGGCGAGCTGGTCGCCGGCTTCGGCGATGAGCTCGAGGCCAGCGTGGCATCCGTCACCGACTGGCTGACGACCCTGGGGCTCGGCGATCAGCTGTCGGATGCGGCCGCGAGCGCCCTCGACCCGTCGGTGCTGCTGGACGTCGCGCAGGGTGTCGCCGGCTGGGCACTCGGATTCCTCACCGCCGCGTTCTTCGTCCTCGCCTACGTGATCTTCATGGCCGCGGACGCGGCCCGGTACGGGCGGGCAGAGCAGGCGCTCGGCGCCGGCGTGCGCGCGGCGATCGACCGCGTGCGGGCATACAACTCCTCGGTTCGTCGCTACTACGTCGTCAACGCGTCGTTCGGCGCGATCGTGGCGGTCATCGACGGGCTGGCGCTCTGGGCGATGGGCGTTCCGGCGCCGGCGGTATGGGCCATCCTCGCGTTCGTCACGAACTTCATCCCGAACATCGGGTTCGTGCTCGGCCTCGTGCCGCCCGTCGCGCTCGCCTTCGTGGTCGGCGGGCTGCCCCTGGCGCTCGCGGTGATCGCCGTGTACTCCGTCGTGAACGTGGTGCTGCAGGTGCTCATCCAGCCGAAGTTCGTCAGCGACGCCGTCGACCTCTCGCTCACACTGAGCTTCGTGTCGGTGGTCTTCTGGACGTTCGTGATCGGTCCGCTCGGCGCGATCCTGTCGATCCCGCTCACCCTGCTCGTCCGGGATCTGCTCCTCGACCGAGACCCCGGCGCCGCCGTGGTGCGCTGGTTGTCCGGCAACGCGGCTCCGGCGCCCGGCCGTGGCGGTTGACCGGGCGACGCGGCCGCCGGAGGCGGACCTGGCAGACTTCATGATCGTGGCCTTGCCTTCTTCTGACACCGTCGTGACCTATCCGGCCGGCGCGACGAGCGCCGAGGGCGTCGTCGTGCACGTCGAACCGCTCGCCGACGGCCGGTCGGCCGTGATGCTCGACTCGACTGCGGCGCATCCGGTCGACACCGCGTGGCCCGACCAGCCCGCCGACCGGGCGGTGCTGCGCACCGCGGCCGGAACGCAGCCGATCCTCGACGTGGTGACCGCCGGCATCTCCGAAGGGCGACTGCATCTGGGTGCCGACCTGCCCGTTCGAACGGGCACCGAAGGGTGGACGTTCGTCGTCGCGCACGTCATCGACGGGGGCGCTCCCGAGCCGGGTTCCGTCGCCCGCGTCGAGGTCGACGTCGACTACCGCGACGCCCTGAGCGCCGGGCACACGGGCTGCCACCTCGCGTCGCTCGCGCTCGACGAGGCCCTCGCTGAGCGCTGGACGAAACCCGCACCCACCGACGCGCTGGGCAACCCGGCCTTCGACGCACTCGCGATCGAGCGCTCCCGAATCCACGAGAACGGGTCGGTCGACGTGTACCGCCTCGGCAAGTCGCTCAGGCGCAAGGGGTTCCCGGCCGACGGCTTCGCGGACCCCGCCGGGATCGCCGAACGGGTGAACCGCCGCCTCGCCGAGTGGATCAGCGCCGGCGGCGCCGTCCAGATCCGCGTCGACGACCCCCGGCTGTCGGCGCGCCGGTCGTGGGAATGCGACCTGCCGGACGCGCGCGTCTCGATCCCGTGCGGCGGCACGCACCTCACCGACCTGGCCGAGCTGTCAAACGCATCGGTGTCGTTCGAGATCACCGACCTCGGCAGCGCGACCGAGGTGCGGATGACGACGACGGTGCAGCGCCGACACTCCTGACCTCGGCCCGATGCCAAGCGAGGCGACGAGCGGCCCGATGCCGAAGGCGGCCACGAGCACCGACAGGCCGCGTCGCGGTCGACCTGACGGCCGTTGAACGATGCAGCCGACAGGCCGTAGCGTGGGGTCGGGCCGCGTTCGGTCTGCTCATCCTGACCGAAGGAGCCGAATGACCGCGCCCGTCTCGAACGAGCCCGCCGATCTGCGCGCGACCACCCGGGTGCCGCAGCGCTTCTGGATCGGGCTGCTGGCGCTCGTCGTCTACGTCGCGCTCGCGGGCGGCGTCGCCAACCTGCTCGACGCGTGGGTCCAGCCGAGCTCGGAGGTCGGCGAGTTCGCGCTCACCCACTTCCCGGTGCTCATCCCGCTGATCGTCGCCGGCGTGGTCTTCGTCCGGGTGTCCGGGTGGGGGCGTTCCGTCTGGCGCACGCCCGCCGCGTTCGAGACCCATCCGCGGCGATGGTGGATGCTCGCGTTCCCGGTGCTGCTGTTCGCCCAGGCGGTCGCCGTGATCGTCCTCATCCCCTGGAATGACCGGGCCGCCGGACTGGTGCTCGTCGTGGCGCTCGGGACGGCGATGGTCGGGTTCGGAGAGGAGCTGTACGTCCGCGGCATTCTCCGTGCGAGTCTGCGAGCGCACCACGGCGAGACGCTCACCCTCGTGGTCACATCGCTGCTCTTCGGCGCCGCGCACACGCTCGGGAGCGTGATGCTGGGCCTGCAGCCGACGTTCATCGCGTTCCAGGTCGTGGCGACCGCCTTCGACGGCGTCCTGCTCTACGGCGTGTTCCGTGCCACGGGGCGGCTCTGGGTGGCGGCCACGCTGCACGCGCTGACCGATTTCAGTCTGTACGTCTCCAATGGCGACCTCGCAGATCACAGCGGTTCCGACGTCCTCACCTCACCGGTCAACGTGGTGATCCAGTTCGCGCTCTGGGCGCTCGCCGCCGCACTGCTCGTCAGCTGCATCCGTCAGGATCTGCGCGCACGACGCGACCGCCGGCAGACGGCCGACGACCACATCGCCTGACCGCCGTCACCTCGTCTGCGACGAGCGCGACCGCTGCGCTCGCGCGTCGACGTCGGACACGACTGAAGGGGGCTCGGCGCGCGCGCTGACCGCGCCGGTGTTGCGCAGGAACACGATGAGCCAGCTGAAGATGAGCGCTGCAGCCACCAGCTCCACGGCGGTGAGGTTGTAGTACCCGGTGAGGAAGAAGACCGCCAGGACGACGATCACGGCGACGTAGACATAGCTGAGCAGCAGGAACACCTTGGGAAGCGAGGGAACCATCCAGCCGAGGCCGATGACCGTCGCGACGTACACGACCGCCATACCCGAAGCGGCGGCGTTGTGCGCCTCCAGGAACTCGTCGACCGGGAAGATCCCGACGCAGGCGAGCAGCACACCTATGAGCACGATGCCGAGGCGAGCCAGGTTCCGCCCCCGCAGCTCGCCGACCGTCGCGTGCGGCAAGGAGGCCGTTGCGTAGTGCGCGATGGTCGTCACCAACACGCCGGCGATGATCAGCGTCAGGTTGAAGGCCAGCGCAGAGACGTCGTCGCTGATCCCGAGCGCACTGAGGTTCTTCTGCCACCACAGCGGATCGGTCGAGCTCAGCATGCTCGCGAGCGCCCCAACGACCACGAAGAGCGCAAGTACCAGCGAGAAGAGCATCGGGGACAGATTGACGGCTGACAGATAGGCCATGTACGCCGTGACCGCCAGTGCGACGCCGGCGAGAGCTGCGGCAGACACCGAGTACACCGTCGCGTCGATGAAGCTCTCGCTCAGGAGCGACGCGACCCCGGCCCACCCGAGCAACGCGATGATCCCGTGCGCCAGGGACAACGCCGCGGCGTCGAACCAATGCAGCCGCGGGCGCATCCTCGCACCGACCGGCTCACGTTCCGCCTGGGCCCGCCGCAGGGCACGCCCCAACAGGAACGCGGTGACCGCGACGAGCGCTCCCCCGACGGCGACGAGATCGCCGACGGACCCGCGCCCCGAGATCGGGGCGGCCGTGCCCCAGAACGCGAGAAGCCCCGCGACCGCGCCCAGCACGAACCCGCCGGCACCCACGACGAGCGCCGACGACTCACGGGATGCGGAATCCACCATCGGATGATGAAGGACTCCTTGGACCGACTCTGACTCGCTCATCCGCCGTACGGGCTCCATGGGTCCATGATGGCCTCACTTCTCGCACATTCTGTGTCTTTCTCGCGAACTTCCTCCATGCTGCGCTACTGTGTGGCCAGGAACATCGGCGTTCGTGGGGGTCGCGATGGACATCGTGCTCGTGTTGCTGCAAGCGTGTGTCGTGATCGGGGCGATCGTCCTCGGTGTCCGCACCGGCGGAATCGGCCTCGGCCTCTGGGGCGTGGTCGGCACGGCGATCCTCGTGTTCATCTTCCAGCTGCCGCCCGGCTCGGTCCCGGTCGATGCGTTCTTCATCATCATCGCCGTCATCACGGCATCGTCGGCGATGCAGGCAGCCGGTGGCATCGACTACCTCGTCGGCATCGCGTCCAAGATCATCCAGCGCAACCCGAAACGCCTCACGTATGTGGCACCGATCGTGGCGTTCGTGTTCACGGTGCTCTCGGGAACGTCCAACATCTTCTTCGCACTCATTCCCGTCATCTACGAGACCGCCTACCGCAACGGACAGCGACCGGAGCGTGCGCTGGCCTCGTCGACGGTCACCTCCGGGCTCGGCATCACGGCGAGCCCGGTCTCCGCAGCCATGGCCGCGTATCTCGTGCTGATGGACGGCACCGGCTACGGCCTCCCGCAGATCTTGCTCATCACGATTCCCGCCGCCCTGGTCGCGTGCATCGTGACCTCCTTCGTCCAGCAGCGGATCGGCAAGGACCTCCTCGACGATCCGGTGTTCATGCAGCGCGTCGAAGACGGCAGCGTGGAGATTCCGGCCGCACTTCGCGCGGAGCACGCTCGACACGGAGATGCGTCCACGACGACCGGTGCCGCCGACGCCCAGACCGCAGCCGCCGGCGGCGGGCCGGCCGGCACGGTGACCGCGCCCGAGGCGACGAACGCAGGTCGGCGGTCCGGTGCTCGGCGGGATGCTCCTGCCTCCCCGATCGAACACCCGGTGCCGCCAGGCGGCGCCACCGCCGCCTGGATCTTCGTCGCGGGCACGATGCTCATCGTCCTGCTCGGCCTCTTCCCCGGTCTCCGGCCGGCGTTCCCGGATGAGGAGGGCGTGATCGAGCCGATCCCGATGGCGACGATCATCGAGATGGTGATGTTCACGGTCGCACTCGTGATCATCCTGGTCCGCCGCGTGAAGCCGTCCTCCGTGGTCGAACAGCCACTGCTCAAGGCGGGCTTCGTCGCGGCGGTCGCGCTGTTCGGGATCGCGTGGATGGCGGACACGTTCATCGCCGCGAACGAGGAGACGATCATCGAGCCGCTCGGCGCCATGATCGAGGCGAACCCGCTGTTGCTCGCGGTCGCGCTGTTCCTCGTCTGCGGGCTCACGACGAGCCAGTCCGCGACGACGAACACCATGATCCCCATCGCGCTGGCCGCCGGGCTCGCGCCCGGGATCATCACCGCGATGTGGCCCTCGTTGATCGGTGTCTGGCTCTTCCCGGCGAACGGCTCGCAGATCGCCGCGGTCGAGACCGACCTGACGGGTTCGACCAAACTGACCCAGGTCCCGGTCTGGCACTCGTTCACGATCCCGATGCTCGTGTCCTGGGTCTCCGTCGTGGTCGCAGGTCTGCTCATACAGCTCGTCGTGCCGGCCTGACGATGGCCGAGGCATCCGCCCGCCTGTGACGCGACCCGTCTCAGGCCGAATGGTGAAGGAGACCCCCGATGACCGACCCCAGTTCCGACGTGGAGGCGACGAAAGCAGCTGCAGCCGACCTCATGCCGGAGGTGATCGCGCGTCTCGAGGCGCTCGTGCGGATCCCCTCGGTCGCGTTTCCCGGCTTCGATCCCGCGCCCGTCCATGAGATGGGCCGCGCCGTCGTCGACCTGTTCGGGGCTGCGGGTGCCACTGACGTCGAACTGCTCGACGTCCCCGGCGGGTACCCGTGCGTGTTCGCCGACCTGCCCGGCCCAGCCGGATCGCCCACGGTGCTGCTCTACGCGCACTACGACGTGCAACCCGCACCCGCCAGCCAGGGCTGGACGAGCGAGCCGTTCGAGCCGACGACGAAAGACGACGGGCGCATCTACGGTCGTGGGGCGGCGGACGACAAGTCCGGCCTGGTGATCCACTACGGCACCCTCACACTGCTCGGACCGGACCGTCCATGCCGGGTGAAGCTCCTCGTCGAGGGTGAAGAGGAGACCATCTCGCACCTCGAGGCGTTCGTCGAAGCGCACCCCGAGCGGTTCGCCGCCGATGCGTACGTCATCGCCGACATCGGGCCTCAGGAAGTCGGCAAACCAGGCCTCACGACCGCGCTTCGCGGCGACGTGGCGTGCACCGTCACCGTCCGTTCGCTGGCGGCGCCGGTGCACTCGGGCTTGTTCGGCGGTGCAGCCCCCGACGCGATGACGGCGATGATCCGCATCCTGGACACGCTGCACGACGAGCACGGCGACACCGTGATCGACGGCGTCGACTCGAGTTCCTGGGACGGCGCGGCGATGGACGAGCAGGTGTACCGCGACGGATCCTCGATCCTCCCCGGCGTCGAGTTCCTCGGCACCGGATCGCTCTCCGATCGCATCTGGGCCAAGCCGTCGGTCACGGTGCTCGGCATGGACGTGCCGAACACCGCGGAGGCCTCGAACGTGCTGCTGCCGGAGGTGACCGCGAAGCTCTCGATGCGGATCGTGCCCGGATCCGACGGCGAGGCGCAGCTCGAGGCGCTCATGTCGCACCTGCGCGCGCAGCGGCCGTGGAACGTCGAGGTCGAGGTCGAACGCGTGAAAGTGGGACACGCGTTCGCGGTCGACGCCTCTCACCCCGCGATCGTCGCCGCCGAGGACGCGATGCGGGACGTGTACGGCTCGGAGGTGGAGTCGATCGGAAGCGGCGCGTCGATCCCGCTCGTGGCATCCCTGCAGAAGGTCTCGCCTGGTGCGGCGATCGTGCTGTGGGGGGTCGAGGACACGGCGAAGGCACGCATCCACGCCTCCGACGAGTCGGTCGACCCCGAAGAGATCTCGCGCATGATCGCCGTGCAGACGGTGTTCATCCGGAAGCTCGCGACACGCACAGCGGACTGATGGCCACACCGGACGACGCGCGCGCCGACGCACCGGCACCCGAAGATGCGTCACGCCGCACGAAGATGACGGTGCTCCAGGCGACGTTCATCGGCGTCGGCTCCATGGTCGGCGCCGGCATCTTCGCCCTCCTCGGCGCCGCGGGCGCGGTCGCAGGTTCGGCGGTGTGGCTCTCCTTCCTCATCGCAGGAGTCATTGCTGCGCTGCAGGGATACTCGTTCGCGAAGCTGGGCGCTGCGTTCCCATCGGGCGGCGGCATTCTCACGTTCCTGTCGCGCGGATTCGGCGAGGGGCACATCGCGGGAATCGGATCGTGGTTGTTCTTCGTGGCGGGCTCGATCGTCGTCGCGATGATCGCGAGCTCGTTCGGCGGGTACGCCAGCTCGGTCGTGGCGGGCGGAGATGCGTTCTGGGCCAAGTTCCTCGCGGTCGCCCTCATCATCGTGATGAGCGGCCTGAACACCATCGGCTCGAGAGCCGTCGCACGCGTGCAGTCGGTGATCGTGGTGATCGTGCTCGTCATCCTCGTGGTGTTCGCAGTCGTCACCATCGCGAACCTCGACCCCGCGCTGCTCGCACCGGCCGGCTACCCGGGAGCGCGCGAGATCGTGTCGAGCGTCGCGCTCACGTTCTTCGCGTTCCTCGGCTTCGGCGTGATCACCTTCACGGCCAAGGACCTCGCGAGGCCGTCGAGGGAGTTGCCGATCGCGATCTACCTGGCACTCGCCGTCGCGACGACCGTCTACGTCGCGGTGTCGCTGGGTGTCTTCGGCACGCTCACCGCGGACGAGGTGGTCGGTTATGGCACGACCGCACTGGCCGAGGCCGCGAAGCCCACACTCGGCGACGCCGGATACGTGCTCATGGTCATCACCGCGTTGTTCTCGACAACGGGTGCGGTGAACGCCGGCCTCTACCCGTCGATCGGCATGACCCGGCACCTCGCCGCCGTCGGCCAGTTCCCGCCGATCTTCGCGCGCTCGGCCGGACCGTTCCCCGTCGGCCTGATCGTCATGGCGACCCTCGCGACCGTGCTGGTTCTCGGCTTCGACCTGAACCGGATCGCCTCGATCGGCAGCGCGGTCGCGCTGCTCGTGTTCTCGGCGGTGTCGATAGCGCACCTTCGCCTGTTCCGCCAGACGGGTGCGAATGTGCTGGTGCTGGTCGTCGGCCTGATTGCGACGCTCGGCACGTTCGTCGTCTTCTGCACCACCACGCTCGTCGCCGAACCCGCTACCGCCTTCGCGCTGCTCGCGATCGTGGCGCTGTCGGTCGCCATCGACTTCCTCTGGAAGGCTGCAGCGCGGAGGAGACCGGTGGCGCACTGAGCGACCGCGCCAGTGTAGACGCGTCCGATCAGGAGGTCGGGCTTGCCGAGGGCGGTGCTCAACGAGCGACTGAGCTGACACCCGAAGTAGACCTCGCCGCAGCGCGCGTTGGGGGCCGCCGATCTCCGCGCCGGCGACGCTCGCGGCCTATCGACCGGCGGCGTCGACGGAATCGGTCGCGCTCAGAGTGCCGCAAGCATCGCTTCCACCTCGGCACTGACCGACGAGGTGTCACCGACAATGACGATCTGGGCAGGTTTCAGCCGCCGGAGTTCTCGCTCGATCACCGTGGGGAGTGCATCTTGGAGGGTGAGCAGCATCGGGCCGCCTGAGAAGTTGCTCGCCGCTGGGGCTGCAGCCGAGAGTGCATCCGGGAACTTCGTCCCGTTCACCAGGAACACCACAGAATCGCCGGGACCCGCGGTTCGTGAGATGGCCGCCGACGTCTCGAACCGATCCGTACCAGCCACGCGCGTCACGGCGCCGTCGGTGTATTCGGACAACTCAGCCTCGATGCGGGAGTTCACCGTCGTCGTGTCGCCGAGCACAAATATCCGGCGAGGCTGCAGACGCTCCAATTCCTCGCGAACGACGTCGGGAATGTCATCGGCCGTGGTGAGCAGTATGGGAGCGCCGAAGCCCGATGCGAGTCGAGTGGACGACAGAGCATCCGGGAACTTCGTCCCATTCGTGATGATCACGGCCGTTGCGTCCGGCTTGAAATACGACTTCGAGATCGCGACTGACGTTGCGAACCGGTCCGCTCCGGCGAGGCGGGTGACCGAGCCTTCCGTCAGCGTCCGCAGCTCCGCCACGACATCGTCGCTCACCGAAGCAGAGTCGCCGAGCACCACGATCCGGCGGGGCCCCAAGCGTTCCAACTCTTCTGCCGCCACCTCGGGGAGCCGATCCTGCAACGTCAGCAGGACCGGGCCGCCTTGCCGACCCGCAAGCGGTCCACCAGCAAGCGCATCGGGGAACTTCGTTCCGTTGGCGACATAGGCGACGGCGACTCGACCCGGGTGGCGCCACTTCGACACCTCGACGGAGGTCTCGAACCTGTCGACGCCCGCGACCCGCACGAGCCCTCGGCCGACCGGTTCGGTCGGCGCTGATCTGATGGAGTTCGGATGGTGGCCCGGCGCGGACGCAGAGACGAGCACGCTGATCGTCTTGCCGAAGTGAGACGCGGCCAGTGGGAACGAGCTGGACGAGGCGCGCAGCTGGAGTTCGCCGTCCACGAACCATATGTAGCTGAAGGTCGCGCCTGGCGTTGCGGACCACGCCGCCGCCGTGAGCGTCGAGCCCACCGTGGCTGCACCGAGAGACGCGTCGACGGTCAGGTCGACGGTCGCGCCTACGCCGAGCTCTGCGTCGATGCCCGATCGGGTTTCGCCGGCGACCACGTCGATCGGGATCGCCGACTCTCCGTCTGGACGGTCGTCCCACCACTCGCCGACCAGCGTCGCGCTCGAGCGGAACTGCACCGAGTAGGTGCCGGGCGCGACTCTACCGAAGCGGTAGGCGCCGTCACGATCTGTCGAGGCGCCAGCGACCGGCACGAGCGCGTCCGCAGTGCGCTCGTACAGCGTCACCGGTTGATTCCGTGCCACCTCGCCCGATTCGTTCGTGATCACGCCGCCGATCGTCGCCCCGTCGACCATCTGCGTGACGACGCCGGAGTACGCCTCCCCGGGACGAATGTCGATGGGCCGAGCCGATTCGACGTCCGCTCCATGCCACCACTGCTGCAAGAAGTTGCCTCGGTCATTGACTTCGCCGAAGCGTGCCTTGTAGACCCCTGCTACCAGATAGGGGATGGTGAATTCTCCAAGCGTGTCGGTCGTGGCCAGGGCAACCGGACGCCAATCGGCCTCGTCGAGTCGGTAGACGCGGACCGTGATCCCTCGTAGGGGTGCACCGGCTTCGTCGGTGGCACGGCCTGAGATCGAGGAGTACCTGATGAGCTGTAGATCCAGCCCGTCGACGACGGTATCGCCCGCCGCCTTCACCCGCGAAAGATATGTCGTGTGGTGGGAGGAGGACCGCGCAGACGTCCGGTAGACGCCGGTCTCGAGACGACGCACCTCATACGCGCCGTTCACATCCGCAACACCCCGCCAGACGATGCCGCCGTTCGAGACATCGGTTCGCTCCATCGCGATGCTCGCGCCGGAGACGGGAACGCCCAGATCATCGCGCACCACGCCACGGACGATCCCGCCGAACGCGAGTTGCAGATCGACGCCTGTTCGGATCTCCCGGTCGGCGAGGACGATGCGGCCAGCGACGGTCACATTCGGTGCGTCCGGCCAGTACTCGCCGAGATACTCGGTGCCGGACGGACCGTACACGTGCACCACGTACGTCCCGGGCCCGACGCCCTGAAGTTGATACGCGCCGCTCGCGTCCGCGGTCGCTTGAGTCACGTGCATTTCCCCGATTGAGGTTGCGACGCGGAGAGCGATCCGTGAACCGGGAAGCGGCACTCCGGCGGTGCTGGTGATCACACCGGAGATCGCTCCGTCTTCTCCATCTGCGCCGGAGTCGGGCTCGGCGTCAGTGGTCGACACGGGATCCTGCTCCCGTTCGAGTGCCGTCACGGGCTCCGCAGCGAACAACGTCGCACCGAGCACCAGGAGGAGCAGTGGGGCCACGAGGCGGGGGGTTCGCCGCGGAGCGGCTCGGAACCGGCGGCGCATCGACACGGCAGACTCAGCTCGAGGCACTGCTCCCCCGCGTTCGGATGGCGTGGCATTCGTTGATGGCGCCCGAATTGTGCGCTCCGCTGATCAAACCGGTGCCGGGCCCTGGCGAGCAATGCCCCCAAGCGGGGGCCACGGCTCGCGTCGGGACCACCGGCCGGGAACAACAACGAGGCCGAGAACGAATCTCTTCGTTCCTCGCTGCCCTAGATCGATTTCTTCACCACGGCCTGCACGGAAGCGACGTTACTAAATCCGGGTGAAATGATCTGAAAGGTCGAAGTCGGTTGCCCCCTCCGGGGACGCGAATGGTCGCTCGGCAGCGCGTAGAGCGACCATTCGCGTCCCCGCTCACGCCGAGCCGGACGGTCACCCACGACCCGTCCGGGCCGCACGCCGAGAACGACGAAAGCCCCTCCCGAAGGAGGGGCTTTCACCGGTATTTGATTGGTTGCGGGGGCAGGATTTGAACCTACGACCTCTGGGTTATGAGCCCAGCGAGCTACCGAACTGCTCCACCCCGCGGCACAAGAGACAACACTAGCACGGTGCAAAAGGGCTGTCGAATCGAGGCCGGGCCGACGGGAAACGGCCGATCGGGCGGGGTGATCCCCGCCCGATCGGCCGTTCACATGTGAGCGCTCGGTGTCAGTCGTTGCTCTCGGGCGCGGGCGTCGGCGCGGGTGTCGAAGGCGTCGTCGTGGCCGACCCCGAACCGTTCCCGGCCAGCGCGACCAGCTCCGAGACGATCTCGGCGAGCTGCGCATCGGCCACGCCGTATGCCGCCCAGTCACCAGCCTGCAGCGCGGCCTGCTTGTTCTGCATGGCCTGCTGCGCGCGGTTCAGCAGCGACTGCAGCTCGCTGTTCGGCGTGCTGCCACCCGCGGTCTGCTCGCCGTCGCCGCCGTCGGCACCACCCTCGGCGGGGGGTTCGCCCTCGCCGGTTCCGGGCTCGACCTCTTGGTCGCCCGCCGCGGCGCCGGAATCGCCGCCGAACAGCACGTCGAGCGCCTGGTCGAGCGTGTCCTGGAAGGCGATCTGGTCGCCGAAGGCGACCAACACCTTCTGGAGCAACGGATAGCTCGTGCCGGCGGTGGATCGCACATACACGGGCTGCACGTACAACAGACCGCCACCGACGGGCACCGTGAGCAGGTTGCCGTTGATCACGTCGGACTGCCCCTGCTTCAACAGGTTCAGGGACTGCGACACCGTCGGATCCGAGTTGAACGTGTTCTGCACCTGACCAGGGCCCGGCACGTTGTCGTCCTCGGGCAGGGTGAGCAATCGGAGCTTGCCGTACCCCTCGGCCCTCGTCCCGTCTTCGGCACCGGCGTCGGCGTCCACCGCGAGATACCCGCGCAACACGTTCCGGCTCTGCTCACCGCGCGCCTCGGGAATGAACGAGGAGTACAGCGAGAAGGTCGGCGCCTCCTGACCCGGCATCTGCATGGTCAGGTAGTAGGGCGGCTGCAAGAGCGTGCTCGCCTGGGCCTCGGTTGGGTCCCTCGGCGTGGTCCACGCATCCTCACGCGAGTAGAACGCACCCGCCTGATCGACGTGATACCGCCCGAGCACGGCCCGCTGCACCTTGAACAGGTCGGCCGGGTACCGCACATGGCTCATGAGGTCACCGGACATCTCCTCCATCGACTGGATCGACGTCGGGAAGACCTTCTGCCAGGTCTGGAGGATCGGATCGTCCTCATCCCACGCGTAGAGCGTGACCGAGCCGTCGTACGCGTCGACGGTCGCCTTGACCGAGTTGCGGATGTAGTTGATCTCGTCGAACGCCAGCGTCGGTGCGAGCCCTTCGCTGTCGGCGGTCGCCTCGCTCATGCTGACCTTGTTCGAGTACGGGTACTGATCCGACATCGTGTACGCGTCGACGATCCAGACGATCTTTCCGTCGACGACGGAGGGGTACGCATCGGAGTCGAGCGTGAGGTACGGCGCCACCTTCCGGACCCGGTCGAGCGGGTTGCGGTCGTACAGGATCTGCGACTCGTCGTTCACCCCGTCCGAGAGGAAGATCTGCTCCGACTGGAACTTCAGCGCATAGATCAGCTTCTTGAACGCGTTGTCGAGCTTCGGACCACCGTCGCCCTGGAACGTCGTCTGCGTCTGCTCGGCGCCGTCTTCGCCACCCGGGTAGTCGAGTTCGACCGGGTCCGCCCCCTCGGGCGCACCCACGATGGAGTACGGGGGCGAGTTCTCACCGAAGTACACGCGCGGCTCGAACTCGCCGAGCACGCCGGTCGACGGAATGCCGGACTGCAGGAACACGGGCTGGCCGTCGGCCGAACGCTGGTTGCCCGCCGCGGCGACGAGGCCGTAGCCGTGCGTGTAGACGATGTGCGAGTTGTACCAGGTGCTCGCGTCGCCGAGACCCTCGAGGTTCACGTCGCGGATCGCGACGATCGTGTCCTGGGTCTGACCGTCGATCTCGTAGCGGTCGACGTCGAGGTCACCCGGGAACTGGTAGTACTGGCGGAACTGCTGCAGCTGGCGGAACGCGGGGCTGATGATCGCCGGGTCCATGAGCCGGATGTTCGCGGTCGTCTCGGCGTCTTCGCGGAGCGCACCCGGCTCGGCGGTCGTCGTCGCCTCGTATGGGATCTCCTCGATGTCGGCGACCCCGTAGGCGTCGCGCGTCATGTCGATGTTGCGCTGGATGTACGGCGCCTCGAGCGCACGCTCGCTCGGGTCGACCTGGAAGCGCTGGATGACCCAGGGGTACAGCGAGCCGATGATCAGGCTGGAGATGACGAGCAGGGCCGTGCCGACGAGCGGCAGCCGCCAGCGCCCGATGATCGCCGTCACGATGAACAGGATCGCCACGCCAGCGGCGATCGCGGCCAGGATGCCGCGACCGGGGATCACGGCGTTGACATCGGTGTATGCCGCACCGGTGATGAGCGACCCCTGCTCGGTGACGGTCGCGTACTGGTCGAACCAGATGCTCACGGCCTGCAGCAGCAGGTAGATCCCCGCGGTCACCGCGATCTGGATCCGCGCGGACTTCGAGATGACCACCTCACGACCCGAGACGCGGATGGCTCCGTAGAGGTAGTTCGTCGCGACCACGAGGATCGCGGAGAGCAGCACGACGGCCGACGCGAACCCGATCACCGAGCGGTAGAACGGGAGCTCGAACACGTAGAAGCCCACGTCGAACCCGAATTGCGGGTCGGTCTGCCCGAACGGCGTGCGGTTCAGCCACGTGAGCGCGAGCTCCCACCGGGTGCCGGTCGCGACACCCGCGAAGATGCCCAAGATCGCTGGGATGCCGTACATGGCGAGCCGGCGAAGCGGCTCGAAGACCTCCTGGTAGCGGTCGAGCTGGCTGTTCAGCTTCGCGTACACGGGCCGCGTGCGGTAGGCGATCTGGATCGACGCGAACACGGGCACCGCCATCGCGAGGAACCCGATGATGAACAGCACGATCCGCGAGATCCACTCCGTCGCGAAGACGTTGAGGAAGCCGACCTGGTCGTACCAGAGGATGTCGGCGTAGATGCCCGCGAACACGAAGAACGCGATCACCAGCAATGCGACGATGCCGATCGTGATGGCGATGGGCGCTCGGCGGCGCGATGTCCTCGGTTCGTGCGTCTCTGTTGACACTCTCGGCCTCATATTCGGTCGGGATCGGGATCAGTGTCCCATCCTAGGCGGGGCTGCCTTGGAATCAGCTGGCGGCGGTTTCGCAGGTGGGGAAGGCGCTGGTGTCGGCGCCCTCGCCGACCGCGTCGACGATCTGGCGGGCCTCGTCCAGCGTGGCGATGGCGAACACCTGCATGCCCTCCGGCACGTTGCCGACGACCTCACCACAGTTCGCCACGGGCGCGAGGAACCAGTCGACTCCGGCGCGATCCGCGCCCCAGAGCTTCTGACGTATGCCGCCGATGGCACCCACCACGCCGGCCGAGTCGATCGTGCCGGTTCCGGCGATCGACTCGCCGCCCGTCATCGCTCCCGGTGTGAGCATGTCGATGATGCCGAGTGCGAACATCGTGCCCGCGCTCGGCCCGCCGACGTCGTCGATGCGGATCTGCACGTCGACGGGGAGCTCGTAGTGCATCCGGACGCCCACGCCGAGCACCGTCACGCCGCCGCGGTCGACGGGCGTCACCTCGAGGGTGAGCGCCTCCTCGCCGCGCCGCACATCGAGCACGGCGGGGGTCTCGGTGCCGTGCTCGGCGATCGCGATCCGGAGCTCGTTGATCGAACGCACCTCGTTCCCGTCGACGCGGTCGATGACGTCCCCGTCTTGCAGCACGCCGACGGCCGGGCCGTCTTCGAAGACCCCGGCGATCGTCACCTCTCGGGGGAAGTCGTAGCCGAGCTGCACGAGCGCGCCCGCGATCGCGTCCTGCTGCGAGTTCACCATCGCCGCCGTGTTCCTCGCCGTGCGGTCCTCCTGCGAGACCCCCGGCGGGAAGATCTCCTCGAGAGGGATCGCCGACCGCGTGCGATCGAACCACGCGCCGATCACGTCGAGCCACCCGGGCGTCGCGCCCGGCCGGCCGTAGGCGCTCACGGTGGTCAGGTAGAGCGGGCCGTCGGTGGGGAACGTCTCGACGTCGGCGACCTCGATGAGCGGGACCTCTTCGCCGTCCTGGTCGGCGGTGCCGAGGGTGTCGTAGACGGGCCCGGGCGCCTGGATCACGTACGGCGACGGCAGCAGTGCGAAGACGATCCCGATGACGACGGCGATGCCCACCGCGATCCAGCCTGCGCGCTCGCGACGGCTGAGGCGACGCCGGGCCGAGGGTTCGGGCAGCGTCGAACGGGGGTCGTCGAAGAGGCTCATCGCATCCTTCCGCGATCGGGCGGCCTGGCGGGTGCGCGGCCCGCGCCGAGGCATCCGCTGTTCGCGACAGGCGGACGCCCGGATGCTCCAGCCTAGGCCATTTCCCAGGCTGCCCCCTGGGCGGCGGCGATAGCGTTGAGGCAGGTGATGGGGAGGTGGCTGCTGTGGCAGACCGCGATGGTGAGCGCGACGACGACCTCGGTCGGGAGCCCGAGGACGAGTTCCGCGACATGCTGAGAGAGCTGCTCGCAGGAGGCGGCGGGCTCGACGCCTCGCGCCTCGCCGGCGCAGCCGGCCTGCCGAACGACCCGGCCAGCCTTGCGGCGATCTTCTCGCAGCTCCAGCAGGCCATGAACCAGGCCGGCGACGGCATCGACTGGTCGATCGCGTTGCGCCAGGGCGAACAGGGTGCGGCGGCCGAGCAACGGCAGCTCACCGACGACGAGCGCGCGCGATACGACCAGGCGTTCCAGGTCGCCTCGCTCTGGCTCGACGAGGCGGTCGAGGTGTCATCCCTGCCGTCGGGCCCCGAGCTGCTCACGCGACGCTCGTGGGTCGCCTCGACGATGCCGGTCTGGACCCAGCTCGCCGAGCCGGTCGCGCTCAGCATCGCCGACTCGCTGACCCGGGTCATGAGCGAGCAGGCTCCCGAAGAGATGCGCAGCATGATCCAGGGCGCGAGCCGGATGCTCCGAGGTGTCGGCGGAACCCTCTTCGCGATGCAGCTCGGTCAGGTCGTCGGCCAACTCGCGAAAGAGGTCGTATCGGGCGGCGACATCGGCCTGCCGCTCATCGAAGACGGGCGAGCCGCGATCCTGCCGCAGAACGTCGCCGACTTCGGCGCCGATCTCGAGATCCCCGCCGACCAGGTCGAGCTGTACCTCGCGGTGCGCGAGCTCGCGCACGCGCGCCTGTTCCGGCACGCCCGCTGGCTCCGCCTGCACATGATCACCTCGATCACGACGTTCGCGCAGGGGATCGACATCGATCTCGATCGACTCGAACGGCTCGCCGACGGGTTCGATCCCGCGAACACCGACGAGCTCCGTGACGCGGTCGTGAACGGCGAGTTGATCCGACCCCGGAGCGAATCGCAGCAGGCCGCGCTCGACCGCCTCGAGACGATGCTCGCGCTCATCGAGGGCTGGGTCGACGTGGTCACCGCCGATGCCACGGCGCGGCTGCCGAAAGCCGCGCAGATCGCCGAGACGATCCGGCGGCGCCGCGCGTCCGGCGGGCCGGCCGAGTCGGCCCTCGCCACGCTCGTGGGTCTCGAGCTCCGCCCCCGCAGGCTCCGCGAGGCGGCCGCCATGTGGCGGGCCGTCACCGAGGCGGTCGGCATCGAGGGCCGCGATGCGATCTGGGCGCACCCCGACCTGCTGCCGACGAGCGACGACCTCGACGACCCGGGCGCACTCGTCGCGCGGCTGACCGGTGCCGGCGAGGCCGACACCGCCGCCGATGAGGAGTTCGATCAGGCGCTGCAGCAGCTGCTCCGCGGCGAGACCCCGGACGCCCCCGACGCCCCCGATTCGCCGGACACCCCCGATTCGCCGGACACCCCCGGGGCGACCGGCGACGACCCCGCGAAGGACTGAATCCGACCGCTTCGGATCACCTCCGATGCGGCGCCTGTGGATGAATCGTCCACCCGGTCCCGCCGATGCGGCATGCTCTCCGCATGCCGCCGCGGATCGATCCCTCCCTCGCCATCGTGTGGCGCAGTGAGCATCAGCTGCAGTTCGGTGCGCCGGAGGCGCGTGCGGTCCTCGACTGCCCGCACCGTCTCCAGCTCGACCTGGTCCACCTGCTCCGGCACGGTGCCGCGATGGAGACGCTCGAGACCATCGCGGCGGCAATCGGCGCCGGCCCCGATGACGTCAGGGTCGTGCTGACGGCGCTCGCGCCCGCGCTCCTGCCGACGGTGTCTCCCGGGCCGAAGCGGCCCCGCCGCGACCCCGCGCCGGTGGTGGTCACGGGCGACGACCGTACGGCGATCACCATCGGCGGCGCGCTCGGGCTTCTCGGTCACCGGGTGATTCGAACGCCGACCGGCGCACCGCTGCTCGCCACCGAGCCCGCCCGCATCGTGGTGCTGATCGAGGACCGGGTCATCCCACCGTCCCTGCATCTCCCGCTGCTTCGGCGTGACCTGCCGCACGTGCCGATCGTCTTCGGCGACGGCAATGTCACCGTCGGGCCACTCGTCGTCCCCGGGGCATCCGCCTGCCTTCGCTGCGTCGACCTGACGCGACGCGACGCCGACGACGCCTGGCCGCTGATCGCGGCCCAGCTCACGCAGCAGCGCCCCACGGTGCGCGCGGCACGGCTCGAGCTGGCGGCGGCGGCCTCGGCCGTACGCGCCGTCGATGCGCGACTGACCGGGCGTTCGTCGGCGCTCGACGGCATCGCCGAGATCATCCCTCCCGACGGTTCGCGCCCTCGCCGCCTGGCGTACGCCCCGCACCCGGAATGCGGCTGCGGAGCTCATCCAGGAACCGCGACGGCTCACGGTCCCCTCGCGATCCGCCCGCGCGCCGCGCCCAGCTCAGCTCGAGGCGGCGGCGTGCCCGCGTGACGCCGACGTAGAGCAGCCGCCGCTCCTCGTCGATGGCGGCGAGCCCCTTCGCGTAGGCGATCGGCAGCAGCCCCTCCGAGAGGCCGACGAGGTACACCTCGTCCCACTCGAGGCCCTTCGCCGAGTGCAACGTCGCCACGGTCACGGCCTCGAGCGTCGGCTCGTGATGACTCTCCGCACGTGCCCGCAACTGATCCGTGAACGCCCGGAACGTGGTTCCCGCCGGGGCGTCGTCGACGAGCCGCGCGATGGCGTTCAGCGATTCCCACCGTGAGCGCACCGCTCCCGGGCCATCCGGCGCCTGGGCCGACCAGCCGAGCGAGCGCAGTACGTCGCTGACCGACTTGAACAGCGGCTCGTCCGCGGGCGCGAGCGAGGCCGCGCGCAGCGTGTGCACCGCCTCGCGCACCTCGGGCCGGTCGAAGAACCGCTGCGCCCCGCGCACCCGGACCGGCACGCCGGTCTCTTCGAGCGCCTGCTCGTACAGCGCCGACTGCGAGTTCACCCGGATGAGGACGGCGATGTCCTGCGGTTTCGTGCCGGCATCGATGCGGTCGCGGATCCGGCGAGCGACGGCGCGCGCCTCGGCGAGGTCGTCGGGGAACGCGGTGACCTCGGGCTCCCCCGCGCCGGGCGCGTTCGCACGGCCACCGAACGTCGCGCCCGCCCCCGAGGCATGCGCCTGGAGTCGCAAGGCGCCCTCGCGACCTCGCATGAGCCGATTGGCGGCCTCGACGATGGGCGCCGTCGACCGGTAGTTGTGCTCGAGCCGCACGATCGTCGCACCGGGGAAGCGACGCTCGAACCCGAGCAGGTACTCCGACGACGCACCCGCGAAGGAGTAGATCGTCTGGCTCGCGTCGCCGACGACGCAGACGTCACGCCGGTCGCCGAGCCAGGCCTCGAGCAGACGCTGCTGCGCCGGCGAGACATCCTGATACTCGTCGACGACGAAGTGCCGGTACTGTTCGCGCACCTGCATCGCGACCGACGGCTCCGACTCGATCATGCCCGCGGTCGCAAGCAGCACGTCCTCGAAGTCGAGGCTGCGCCGCTCGTCCTTGAGCTGCTCGTACGCCTGCATGAGCGCGAGATGCTGCTCGACGGACAGCGATCCCGGCGCGCCCCGCGAGGGCAGGCGCTGCTCGTATTCTGCGGGGCTCAGCAGCTGGACCTTGCGCCACTCGATCTCGGCCGCGACGTCACGCAGCGTCGCGGTGTCGACCCTGACCTTCGCGCGCTCGGCAGCCTGGCCCAGCAGTCGCCCCTTGAACTCGAGCACGCGTGGCGCCGACCCGCCGACGACGAGCGGCCAAAAATGCCCGAGCTGGGCGAGGGCCGCGGCGTGGAACGTGCGTGCCTGCACGGCGCCCGCACCGAGCGTGTGCAACCGGCCGCGCAGCTCGGCGGCGGCGCGCGCGGTGAAGGTCAGCGCCATCACACGCTTGGGGTCGTAGGCGCCCGACGCGACGCCGTACGCGATGCGGTGCGTGATCGCGCGGGTCTTCCCGGTACCGGCACCGGCCAGCACGCAGACCGGGCCGATGAGGGCCTCGGCCGCCACGCGCTGCGCGTCGTCCAGCGCGTCGAGCAGCGGGTCGGCGGCGACGGAGGACGACGGGGCGGATGACTCGGTCATGGGCTCGTCAGGCTCATCGGCTCGCCCACGGCGCCGTGTGTGCCTCGAGCGGCCCGCCGAACCATCGTTCGAGCAGCCAGCGGGCGATCGAGGCGGGCCCCGGCAGCACGACCTCGTGCGTCGCCGCCCTGAGCTCTTCGCGGCTCAGCCACCGCAGCTGCAGGATCTCTTCGCCGTCGGGCTCCGCCTCGGCCGGGTCGACGCCCGCGGCGACACGCGCCGTGAAGCCGAGCATGATGCTCGCGGGGAACGGCCACGGCTGCGACGCGGCGTACTCGACCCGGTCGACCGCGACGCCCGCCTCCTCGCCGATCTCGCGCACCACGGCGGCCTCGAGCGACTCGCCCGGTTCGACGAAGCCGGCGAGCAGCGAGAACCGCCGCTGCTCCCACAGCGCGTTGGAACCGAGCAGCACCCGGTCGGAGTCGTCGGTGACGAGGACGATGATCGCGGGGTCGGTCCGGGGGAAGTGCAGGCTCTCGTCGACGGTGCAGCGCCTGGCCCAGCCGGCCTGCACGGGTTTCGTGACCGCCCCGCAGCGTGGGCACCGCGGGTGCGTCCCATGCCAGTTGGCGAGCGCGACCGCCTCGGTCGCGAGCGCGGCATCGCGGTCGTCGAGCACCGGGGCGAGATCGCGCAGGCCCGCCCAGCGGGCCGCCTCGGGCTCGATCAGGGCGGCGGATGCCTCGTCGAACACCCGCACCTCGATCGGGGCCCCGGCCGAGGCATCCGACCCGCGCACGATCGTGAGTGTGCGCCCGAGGTAACAGCGCAGGGTCGCTTCGGGCAGCACAGAGGGGTGTCGCAGGTCGAGCCCGAGCGGCGACCCATCGACCTTCTCCGCGATCAGCAGCCGATCGCCGTGGATGATGACGACGCGCGCGGCCGGGTCGGCGTCGAATCGCGAGCCGAACGAGTCATCGGCGCGGGCGAGGCCATCGCGATCGATGGCGGCGCGTGCGAGCGGAGGAACGGCGTGCACGGCTGCGATCACCTCTCACTCGGCTTCGGACGGAGTCGGCGGGAAGGCGTGGCGGTCGCCTGCTGCACGAGGATGCCTGCTTAAGCTGTGTGCCATGGCCAGACCCCCACTCACTCTAGCCGCGTTGGCCACGGCGGCGGTGCCCGGGCTGACGGTCCAGGCCGCCGGCGCACACACGCGCCACGCGCAGGGCGACTACGACGCCGTCCGTCTCGTCGCCACCGACGGCCGGAAGCTCATCATCCGCGCTCCGCGGTCGCAGGCCGCCGAGTCCGAGCAGTCGGCCGATCTCGTCGCGCTGCGTTCGCTCACGGCCGGAATCCGCTCGCGACTTCCCTTCGACCTGCCGGCGTTCGTCGGTCAGGCACCCATCGACGGCACCCGCGCGATCGTCACCGACTTCGTGCCCGGCAGGCACCGCACGGCCGATGAGCTCACCTCCGAGATGCGCCTCGCGGAGTCCGTGGGACTCGCGATCGCCGCGATCCATGCGCTGCCCACCGGGTTCGTCGCGGACGCCGGGCTGCCCCGGCGCACCGCCGCTGAGAGCCGCGACGAGGTCATCGCCCTCGTCGGCCGCGCCGCCGACACCGGGCGGCTGCCCGCTGCGCTCCTGCGGCGCTGGGAGGAGGCGACCGACGACGCGGCGCTCTGGCGGTTCGAGCCGACGGTCATCAACGGGTCGCTCGGCGCGGAGTCGATCCTCGTCGACGGCGACCGGGTCACCGGCGTACTGGGGTGGGCTCGACTCGCGGTCGGCGACCCCGCGCGCGACCTGCACTGGCTGCTGACCTCGCGCGGAGCGGCGGCCGAGCGGGCGCTCGAGGCGTATCTCGCCGGCCGCGAGGGCGCGGCCGACGAGCATCTCCCCCGCCGTGCGCTGCTCTACGGCGAGCTCGAGCTCGCGCGCTGGCTGCTCCACGGCGTGGACACGCACGACGAGTCGGTCGTCGAGGATGCCGTGGTGCTGCTCGACGGGCTCGTGGCAACCGTGCACGACCGGTCCAGCGAGCCGCTCGCCGCGCAGACCGGCCCGATTCTCACGGTCGGCGACGTGGAGCGGCTGCTCGACGGCACCCCGCGCGGCCACGTGCCGCGAGAGGCCGGCGGTGCGCTGCTCACCGACAGCTATGACTTCTCGGACCTGGAACGGGTCGGCGAGATCGAGCAGGTCTCCGCCGACGCGACCGCGCCGATCCCGCTGGACCTCAGCGACTGGGGCGACGCGGCTCCGGGCGGTGACGACGAGCCATCCCGCGGCGAGCCGCCGGCCGGCGACCGTCCCGCGGGCGAGCGCCGCAGCGACACCGCCTGAACGTGCGGCCCACGTTGTGAACGTGCCTCCCACGGTCTGAACGTGCCTCCCACGTTCTGAACGTGCCTCCCACGTTCTGAACGTGCCTCCCACGTTCTGAACGTGCCTCCCACGTTCTGAACGGGCCTCCCAGGTTTCCTTGCTCAGGAACCCCGAGGCCGCCGTCGGTGCGCCAGCGCGCGACACGCCGCATACCCGCCCGAACTTCCTGAGCAAGAAACGCCGCGGCCGCGGCAGCAGCCATACCCATACCCATACCCATACCCGCGCCCGCGCCCGCGCCCGCGCCCGGGACCGCGCCCACTGCCACGCGCGGCAATTCCTTGCTCAGGAATCCCGAGATCCCGGCCGGCGCGTCTGCGCGCGACACGCCGCACACTCGCCCGATCTTCCTGAGCAAGAAACACCGCGGACGCGGCACCGCATGAGTACGCCGCCGCCGTCGCGCCAGCTCTGACTGAGCGCGCGGGGTCGGCTGGCGGGCCGCGGCACACGTGGCGCGACGAACGCCACGCAGGCGACGCGGTGGGCAGCGGTGTGGTCGGCTACCGGTCGACGGCCGCCGACTGCACCGCGTCGGTCCATGCTCGGCGCAGCTCGGCCTCGTCGAAGATCGCGTCCGGGCGAATGACACGGTCGTCCTCGACGAAGTAGAAGCACGCGTCGATCTCGTCGGCGGGCACGCCCGCCCAGCTCGCGTAGGCGAGGCGGTAGAGCGCGAGCTGGGTCTGCTTCAATTCGAGGTCGCGCGCGTCGCGCGGCGCTTTGCCGGTCTTCCAGTCGACCACCTGATAGCGGATGCCCCGGCCACCGAGCTCGCTCGCCGGGTCGACGCGATACACGGCGTCGAGCTTGCAGACGAACACGTGCTCGCCGATCGGCAGATGGAGCTCGAGCTCGACCGCGTCGGGTTTGCGGTCGCCCCACTCCGAGCGAGCGAAGGTCGCCTGGAGCTCGCGGAGTCGAGCGGGCGCGGGGTCGTCGAGGCGCTGCGCGTCCTCGTCGTCGTCCCAGAGCCGCTCGTCGAGCGCGTGCCCGCCGAGCGCGTCGATCGCCTCGGCCTCCCCTTCGCCGGTGGCGCGGTGCTCGACCCAGCGGTGGAAGAGCGTGCCGAGCCGGGTCGCCCGGTACGGGCGCTGCGGCATGGGGCGGCGCAACTCGTCGGCCACGGCTGCCGCGTCGTCGACGTAGTCCTTGAACCGCGAGGCGGGCACGCGGGCCGGAATGACCGCGCCGCCCGGGCCGAGCTGGCGCCGGCGGCGCTCCTCGAGCAGCAGGTCGAGCTCGCGGCGCAACCCGGGGCCGATGCCGGCGCCGCTCGGACCTTCGGCAGCCGACCGGACCGCCGCTGCTGAGGCTTCGACGGCATCTCGACGGGCGCCCAACGGGTCGAGCGGCCAGCGAATCGTCTCGACCTGGTCGGCGAGCGGGTTCTGCTCGTGCTCGGAAGCGGCTGGCAGCACCGCAGGGTCGATGAGGCGTGCCTGCGCGAGCTCGCGAAGATACGGGCTCGGCTGTCGCGGCGTCTTCTGCGTCGCCCAGAAGGATCCGGTGAGCAGCAGGTCGTCGCGGGTGCGGGTCACGGCGACGTAGGCGAGCCGCCGCTCCTCTTCGG